>JAJFIO010000001.1 GCA_021774915.1 Alphaproteobacteria bacterium
GATCGAAGAGGGCAAATTCCAGTTCGAACGCACGCTGGAAGATATCCATATGAATGTTGAAGCGCGGCTGAAAACGCTGATTGGCGATGCGGCCGGACGGCTTCATACCGCGCGTTCACGCAATGATCAGGTTGCCACCGACTTTAAACTCTGGGTACGCGGCGCCATCACTCAGACGGACCGGGCTTTAAAGGAATTGCAGCGCGCTCTCGTCACGCAAGGAGAGGCGCACGCCGGAACCCTGATGCCGGGATTTACCCACTTGCAAACGGCACAGCCCATCACCTTTGGCCATCACTGTCTGGCCTATGTGGAGATGTTTGGACGTGACAGAGGCCGGTTTTCTGATGCCCATACCCGTGCGAATGAATGCCCGCTCGGCGCTGCCGCTCTGGCCGGAACTTCATTTCCCATCGACCGGGAGGCCACCGCTGAAGAACTCGGCTTTGACCGGCCCACAGCCAATTCCCTTGATTCGGTATCGGACCGGGACTTTGCCCTGGAGACCTTAAGCGCCGCCAGCCTCACCGCGCTTCATCTCTCGCGCCTGGCTGAAGAATTGGTGATCTGGGCATCAAGCCCATTTTCTTTCGTTGTCCTGTCCGACGCCTTCAGCACGGGATCATCGATCATGCCGCAAAAACGAAACCCGGACGCGGCGGAACTGGTCAGAGCCAAAAGCGGCCGGATCTTAAGTGCGCTCACGGGCCTGACCGTGGTGATGAAAGGCCTGCCGCTCGCCTATTCGAAAGACATGCAGGAAGACAAAGAGCCGGTTTTCGACGCTTTTGACTCCCTCTGGCTGTGTCTGGCCGCCATGACCGGCATGATCTCGGATCTCAGCGTGAATGCCCAAGCAATGAAAAAAGTGGCAGGGCAGAGCTTCTCCACAGCGACCGATCTTGCTGATTGGCTTGTGCAGAAACTAAATAAACCGTTCCGCGACGCGCACCATATTACCGGCGCTTTGGTCTCCATGGCCGAAAAGAAAGCATGTCTGTTGGAAGATCTTTCCCTGGACGACATGCAAAAAGTCGAACCGGGCATCACCATTGATGTATATTCTGTTCTGAGCCTGGAGAATTCGGTGAAAAGCCGGACGAGTTATGGCGGCACAGCACCGAAAAACGTCGCGGCCCAGGCAGCTGCATGGAGGAAGAGGTTATCATGAAGAAACGTAATAAATGGACCATTTGCATGATGGTCGGCGCTATGGCGCTGGCTTTGGGACTTTCGGGTTGCGGACGAAGGGGAAATCTGGAACGCCCCCCGGCCAAAGACCAAAGCCAAGAAACCACTGACAATAAAAGCCTGACACGAAATCAGGGGCTCTAGCACCAGGCGGAAGGCTCCATGCACCATTTTGAATACAACAACGGCATTCTGTGTGCTGAAGACATCCCGATTGACGACATTGCGCGTGACGTCGGCACGCCGTTTTATTGCTATTCTTCAGCAACGCTGGAAAGGCATTTCCGCGTTTTCGCGCAGGCATTCAAACGGCCGGGCGCATTGATTGCTTACTCCGTCAAAGCCAACTCCAACTTGTCCGTGGTCCGCACTTTAGCGAAAGCGGGCGCAGGCGCTGACGTGGTATCTCGGGGTGAATTGCGGCGGGCCCTCACAGCCGGCGTGGCGGCCAATCGCATTGTCTTTTCCGGGGTCGGCAAAACGCGCGAGGAAATGGCCGAAGCCCTGGAGGTGGGCATATATCAGTTCAACGTGGAATCAGAACCCGAACTGGAAGCCCTTTCACAGGTTTCACAAGCCATGAACAAAATGGCGCCCATTACGTTGCGCATCAATCCGGATGTTGATGCGGGCACCCATGAAAAAATCACCACGGGCCGAGCTGAAAATAAATTTGGCATTGCCTGGGGAAAAGCGCGCGAAATTTATCGCGATGCAGCCTCTCTGCCCGGCTTAAAAATTGTCGGTGTGGATGTGCATATCGGCAGTCAGATCACTGCCCTTGATCCTTTCGAACAGGCTTTCAAAAAAGTTTCAGGCCTCGTGAAAGACCTGCGGGCTGACGGACACGATATCCAGCGTTTGGATCTTGGAGGGGGCTTGGGCATCCCTTATGCCTCCAAGGGCAAGATCCCTCCACATCCCGATCAATACGCCTCCATGATTGAGCGGGTGACTGACGGCCTTGATGTGCAGCTTATCTTCGAGCCCGGCCGCCTGATCGTGGGCAATGCAGGCCTTCTGGTCTCACGCGTGATTTATATCAAACACGGTGAAAACCGCCATTTTGTCATATTGGACGCGGC
The DNA here is from genome assembly GCA_021774915.1 of Alphaproteobacteria bacterium. Taxonomy (GTDB): domain Bacteria; phylum Pseudomonadota; class Alphaproteobacteria; order SMXP01; family SMXP01; genus JAJFIM01. Next base: position 2,277 of record JAJFIO010000001.1, read on the forward strand.
GATGAACGATCTGATTCGCCCCGCCCTTTATGATGCTCATCACGACATTCTGCCTATCGTGGAACCAGCGCAAAATGCTGTTCAAATGCCTTTTGACGTCGTGGGCCCAGTCTGCGAAACTGGGGACAGGTTTGCGCAAAACTGCAACTTGCCGCCACTCAGATCGGGCGACTTGGTAGCTATTATGTCCACGGGTGCCTATGGCGCGGTACAATCGTGCGAGTATAATACACGGCCATTGATCCCTGAGGTCATGGTCCGTGGCGGTCAAATGGCCGTGATAAGGCGGCGTCCCAGCTATGAGGACATGCTGGCATCCGAGCCCATCGCCGATTGGCTTAATTGAAACGAGATTAAAGGTCACTCTCACTCGGGATGTCGTAAAATCGCCAAAATAAGAGAGTATCAAAGACCAAGACATTAATCACCAAAGCCACCCACGATGAAGGCCAAAAGTCCAGTGACACATAAGCCTGAGCCCATCATCAGCGCAGAGAACTTACCGGAAACCACACGTATCCGTATTTTTCTGGCGCGCGTCGCCCTTTTTTGGGAACGAATTTGGCCAGCCCTATGGCCAGCCTTAGGCGTACTGGGGATTTTTTTCATCTTTGCACTGTCCGGCCTCTGGCGCCACATGCCTCTGTGGTCATTGGACGTCATCAAAGCTCTCTTTGCCGCTGTCTTTGCGTACGCACTGTGGCGCGAATTGCGGACGCTCAAATTCCCGACACGGGATCAGGGGATCCGCCGGCTGGAAATAAAAAGTGGATTATCTCACCGGCCGATCTCTTCACTCTTGGATGAGCTTCCCTCCCCTTCCAACCACAGCATAGAAGACCCCGTTTCACGCAGTCTGTGGATCACCCACAAGCAGCGCCTTTTTAGCAAGCTCTCAAAATTACGCGTTGGCCTACCGCAATCGGCCCTGGCGGGGCGCGATCCCCTGGCGCTGCGCGTTTTAATCGGCCTTGGTCTTTTTATCAGCTTTATGGCTGCCAGACCGGATATCGCCGGGCAATTCGCCTGGATCCTCGATCCAGCGTCCGGGCGCACGCCCCCTATGACTATTATAGTGGACACGTGGATCAATCCGCCTGCTTATACCGGCGAACCACCGATTTTTCTGAGCCGCCAGGATGCTGAAACCGGCACAGGGCAGAGCCTCGAAGTGCCGCTGGGCTCTATCTTCATGGCGCGCGTCCAGGGGGTCGGATCGGCCCCCATGATCGAGCAAACAATAACCAGCGAATTCTCTGATCGCCCAGTCGCCCATGATCTTGAGAGCGGTATACGCACCGATTTTGAGCCGGTCGGGACAAGCGTTTTTGAATACACCACCCCCTTAACCCAAAACGTCACGCTCACCATGCGCACACAAGACAAGACGGTGGGCTCATGGGCCTTTACGGTTCGAGGAGACGAAAAACCCATCATCGAATTTGCCGGCGCCCTCTCCACAACCAAACAGCTCTCGGTGAAAATTCCATACGGCGTGATGGATGATTATGGAGTCGTCAAAGCTTATGCCAGAATTGTACTTCCCAGAACTTCAAAGCCGCAAACACAAAACCCACCCTCTCTCATTGAAGAACGAACAGCCGACCGCGAAGACGAGAGCGACCAAACACTGTCACTACCACCTTCAGAAATTCTGATTAACCTGCCCCTACCTCATTTACGAACAAAGAGCGCTGAAGATGTAGCCCATCAGGATCTCACCGCCCACAAATGGGCCGGGCTGGAAGTCGAGATTCAATTGCACGCACAAGATCAAGCTGATCAATTTGGGACGAGCAAAATTGTCACTTTTACTCTGCCTGAACGCCCCTTCACGCATCCTCTAGCCCGCGCCCTAATCGAGCAGCGCAAAAACCTTGCGCGCCATCCTGACAATGCTTTTCGCGTGGCCCGCATGCTGGATGCCCTGACGTTCGCGCCTCAGAAATATTTCCCGGATTTCTCGATTTATCTTGGGTTACGCACAGCCCATTGGAAACTCATTGAAATTGTCCAGAGAGATAAAGGGCAAGAGGAGATTGATAAGGTTGGGCAGATTCTGTGGGATATCGCATTGAGCCTTGAAGATGGCAATGTGAGCCTTGCTGCGCGGCGTTTAAAGGACTTGCAACAACAACTCAGCGATGCCCTGGCCGACGGCAGGCCTCAAGATGAAATCGATCAGATCATGCAAGCCCTGCGTCAAGCATTGGACGATTATCTTGCGGCTCTAGCAGCGCAGGGAATGGAAGCTATGCGCGACAATCCGCAACCCGGCAGTCCGTCAGGGACGCCCGTCACCCGCCAAGACTGGCAGGAGCTTCTTGATTCCATCGAGCAAATGCTTCGTGACGGAAATATGGATGGCGCGCGAGCCATGCTCAGCCAAATGATGAATATGCTGGAGAATATGCAATTCACCTTCAACGGGCCAGGGATGAGCGAAGGCGAATCCGCCATGAATGAAGCCTTGGGCGAATTGGGGGATATGATCGGGCGCCAGAGGGGCCTGCTGGATGAAACATTTCGACAG
>JAJFIO010000002.1 GCA_021774915.1 Alphaproteobacteria bacterium
TTTTCTTGGAGCGGTGCAGCCTCAACGGCATTCTGGATCGACCCCCAAGAGAGGCTGGTTTTCGTGGCCATGACCCAGGTTGTCAACCCAAAGAATTTTGATTTTTATGGCTTCCTGCAACAACGGGTCTACCAAACCATCGTAAAATAATGCCGCAGCTCACGCGTGACTATGAATTAAATCCGTGTACGTCATACCTTAGCTTAAAACTTGACGGCACCCGCCACGCACCACTTTCACACGGACGATTTGTCTGCGTCCTTTTGCATCATTTGTGTGCGCTTCATCTTCTCACGAGGATGGGCCTTTTGGTAAACCTCCATCAACTTGTCTGAATCCACTTCAGTATAAATTTGAGTGGTTGACAGGCTCGCATGGCCGAGCAACTCTTGAATGGTGCGCAGATCGCCGTCGCTGCCAAGCAGATGAGAAGCGAAGGAATGGCGCAGCGCATGAGGCGTAGCGGTCTCTGGCAGGTCGAGCGCACTGCGCAGTTTTTGCATCAGCCCTTGCGTGATACGCGGGTTCAGCCGCCCGCCCCGAACGCCGACAAAAAGTGGTCCATCTACTTCCAGCGTGTACGGACAAATCTCGACATAGGCCGCGATGGCTTCGCGCACCACGGGCAGCACTGGCACCAGCCGTGTTTTACCACCCTTCCCTTCAATGCGCAGGGTTTGGGCGTCAAGGGCGCCCTCAGGCGTCAAGCTCAGCGCTTCCCCGATGCGCAGACCGCAGCCATAGAGCAGGGTTAGAAGGGCGCTGTCGCGCGCGCCGATCCATGGTTCGCTTGCAAACGTCGCAGCGTCCTGCACCGCCTTGCGGGCCTCAACAACGCTGAGCGGCTTGGGGACAGCATGAGGAATTTTTGGCGCACGCAGTGCGCCTAAGGCGGCATTGGAGGCAATTCCGGTGCGGTCGAGGTACCGAAAATAAGACCGCAGCCCTGAGAGCGCCCGCGCCATGGATCGGTTGGAGAGGGGGGATTCATGGTTTTCCGCGCGCCGATGGGCAAGATAGCTGCGAAAGTCCGCCGGGCTCAAGCGGCGCAATTCATGCAGTCCGGCTGCGCCGCCCAAATGCTCTTTCAAAAAAGTAAAGAGACGAGACACTTCCCCGCCATAGGCGCTAAATGTGTGCGGCGAAACGCGGCGCTCAGTTGCCAGATACAGCCGCCAATCCTCGACCGTTTTGATGGCGTCTGGTCGGGCCTCGATCGTTTGGTTGATATCCTGATAAAGGGCCGCCTGTGCCATGAGGCTCCAGTTTTTTTATTTATCCAATATCGATTGGCCTGTCTTTTCCCAATCGGCCAGAAACGTCTCCAGACCTTTGTCCGTCAGCGGGTGATTAATCAAGCTGCGCAATGTTGCCGGCGGAATGGTGGCGACATCAGCACCAATCAAGGCCGCGCGCGTGACATGCATGGGACTGCGGATCGACGCCACCAGAATTTCGGTGTCAAACGCTTCATACTGGTCGTAAAGAATGCGGATGTCTTCGATCAGGTCCATGCCATCCTGGCCGATGTCGTCGAGCCGTCCGACGAAAGGGGACACGAAAGTCGCGCCCGCTTTGGCTGCCAGGAGGGCCTGCACAGCACTGAAGCACAGCGTCACATTGACCATGACGCCCTCCTCGGTCAGAGTTTTGCAGGCTTTGAGGCCGTCCCATGTCAGGGGCACCTTGACGGCGATATTGTTGGCCAACTGGCTAAGTTTACGGCCCTCGGCGATCATGCTGCTGGCATCGGTGGCGGTCACTTCGGCGCTGACCGGCCCGGAAATGAAAGAACAGATTTCATCCAGGACATCAACAAAGTCACGACCGGTCTTAGCCACCAGAGATGGGTTGGTGGTCACTCCGTCCACCATGCCGGTCTGATGGAGATCCCTGATCTCATCGACATCGGCGGTATCCACAAAAAACTTCATCTGTCCTCACGACCTTTCTCATAACTTGCCATATGACATATTCTTAAAGACGGCGTTATGGCATATCGGCGCGCGCGGTCAAATATCTCATTGCCAAACCTATCATGAAAACCCACCGCCGCCTATGATGGTTTCTTTGATGTCTTTCAGCTCTCGCCACGGGCTTCCATGCGCATCCAAGTCCTGATCCCTTTGCCGCTGGACGGCCCTTATGACTATCTCGTACCAACGGGCATGATCTGCGCGCCAGGTGATTTTGTGACCGTGCCTCTCGGGCGGCGGCAGGTGACCGGCGTGGTTTGGCGCGCGGCCGCTGATCGTGAAGCACCCCCGAAACTGGACCCGGCCAAACTCAAATCCGTCACCGCGCGCCTTGATGCGCCGCCTCTTGCCCCCGTTCTGATGAGCTTTGTCGACTGGGTGGCCGCCTATACGCTGGCGCCGCCGGGCTCGGTTCTGGCTCTTGTCATACGCGCCCCTGATGCCCTGGAGCCGCCGAGACTGCGCACCGCCTATCTTGCCGGCGCTGCACCCCCCGCCCGCCTGACACCGGCCCGCCAAAGGGTACTGGATGTGTTGTTGGATGGCCTGCCACGCACTGCCGCCGAACTGGCGCAAGAGGCAGGCGTCGGGTCTGGCGTGGTCAAGGGACTGGCGGCGGCAAATGCCCTCACAACTGTCTCCCGGCCTGTAGATCTGCCTTTTCCCGAACCCGTGGCGGATTTCGTTGAACTAAAATTGTCACCGCACCAGGCAGACGCTGCCAAAGCCATGAGAGCAGCGGTAGCGGAAGCTCAGTTTAGCGTCACTTTGCTGGATGGAGTGACGGGCTCGGGCAAAACCGAAACCTATTTTGAGGCGATCGCAGCGGCGTTGGAATCCGGCAAGCAGACGCTAATCCTGCTGCCTGAAATTGCGCTCACCGTACAATTTCTGGATCGCTTTGCCGCACGGTTTGGCTGTCTGCCGGCGGTATGGCATTCAGAAATCAGCAAGGCGATGCGGCGCAGCACCTGGCGGGCAGTCGCAACGGGCCGCGTGCGCGTGGTGGTGGGTGCACGCTCGGCGTTGTTTTTACCTTTTCCTGATCTCGGCCTGATCATTGTCGATGAGGAGCACGAACAGGCGTTCAAGCAGGAAGAAGGCGTGATCTACCATGCCCGCGATATGGCGGTGGTGCGGGCCTCACTTGGGAAGCTCCCAATTATTCTGTCTTCCGCCACTCCCTCGCTGGAGACACTTACCAATGTTCATCAAGGCCGCTACCGCCGTCTGGTGCTGCCACGCCGTCACGCAGGAGCCACGTTGCCAACTATAGAAGCGGTGGATATGCGCCGTGACAAGCCTGAGGCAGGCAGCTGGCTATCGCCACCTCTGGTCACCGCCCTACGGCAAAATTTGACTAAGGGTGAGCAGGCCATGCTGTTTCTCAACCGCCGGGGTTATGCGCCACTAACTCTGTGTCGTCACTGCGGTCACCGCATGAAGTCACCCGATTCGTCATCCTGGTTGGTGGAGCACCGTTCACTCAATCAGCTTGTGTGCCATCACAGCGGATTTTCCATGCCCAAACCCAAAGCCTGTCCGGCGTGCGGAGCTGAAGACTCTCTTGTGGGCTGTGGACCGGGGGTGGAGCGCGTGGCCGAAGAGGCGGCCCGGCTTTTTCCCGACGCGCAGATCACTGTGATGTCGAGCGATACAGTGCGCAGCCCTGGGCAAGCCCAGGATATTCTGGAGCGGATGAACCGGGGTGAAATCGATTTACTGATTGGCACACAGATGATTGCGAAAGGGCACCACTTTCCAGGTCTCACCCTTGTGGGCGTGGTGGACGCGGATCTGGGCCTGGGCGGTGGAGACTTACGCGCAGCGGAGCGCACATTCCAGCTTCTCGCCCAAGTGGCCGGCCGTGCGGGACGGGATCAGCGTCCGGGCCGGGTTTTGCTGCAAACCTATATGCCCGACCATGAAGTCATGGAAGCTTTGGTGGCAGGGGACCGCGATGTGTTCTTCGAAGCGGAGTCTCATGAGCGCGCGGCGCTCGGCCTGCCGCCCTTTGGCCGTCTGGCGGCCGTTATCCTTTCAGGCCCTGATGCAGGCGGTGTTGAACGCGCCGGCCGAGCTTTGGCCCGGGCCGCGCCTCTGGCGAAGGGCGTCAATGTACTGGGTCCGGCGCCCGCACCATTTGCGCTGCTGCGGGGCCGCCATCGCCATCGCCTGCTGATCAAAACCGCCCGGAGCATTAACCTTCAGGCCTATCTGACGGCATGGCTGTCCCAGGTCGCCCCGCCATCTAATGTCCGGGTGACGATAGACATAGACCCTTACAGCTTCCTTTAGAGTGTTGGTCATATGGCATGAACCCTCCCTCTGCCCCGGCAGACAAAAATATTGGCTCTGCGACACTTTCGCCGCCGGGTAGAGTCGCAGTTTGAATTCCGATGACCGAGATTGGCCCATATTGGACAGCCAACTCCCCATAGTCGACTGCCTGCACCCGGACGTGAAGGCAACGTTCGGTCAGAAACGATCAGCGACGATGTTTAATTCGATGCCATGTTCCAAGTAGGCTTTCGCCGCTGCAAGCACCAGCGCGAATCCGCCCGTCGAATCGACGACTTTGGCCATAACATCATCTGCCGCACTATCAAAACCGCTATGGATGACGCTGACATATGTGGCTTTGTTAGCCCGATCTTCAAAAGTCCATTCAACGTTTGACGGATTGTCCGAACCAACGTCCCATTCAATGTAAATCCGTTGGTTCTCTTCCAATGCCAGGACGCGGATTTCCGTCGACGCGTTGTATAAATCCCAATACCAATGGACTGATTTTCCCATCTCCAACGGCCCAGAGCACCGGTTAAACCAGATTTTCGTAATGATGTCTGGGTTAACGAAGGCGTCAAAAACCTCTGCAACGGGATTGCGTATGAGGAGTTCTATTTTTGCGACCGGCTGGTGTGGAGTATCCATTTTTTCACAGTAACAGTTGGAACGTTATCATCAAAACACTGCGCGTTTCTTACTTGAAGCAAGGTTTTTCCCCTATTTCAGCTGGACAAGCTGAAGCAGATTGCCACATGTATCGTCCAACACCGCAATTGTTGCTTCGCCAGCCTCCATCGGTGGCTGGGTGAATGCCACACCCTCGGTCTGGAGCCTTTCAAACTCCGCCTCGATATCGTCGACGCAAAACGCAGTGCACGGAATACCATCTTCAACCAGAGCGCGTTGAAACTCAGCGGCGGCGGCATGTTCATTCGGCTCCAACAGAAGTTCGACCCCGTTCTCTTCTTCTGGCGACACCACCGTCAACCATCTGTGGTCGCCCAGCGGAAGGTCGTTTTTCTTCTTGAACCCGAGTTTTTCCGTGTAGAACGTCAGCGCCTTGGCCTGGTCATCCACAAACACACTCTTGATAAACATTCGCATAGTGGTTTCCCTTCTACAGAAATGGCCTTATCCAAACTTGAGCGACCTGCCCAAGCGGGGAAGCGTTCAGGGAATGGATCTTTGTCCGTCCCTTCCAAGTGGTCTTAATCAGTCCGGCATCTTCTAGCGTATGCAGATGCCGCGAGATCGCTTGCCTGGTCAGGCTGAGATTATGTTGCTCCACAATCCGAACACACAGCTCGACTAGCGACTGCTCATTTCGAACGCGCAATTCGTCCAAGATCAGCAATCTAGTGTCATCGCCAAGTGCTTTAAAGACAGCACTAAGTTGAGGGTCGTAGCAAAGTCCCATAACGTCATAATGCAACATATTTGTTGCATGTCAATTACTCAATTTCGAGCGCTCTAAGTCTGGCTTACGACTGGTCGCCACCGCTAAACGCCGCCACTTCCAATGTCGTCTTTTGGCGAAGAATTGCCATTCAAGTTTAAACTGATGCACTACCCGCCGCCGCCTTATGTTGCAACGCCCCCGGCCATGTGATACGACAGCGCGCGGATGTGGGGGCGTTGTGGTTATGCGTTCTTTCATTTGTCAATAAGGCAATATTTTCAATCTGTTAGTGGTTCACGCCTTGGCGTTGGCCGCTTCAGAACATTTGATCGAAAGCATTTAGCGTGTCAGGGCAAAAGACAATTTCTGCCGGCATGGCCGGTCGCTACGCCACGGCGCTGTTTGAATTGGCGCTGGATCAGAACGCTCTGGATGCGGTCTCTGCCGATTGCCGCGCGCTGGAGCGGATGCTGACGGCCAGTCCGGATCTCAAACGCCTGGTTTTCAGCCCGGTCTTTGATCGGGAAGATCAGATGCGCGCCATTGGAGCGGTCGCAACACATGCGTCTCTTTCAGGTTTAACGCAAAAATTTCTTGGGGTGCTGGCTCATAACCGGCGCCTGTTTGCGCTTGAAAATATGATCTCCGTGTTTAATGTCTTGGTGGCGCGTCATCGCGGCGAGGTGCAGGCTACAGTTACGGTGGCCCAAGCCCTGAACGAGGAACAAACCCAAAAGCTTAAAACCGTCCTTCGGGACGCCTTGAACAGTGACGTTCTTATGGATGTCGATATTGATGCAAACCTGCTCGGCGGCATGGTTGTGCGGGTGGGCAGTCAAATGTTCGACGCATCCCTTGCTACTCAACTTAATACAATTCAGCTTGCCATGAGAGAGGCCTAAAACCCATGGACATTCAGGCTGCGGAAATCTCCGCAATCCTAAAACAACAAATTGATGGTTTCGGAACGGAGGCTGAAGTCTCCGAGATCGGGCAAGTGCTGTCCGTAGGTGATGGAATCGCCCGAATCTACGGTCTGGACAATGTGCAGGCCGGAGAGATGGTCGAATTTCCCAATGGCGTGAAGGGCATGGCCCTGAACCTGGAAGCCGATAACGTCGGCGTGGTGATTTTTGGCTCCGACCGCGAAATTAAAGAAGGTGATACGGTCAAACGCACCTCCGCCATCGTGGAAGTGCCGGTGGGCAAGGGGTTGTTGGGCCGGGTGGTCGATGCCTTGGGCAATCCGATCGACGGCAAAGGCCCCATTGAAGCTGCCGAACGCCGCCGGGTCGACGTCAAAGCGCCGGGTATTATTCCCCGAAAGTCTGTGCATGAACCGATGCAGACGGGCCTGAAAGCTATCGATGCCCTCATTCCCATCGGCCGGGGGCAACGCGAATTGATTATCGGAGACCGGCAAACCGGTAAGACAGCGGTGGCGATTGATGCCATCTTAAATCAAAAAGAGATCAACGCTCAGGGAAGCGAATCAGAAAAGCTTTACTGCATATACGTGGCGATCGGCCAGAAACGCTCGACGGTGGCGCAGATCGTCAAGACCCTCGAAGATAATGGCGCAATGGATTACTCCATTGTCGTGGCGGCCACAGCGTCGGAGCCGGCGCCATTGCAATATCTCGCGCCCTTTGCCGGTTGCACCATGGGTGAATATTTCCGCGATAACGGGATGCATTCCCTGATTGTTTATGATGACCTGTCCAAGCAGGCGGTCGCGTATCGCCAGATGTCGCTCTTGTTGCGCCGGCCGCCGGGGCGCGAAGCCTTTCCGGGAGATGTATTTTACCTTCACAGCCGGTTGCTGGAACGGGCGGCCAAACTCAATGATGCCAATGGCTCCGGTTCGATGACCGCTCTGCCGGTGGTGGAAACCCAAGCCAATGACGTCTCGGCCTACATCCCGACCAATGTGATTTCAATCACCGACGGGCAGATTTTTCTTGAAACCGATCTATTCTATCAAGGCATCCGCCCGGCGCTGAATGTCGGGATCTCGGTGTCGCGGGTTGGTTCTGCAGCGCAGACCAAGGCCATGAAGCAGGTCGCCGGAGCGATTAAAGGTGAATTGGCGCAGTACCGCGAAATGGCGGCCTTCGCGCAGTTCGGCTCTGATCTGGATGCCGCAACACAGCGCCTGCTCAATCGCGGTGAAAAGCTCACCGAATTGCTGAAGCAGAATCAGTTTTCGCCACTTTCCGTGGAAGAACAGGTGATCGTGATTTATGCCGGCGTGAATGGTTATCTGGACAAGCTGAGTACGGCTGATGTGGGGCGTTTTGAAGAAGAATTGTTGCGGACATTCCGCGACGCCCATACGGGCCTTCTGGAAACGATCCGGAATGACAAGGCCTTGTCCGATGAAACACAGGCGAAACTGAAGGATGCCGTGGAAGGGTTTACCAAAGCCTTTGCTTGATCTCGAGGCGGGTAATTTCAAAACCCCACACGGGGGAGAGGGGCGCGGATGGCGAGCCTGAAAGATCTCAGAAACCGGATCTCCAGCGTCAAGAATACGCAGAAGATTACCAAGGCCATGCAGATGGTGGCAGCGGCCAAACTGCGCCGTGCGCAAGAATCGGCTGAAGCGGCGCGCCCTTATGCCGAGCGCATGGATCAGGTATTGGCCAATCTTTCTAACGCCATGAGAGGCCGGGCCGACGCGGCGCCGCTTCTGATTGGAACTGGAAAAAGGGAAGTTCATCTGCTGATCGTCGCGACCGCCGACCGGGGATTGTGCGGTGGTTTCAATTCTTCCATCGCCCGGATGGCCCGGGACCGCGCCAATGCCCTGCTGTCACAGGGTAAGCAAGTTAAAATATTATGCGTGGGGAAAAAAGGCGCTGACGTTCTCAAGCGCCAATTTGGCCATCTGATGCTTGAGGTTATTGAGCTCAAAGAAGTCAAAGTGCTTAATTTTGAGGTGGCATCCCGGATCGCCAGGCAGGTGCTGGCGCTCTTTGAGGAAGGCGCCTTTGATGTCGCCACTCTTTTTTATGGCGCGTTTGAATCGATCATATCTCAGGTGCCCGTCCAATCACAACTCATCCCGGCAATCCTTACCGAACAGGACGGCAAAAACGCCGGCACAGATCTGGGGGGTGCGGCTTATGAGTATGAGCCCGACGAGAAGGATATTCTGGAAGACCTGCTGCCCAGGAACCTGGCTGTGCAGATCTTTAAGGCTCTGCTGGAAAATGCCGCCAGCGAGCAGGGTGCGCGCATGAGCGCGATGGATAGTGCAACGCGCAATGCCGGGGAGATGATCGACAAGTTGACGATCGTCTATAACAGATCCCGCCAAGCCATGATCACAAGAGAACTGATCGAAATTATATCGGGCGCGGAAGCGGTTTAAATTGGAGATGACCTGACCTGCAGCCCTTTCGCGCTGCTGAGACAAGTTTTAAGGATAGATAAAATGAGCACACAAGCTGTTGGCCGAATCACCCAGGTTATTGGAGCCGTCGTCGATGTTGAATTTGGCGAGGATCTGCCGGCCATTCTGAATGCCTTGGAAACCGACAATAATGGCACTCGCTTGGTGCTGGAAGTTGCTCAGCATCTGGGCGAGAACACAGTACGCACGATCGCCATGGACTCCACCGAAGGTCTGGTGCGCGGCACCCCGGTGACTGATACGGGCGACGCCATCCGCGTGCCGGTTGGCGATGAAACCCTGGGCCGGATTATGAATGTCATTGGCGAACCGGTGGATGAAGCGGGCGAGCTTAAAACCACCCAGACCCGCGCCATTCACCAGGATGCGCCGGCATTTGTCGAACAGTCCACTGAAACCGCAATTTTGGTGACCGGCATTAAGGTAGTGGATCTTCTGGCGCCTTATGCCAAAGGCGGCAAGATCGGCCTGTTCGGCGGCGCCGGGGTCGGGAAAACGGTGCTGATCATGGAGCTGATCAATAACGTCGCCAAAGCACATGGTGGCTATTCAGTGTTTGCCGGCGTCGGCGAGCGGACGCGCGAAGGCAACGATCTCTATTGGGAAATGATCGAATCTGGCGTGAACAAGGAAGGCGGCGGTGAGGGCTCCAAGGCGGCGCTGGTCTATGGCCAGATGAATGAGCCTCCGGGTGCCCGCATGCGGGTGGCTCTTTCAGGTTTGACCGTGGCCGAACATTTTCGTGACGGAGGTCAGGACGTGCTGTTCTTTGTCGATAATATTTTCCGTTTTACCCAGGCCGGCTCGGAAGTATCCGCTCTGCTGGGTCGCATTCCGAGCGCTGTCGGGTATCAGCCAACACTGGCCACCGACATGGGCACCCTGCAAGAGCGGATCACCACCACCACGAAGGGTTCAATCACGAGCGTCCAGGCTATCTATGTACCTGCCGACGACCTGACGGACCCCGCCCCGGCAACATCTTTTGCTCACCTTGACGCCACCACCGTGCTCAGCCGCGCCATCTCAGAAAAAGGGATTTATCCGGCGGTGGATCCGCTCGATTCCACTTCGCGCATTCTGGAGCCTCGTGTTGTGGGCGAAGAGCACTATGATGTCGCGCGGGAAGTTCAGGAGATCCTCCAGCGCTATAAATCCCTGCAAGACATCATCGCCATTCTGGGTATGGATGAATTGTCCGAAGAAGACAAACTGGTCGTCGCGCGGGCCCGCAAGATCGAGCGGTTCTTGAGCCAGCCTTTCTTCGTCGCTGAAGTGTTTACCGGCACGCCTGGTGTTTTGGTTGATCTGGCGGACACGATCAAAGGCTTCAAAGGTCTGTGTGCGGGCGATTATGACCACCTGCCGGAAGCCGCCTTTTATATGGTCGGCACCATAGAAGAAGCGGTCAAGAAGGCTGAAAAAATGGCCGCTGAGGCCGCGTAAACTCACCAGATTTGAACCAGAGGCATCACACGGATGGCAGACAGGTTACAGTTTGAATTCGTCTCTCCTGAGCACCAGATCATGTCGGGTCAAGTGCTCAGCGTGACAGTGCCTGGGACTGAGGGAATGTTTGGCGTCCTGGCCGGCCATGCGCCCGTGATGTCAAGCTTGCGGCCCGGCATGGTGGATATTGAACAAGAGAGCGGAGAACATGTGCGCGTGTTTATCCGCGGCGGTTTTGCCGAGGTCAATGCAAGCGGCTTGATTGTCCTGGCTGAAGAAACCATTCGGGAAGAAGACCTGAATGCCGGGATGCTTGATCAACAGATCACAGATCTGCGCGAGGATGTTGCTGACGCTAAGGATGAGACTAGCCGGCAAAAGGCTCAGGAAACTCTTGATCACCTGCTGGAAATACGCGCCGCGTTTTCCAGCTAGAAAAAGTTTTGCTTTCTACTCACCCCTCTTGTTCGCAAGCGGCCCAAACGCAGCGGCGACTTTTTCATAAACCGGTTTTTTGAATTCCACAATTTTCTGGGGCAGTACTTCCATAGGCACCCATTTGAAGGCGTCGAATTCCGGTTCGTGGTGAACATTCAGATCAATATCCGAATCTTGACCGGTGAACGACATGGCAAACCATTTCTGTTTCTGGCCGCGATAGCGCCCGCGCCATACCGATCCCACAAGCTCATTGGGTAGATCATAAGTCAGCCACTCTTCCATCTCGGCGAGAACGTGCGCCTTGTCCGTGCCGGCTTCCTCCATCAATTCACGCCATGCAGCGTCAAGAGGGCTTTCTCCTTCATCAATACCGCCCTGGGGCATTTGCCAGCCCCCGGAGGCACCTTGTTTGATGCGCCTGCCTACAAAGACGAGGCCTTGAGTATTGATCAACATAATGCCGACACAAGGCCGGTAGGGAAGGTCGGAAGGTGAATGAGATGTCATGTTGGCTGGACTATAAAACGGTACAGGGAAATCGTCGAGAAATCTAAAAGTTTATTAAATTACTTGAACCATCCCAAGGGTATCCTTACGGATAGCTTAGATCAACTAAACGAAAAACTCTCTAACTTTGCGGCGGGACCGTAGCGAGCGCGGAAACGGGCGCGAGAGCGAAGCCTTTTGCGTCCAACGTCGCGGCCCAGTCGCTGACATGCTGGATAGTGACCGGAAATGAAAACCCTGTAGCCAACGCCGCGCCGTTCTCACGGGCATCGTTTTCCAAACCGAGCAGATCTGTATCAATGGAGGTGCCCGATGCGTAGGTAAGATTGCGATCGCTCACCGCCCAGATCAGACCGCTTTGCGCAGCCAGTTCCGGCACCAACCCTCCGCCTGACAGACCATCATCAACATAGAGCAAACCACGCGCGGCCAGAACGTCCAACACCGGCGCCAGGGCTTTTCTCGTGGTGGTGAATTTAGCGCCGAGATAATTTGTTACACCGACATACCCGCCAAACCGGCTCAGCAACCAGTCAAGACGACGGGTTATTTCCTCGTCCTGAAGACTGGTCAATAAAGTGAAAGGCCCGGAATCATTACTGGGAAAATCATACGGCTCCATCGGTAGTTCCAGCATCACTTCATGGCCGGCGGCGCGCGCCTTATCGACCCAGCTTTGAAGATTTTTTGCATAAGGAACAAAAGACAAAGTGACCTCAGGGGGTAACGTATCAATGGCGCCCTGTGTCGTGGTGGCACTGAGACCCAGTCCTCTGATCAAGATTCCGATGCGGGGACGCGCATCACCTGCTGGAAATGGACGGGCATAAACATCCAGGGCCCGGCGCCCATCTTCAGCAATAATGGGCAGGGGTCCGTTTGGACCTTGTGCGAGAAGGGCCGGATCGAGCAGAGGGACCGTGTTTTGTGTAGCCTTAGGTGAAGCCGGAAGCGCGGCAGCCGGTTTGTCTTTCAATTGGGCCAGATCGGACGGCTCGTTCCATGGAGAGGCTTGCGTCGCATCATCCTCCGGCGCCACAGGTTTGGCTTGAGGGCGCGGCGCGTCCACCTCCCCCGCATCCGCTGTATCAATCAACTGTTCGGGCTGGCTATCAGCAGGACCTATAAAATCGGGCGGCAAGGCCATCAAAACCTGGGGCTCGCCTCCTTGGGGGTCACCGGCCAGCGACAACCAGCCGAACGCTCCCATAATCGCTGCAACAAAAACAAACGTCGCCACGGCAAGCGGGCTGACTTTGGCGCCGCGCATACGGTTTTGAAGATTGCCGCCCAGTGGCGTTAAACTGTCTTTACCGATTGCTGCCATTTGTTCCATCACACCTCTGATGATCTGCTTTGAGTCCCGGAGCTGTCCAGCCCGAAAACATCCCTTTGAAGTGTAATCACACTTGCTCCAAATAAGGTTAACGTACTGCAAACAAAGTATCGAACACGAAAATCAAACTAAGCATTATGAGCCCTGAGAGCGATGCCGGGGAAATACTTGCGATACCAGTAAAACGCAATGACACCGGTAATGATGTTCGATAGGGCGGCAGCATAGACGACGCCCAAAAAGCCATAAACCCGAGCCCCAAGATAGGCCAGAGGAATATAGAGCAGGACTAATTTGATAATGTAAAATACCATATTGGGGCGGGGATGCCCCAGCGCATTAAAAGCGCCAGCCACCACCATAATCACCGCGAAAAAACTGAACGTCACAGGCACGATGGTCAAATATGCCGCTGTTACTTCTATCACCTGCGGATCATCACGAAACTGAGCGCCAATCCAGTGCGCAAAAAAAGCCAGCAGTCCAGCCACCGCAAACCCATACCCCACCGCCACCCCTAATGTCTGGCGCATGGCCTGATGGATACGGCTCACAGAGCCAGCACCAAAGTTCTGGCCCACAAAGGGGCCTATGATGGCCGAGAGAGCTTGCGGAACAATCAACGCGAAAGCCTCGACATTCACGGCAACCCCGAATCCTGCAACTACCGCTTCTCCCAAACCTGAAACAATGCTGACAACGGCAGCCGCCGACAGAGGTGATATCAGATTTGTTAACGCCGAAGGCAGACCGACATGCAGGATGGATCGCCAGTGGACCAGCATTGCGTCCCACTCAGGCCAGTGAAAATCCAACATGTCTTCCCGTATGATCAGGATATAAGCCCCCACTAGGGAGGCGGCCAGATTGGCGCCCACACTTGCCCAGGCAGCACCGGCAAAGCCCAGTTCCGGTGCGCCAAAAAGTCCAAAAATGAGCACGGGATCGAGAATGAGGTTAGCAACGGCCGACACCGTCATGATGGCGCTAGCGGCAATGGAGGCACCTTTGGCCCGCAAGCTGGCTGTACCGGCCATGGGCAAGGCCAAGATCAGGATAGAGCCATACCAGATCTTCATATACTGGCCAATGAACGCCATAATCTCGGGCGACGCCCCCATCAGCCCGAACAGAGTGTTCAAACTCACCAGACCGATCAGCATAAGGACAACCACGACCATGATCGTCAACAGCATGCCGTGCGTGTTGGTCAGCCGCACGTCATCCCATTTTCCCGCCCCGATGAGACGGGCCAGCACAGCGGATGTCCCAATCCCCAGACCAATAATCACACTGGAAAAAATGAAGGCGACAGGGAAAATGAATGTCATTGCCGCCAATTGCTGCGTGCCGAGCTGACCCACAAAATAAGTATCCACGATAGGCTGCGAAACAGCGGCCATCAGCCCCCAGATCATGGGCAAGGTGAGGCCGGTCAAGCCTTTCGCCACACTCCCTTCGGTTAAACGAGCCGTATTTTGCGCGTGGGTCATGCGTTAGTGGACTTTCATGCGAAAACTCATCAAGGCGGACAGGGCCAAGCCTAGTATGCCCGCCCTTATCTTCAGAGCGGCGAGAAAGTGTTCAAACATAGAACTTAACGTGAAGTATGTATCTGTTAACCATTCCTGAGCACAGTGGACACATGACCACCGCCCTGCCTTCCTCTGGGCCCGACCAAGTGACGTTTTGCTGTGGGAAACATGGCTGTTGTCATTGCAACATGCATCGATTACAACCATGGAGACATTAACGCAAAACGTGTGTTTTTGAGTCCAATAATGGGGGATACTTCCAGTGCAACTTTCCACCCCTTTTCCTGAAACACCTTATCGGTGTACCCAGCGCGTCATATTGATTGATACCGGCTGTCAGGGCCTCTATGGCCATCACGTGCCTGCAAACGCCTTGATCATGGAGCAATGCCTCAAAACCAATACTAAAATCAAAATTCTTGTCAACAGCACCTGCCCAGAAGGGATTGCGGACCAGCTCAACGCCGACCCGATTCTATCCCCCTCAACCTATCTGCCTTTACCCAAGGAGCGCGTCGCCGCACTCTCCATGGTGCAGACAAGCAATGAAGACACGTTCAGGCAACTTCTGTTCCAGGGACCAAGGCTGGAATCCGGCGACCAGGTCATCCTGCATACCGCCAGCTTCTGGCATTTACTGGGCATTTATAAATGGTGGAAACTCTTTCACGATGTTGATGTCCGTTTCAGCATTGTCTTTCGCTTTCCCCCTCTGGGCTCATTTGACACCACTGGACTCAATGACTCCACAAAATCCGCATTACTTGAATTTTGTGCTGAAGTGATGAGTTTGTGGAATCAACATCAAGCTGTCGCTTTTTTCTCTGATTCGCATGAACTGATGGGAACATATCGCGGGCAATTGGGTGCGGATATCCAGCCTATCTGCATGCCGCTTCATTCTGGGTATGCGGCTGAAACTCATCACAAAAACAGTGGCCCCGCCCCCGCGACACGATTCATTTTCCCCGGTGCCGCCCGAAAAGAAAAGGGGATCGAGCTACTGGCGGATTTGATCCCGCGTTATCTTGAGACAAAACCAGAGACTGAATTCGTTATACAGTCATTGCAGGGAGCGCCGGGGGAAGCTGCCGAAAAACTGGATGCCTTCTCGACAAGCCTCTATCCACGAAATGTCCAGATAGTGGGCAAACCCCTTTTCGGAAAAGATTATTTCGACTTTCTAACCTCTGCCAGCGCCGTGCTCCTGCCTTATAATCAAGTGCATTACGGATCAAAAACATCACAGATTTTTTATGAAAGCCTCATCGCGGCGCGGCCCGTTATTGTCACCAGAAATACCTCTATGGCGGAACAATTGCCCAAATTCAGTCCTGAAAGTATCCTTCAAGCCGAGGGGACAGTGGATGGATTTATCAACGCTCTTTTAGAATTCGAGAGCAGAAAATCGGCTTTGACCAAAAATGCCGAACGTGTCGCCAGACAGATCAAAAAAACCCATAATCAGACCCGGTTTATTGATTCGCTTTTCCCTCCGCCCTTCGAATTTTCCGACACCGTTCGGGAACAGGTTGCAGGGTAAGCGCAGAGTGTCTTCTATAAATAACGGTTAAGAAGAGCGAGAGCATTATGGACGGTCAGAGCGGCAGCGCATCAATCCATGGACCAGACGCCACGATGCCGACTGATCAAAACCGCCCTCAAAGCCGCGGTTTCCGTTATCTCCTG
Source organism: Alphaproteobacteria bacterium (assembly GCA_021774915.1). Lineage (GTDB taxonomy): Bacteria > Pseudomonadota > Alphaproteobacteria > SMXP01 > SMXP01 > JAJFIM01. The sequence continues at coordinate 16,040 of JAJFIO010000002.1, forward strand.
TCCCTTCCCGGCAAGCTGTTTCGCTCTGCCCTTCTGCTCCTCAAGCAACCCTACATCCTGGATCATTTCCTGGAAGACAGCGCCCGCCGGCAGGAATTGGCGCTCCAGAGGGCCAACAATCAAGCCCAAACCTTATTACGCTTGAGTGAACAGATCAGCACCCTCGCCAAAGTGCACGAAGAGAGCAGTGATCCAAAGCAGGACCTGGCGCTGGAAGCCTTGACGGATGTGGTTGAGTCTCTGTCAGACGTTTCCATGAAGCTTGACCTTTATGGCAAGCAACAGGTGGCACAATGGAGTCAAAATCAGGATTTGACGCTGGATAAATTGGCCGATCAAACTCATAATCTGGATGTGGTCAGGCGCGATATTGAACGGTTAGGCAGCGACACTGCCGCACTTTTCGCGAAAGTAGATAGCCATTACGCCGCCCCGCGCCCAATCACGTTGAAAGAATCGGGACCCGATATTGTCAGCGTTGAAGTCCGGCTACTCGCTCATCTGTCTCCATGGTTGACCGAAAAATCCGCCATTGATGTGGGCGCGCATATAGGGGGCATGTCCCTGCCGTTGCTGGATTGCGGTTTGGATGTTTATGCCTTCGAGCCTTACCCGCCCTCCTACGACAAGCTTGTCGAACGTCTTGAGGGGCGCTCAGGGTTTCATGCCCATGCCCTGGCGATCGGGTCCGAAGATGGCCTCTCGGACATTCATATTGCCCAAACCACAGATCAAACCCTTCCCCAAACCGACGCCAATCTGTTTCATACGCTTCATCCGCACCCGGCCAAAAATATCTTGTCATTTTCACAGACGCTTCCCGTCGAAGTGCGCAGCCTGAAATCTTTAGCCGATTCTGAAGAGATCCCCCGCACAGCCGGGATCATAAAGATTGATACCGAAGGATATGACCTCAAGGTTATCGAAGGCATGGGCTCGTGCACGAGCGATATCCTGCTGACCGAATTCTGGCAGGAAGGTCATGTTTTTTATGATCCCGGCAATTTTAACAAGATCGAGCCCCTAGTCCGCGAGATGAAGGACAGAGGCTTTCCACTTTATATCATTCTTGCCCGCGAGGGTGGTGAGTGGGAGGGCACATATCATTGCAATATGGCGTACGCCCCCAAGGCGAGCTGGGGCAATATCGTGTTCTTTAAACGCCCTCAACTTTTCGCAGAGGCCTTGCGGTGGTGCGCCACCACATTGGAACCCACAATACCGAAGGCATGAAGAGCGCCCTCAGGGTAAATTGAGATAGAGAAGAGAGAAGGGCACATAAGAATAATGTTGCAAGAAACATCACACACGGAAGATGTTCGCTCCCGCCTTCTGTCGGCGTTGCATCATTCGCGTTCTCTTCGACATCATGTGGAGACTTCTCCGCGAGAAAATATCGAACATCTCAACATGTTGAATGCAAAAAAAATAGAAGCGATTACGCAGATAGGCACTCCCCTTGATGTCGTTGTCTCAGCAACGGAAATAAACACGCGCCATGGAACCGGCATTTTAATGAAACGGATGTTTGGCGGTTGGCCGAACCTTGTCACCATCCGTACCTTGAATATTTATAACGAGCATGAAGAAATAGGCCTGGCTGATTTCATCATTGGAAACAGCAAACCCTCCCGACCGGAAATATTCAGAATTGTGCAAGACTGGCTCGGTCGAGCGAATATACGCCGTGTTGTATGCGTGCCGTTTTATGCTGAAGATCTCATTGCCGCTACGGCAATCTCCCGCATTTACGATGCCCCCTTATGCATTTTCGTCATGGATGATAACAATCTCCTGAAGGGGGGTATACCAAATGCCGTGATGAAAGAAGCTCTGGAGTGCGCGCGCTTACGCTTTGCCATCTCACCGGAATTGCAACGGGCATATGAAACCAAATATCGTGTGAAATTTCACATTCTGCCCCCCATCGTGGCGTCAAAAATCATTGCGCCGGAGCCTCTATCCCTCACGCCTGACACAGAGATGAGCCGCCGGGGCGTGCTGTTCGGGAACATTTGGAGCCAGGATTGGCTGGACTCGCTGCGCGGCGCCATCAAGGGTACGGATATTAAAATTGACTGGTACAGCAATAATGAAAATCCATCCTGGCTGAACTTCGATGCCGAGGAATTGCGCCGTGACGGGATTACCTTGCGCAAGCCTGTGAGCGAACCGGAGCTCATCCAGATCATAAAACAGCATGGCTTTTGCCTGCTGCCCTCATCTCAAACGGATGAAGACGGGACCGGCTCACATAATATCGGGACATACAGCCTGCCCAGCCGCCTGCCCCTCACGGTCGCGGCGGCGCACACGCCGACGCTTGTCCTTGGAAGCGAAATGAATGCCGCTTCGCGTTTCGTGGCGCGCTTTGATGTCGGTCTGGTCTCCACGTATGACAAGCAAGCCATACGCGACGCCATCACCCAACTTTGCGACCCTGAGGTTCAGCATCGCATGCGCCAAAACGCCTTTTCCATCGGCCACCATTTTTCGTCGAAAGGCATTGCCAAATGGGTGTGGGACTCCCTTGATGCCGGAAAACCTGTGGATGATCGTTTTGATGCCCTAATGCCGCTTCAAGAAGGTGAGTTTGCGTATTATCTCGATGGCGATGTTCCCGAGTCGATCATTAAAGATTTCGAGGAGTGCTACCGCGCGCTCCGTCGCCTGACCGCCGGCGGTTACAGAGCTGATTTTGTGGTTGATGTCGGCGCATCCAGTGGGATCTGGTCCCATCAAATGGCTGATCTTTTTCCTGAGGCGCGGTTTGTGCTGCTGGAACCTTTGCTTACTCATTATGACAAAAAATCAAATGGTTCAATTGCAGACATGCATGATAATTTTGAAGCCCATGAAATTGCGCTGTCTGACAAAACAGGGGATGTCGAATTTCTGGTGTCAAAGGATCTCTATAACAGCTCGGCGCTCCATGTCGGCCTGACGGAAGTGCACGCGAAAATAAACGTCAGGGGCATGACTCTGGATGACTTTGCCGGCGAAAACAAGCTGACGGGCCGGGGGGTGTTGAAAGTTGATGTGCAGCACACAGAACACCTCGTGCTTGAAGGCGGCCGAGATTTCATCGCCAATCATATAGATGCCATTGTCTTAGAACTTACCCTGGAGCGGCCACACCCGGACGCTCTAGACTACCTGGAAATGGTTGCACGGCTCGACCAATTGGGCTTTGTATATGCCGATGAAGCGGGCGAGTGGCGCTCCCCGGCCACGGGACGTCTGGAGCAAAAGGATGTACTCTTCATTCGCAAAGGGCTTGTTTGAGAGCGCTCAAAGCGAAACGGCGCGCTTCAAATGATTTTCTACTCAGGTACAAAGGCGTAGCGTTATGGACCCGATTTATGTTTTTCATCACATCCCCCGCTGTGGCGGCACATCCTGCAAGCAAGCCCTACGGCAGTGGTTCAATGTTATTGGGGATTATCGAGGCGAGTGGTCCGAGGAGGCCACTCAATTTTTTGTGGGTCACCCGAAGAACCTTTCTGACTTAACATCGAATGATGTGTTATCGGGACATTTTGAACTTCCCGGCGCTTTCATTGATGAAAGATATCCTGAAATTTTCAAGGATGAGCGTTATCGCCTGATCACATTTATCCGCAACCCCCTTGATGTCGCTCTCTCTATTTATTGGTATATGGTGGCCAACGAACAAAGCCATGATTCACCTTACTTCCAGGCGGACCCGGAAAAAAGCATTGCCGGTCAGAATAATTTTATCGGCAATATCTTGCGCTGTAATTTAACAAATTACAAAGAGGTACTATCCCGTTATTGGTTTATTGGTCTGTTTGAGAATCTTCAGGAATCTCTTGATCTTCTGGCCAAAAAGGTCGGTAAACCTGCTGTCGACCTTCCCCACCTTAATCAAGCGACAAAAGAATATGAGTTAAGTAAAAATGCCCGCGAGGGCTTTCATGAAAAGAACGTGATCGACTTT
>JAJFIO010000011.1 GCA_021774915.1 Alphaproteobacteria bacterium
GAAGATTTCTCAAACTGCGCCGACTGGCGCGATCTTCGCGTGCATCCAAGATACGCGGCTTATCTTTATTGCGTGAAGGAGAAGTCTGACGCGCATTTAAGCTGGTAATATAGCCCTCATCTTCATCATCGCGATGCGGAGCAAAAAGAGCGCTCACCCCATTTTTCAATGCGGCAAAAAGGGCAATGAAGAAATCACCAAAGTGATCGGTTGCTGCAGTATGTTCTTTTAAGATATTCATGTCAGACCTCTATTTCCAGCGACACCATTAAGGACACCTATATCCTGGCCGCTTCGAGGACTTATGTGGCACTGCAGCATAAGTAAGTGTAGATAGAGATTGGTTGAATCTGCCATGCATATTTTGCATACCTTGTGTTAAGTGACCGGTAACGAGTAAGAAAAACAGATGTGGCAAAGCTTTGAAGACACCGCAGAGGGGGCTGGGACGCCAGACCATTTAGCAGCCCTCAAAGCTGAACTGGTCAAGCGCGGGCTGGATGGCTTTATCGTGCCTCATGCGGACCAGCATCAAAATGAGTATCTGCCCGCCTGTGCCGAGCGGCTGGCCTGGGTCACAGGATTTACCGGTTCGGCAGGCACAGCCATCATTCTGAAAGACCGCGCCGCGCTTTTCGTCGATGGCCGCTATACCCTGCAAGCCCAAGAACAGTTTAAGAATTCCGATATTGAAATTGTCCCGCTTGAGGATACAACGCCCCCCAAATGGCTGGAGCAAACAGCAGCGCAAGGACAGAAACTGGGCTATGATCCGTGGCTGCATACCGTCAACGGGTATGATCAGTACGCCAAAGCCTGCACGGCGGCAGGCGCGGAACTGGTGGCTGTCTCTAATCCTATAGATGCGGTGTGGGCGGATCAGCCGGACCCGCCATCAGCGCCCTTTCGCGTTCACGATCTGCGCTATGCCGGTAAGTCTGCCCAAGTCAAACGGAGCGAAATCGGTCAAGAGGTGGAACGCGCCAAGAGCCAAGCCGTGGTTCTCACCATGCCCGATTCCATTGCCTGGGCTTTTAATATCCGTGGCGGCGATGTCGCCCATGCGCCTCTGCCCTTGAGCTTTGCCATTTTGCACGCCGATGGCACAGCCGAACTTTTCGCCGACCCCCGCAAAATTACGGATGAGATTCGAGACCATCTGGGCAAAGACGTCCGAATCTGCGCCCCTGATGACTTTGGCGGCGCCCTGGACACGCTTGGGCAAGACAGCGCCACCCTCCAGATCGACCCAGCGCGCGCCGCCGTCTGGATTTTCAATCGCCTCAAAGCCGCCGGCGCCACACTTGTGAAAAGCGCCGACCCTTGCCTGCTTCCCAAAGCCATCAAGAATGAGGCGGAACTGGAAGGCATGAGGGCTGCGCACTTACGCGATGGGGCAGCGCTCACAAAGTTTTTATGCTGGCTTGAACAAAACGCCCCGCAAGGCACGGTGGATGAAATCGCTGCAGTGACGCATCTGGAAGCCTGCCGCAAAGAGACCGGCGCGCTTCAGGACATCAGCTTTGATACCATCTCGGGCGCGGGCCCGCACGGCGCCATAGTGCATTACCGCGTCACCAAAACCACCAATCGGCGCCTGCAAGAGGGCGAACTTTTTCTACTCGATTCCGGCGGGCAATATCTGGACGGCACCACCGACGTCACCCGCACCATGGCTATCGGCACGCCCAGCGCGGAAATGCGCGATCGGTTCACCCGCGTGCTCAAAGGCCATATCGCGCTTGGCACGGCGCGCTTCCCCAAAGGCACGTCCGGCGAAGCTTTGGACATCCTCGCCCGCAAGGCTCTCTGGGACCAGGGCCTTGATTACGACCACGGCACCGGCCATGGCGTCGGATCTTATCTGTCTGTACACGAAGGACCGCAAGGCATTTCCAAACGCGCCACGGGCATTGATCTGGCGCCCGGCATGATCCTCTCCAACGAACCGGGGTTTTACAAAGCGGGCGCTTACGGCATTCGCATTGAAAGCCTGGTGTGTGTGACCCCTGCTGAAGATATAGAAGGCGGTATACGCCCCATGATGGGTTTTGAAACGCTGACCCTCGCGCCCCTGGATTTGGCCTTGGTCGACAAATCTTTGTTGAGCGCTGACCAATGCGCCTGGCTCAATACTTATCACGCGCGGGTGCGCGATGCGCTAACACCACTGGTCGATGAGACAACCGCCTCATGGCTGAAGCAGGCGACACGGGCGTTGTAAAAAATGAGCGCCCTCACCCTCCCACGACCATATGGTCGCGTGTCCCTCCCTCTCCCCTAAGGAGAGAGGATTGGGGTGAGGGGATCGGTGTTGAATTCAGATTGGGTGGCGCTGCCTTCCGCCCCCTGAAGCAATGGACTGCCACTGGGCATGGATGCGGCAATCTTTTGCCAGTCCTTTTCGACTTGGCTCCGGCCTCTATTGTTCATGCCAAGTGCCCCTGTGTGGGCGACGCAGTGGATCATCGAGTGAGAGAACGTAAATGGTGAGTTGATCGCCTGTTCCATATTCGGAGACCCTTTGAGGTCCACGGCTCGCATCAAGGCCAGAAAAGTCCTAAGGCCCAGGCAAATGACGAGTTGAGGGGCGACAATCTCAATTTCCGGAAGTGTAAACTGTTGTGCACTTGCGACCAATTCCTTCAGTGGTATGGCGGCACTCGCATTACCTAGTTTGACGAAAGGAAATAGATTGGTGAGATAACATGCGGTGCGATTCAAACCGAGGTGCCGCTCTAACAGTTTATCAAGATTTTTATTGGTCGGAAACTTCGGATCAAAACCGAACTCTGCACTGTGAAGGTTGGGTGGGTCACTGCCCAGCACATCGCTACTCGACCAATCCTGGGCGACGATCATTATCTCTGCATCAACGCTACAACCCGATTTGGTCCAGGGCGAAACGTGATCGCATTCGAAGATGCCTTCATGAAAATCACCGATAGAGGCGTAGCCATTGAGTCGAGAGGACTGGCGCAAGCGAGCGAGTTGGAGAAGAGTTTCTTTTTTCATATGTTCAGAATAGACCGAAAACATTTCCATCATGTTAGCAATGAAGGCTTTGAAAACGTCGCCCTGGATTCTCTGAACTCACAAACCAAGTGCAACACTGTGATAAGGTGGTGTTGCAATGGGAACATATTACAGATAGCTCTCGCTGGAGGAGCTTTCATAACAGCGGTTAGTAATAAAATAATTATTCCGGCACTGAGCCTCCGATCAAGTGCAGCCATTCATCTTCATCCAGAATGGTGAGATCAAGTTCGCGGGCTTTGACCAGCTTCGATCCGGCGCCCGGTCCGGCAACAACGATGTCTGTTTTTTTCGAGATTGATCCTGAAACCTGCGCCCCCAGCGCCTCGGCACGGGCCTTAGCCTCATTGCGTGTCATGCGGACCAGCGATCCGGTAAACACCACGGTCTGACCGGCCACCGGACTTCCCTCGTCCGGCATGTCAAAATCTTCAACTGTGATCTCGTTCAGCAACCCGTCAATGACTTCTTGGTTATGAGGCTCTGCAAAAAATTCAAGCAAAGCTTCGGCCACCACCTCGCCAATGCCGTCAATATTCAACAAATCCGCATAGACATCACCTTGCCGATCCTGGCCCAGGCGAAAAGCTTCACGCAGCGCCCCTAAAGATCCATAGGCTTTGGCCAACACTCTGGCTGTCGCCCCGCCGATATGGCGAATACCTAAGGCAAAGACAAAGCGGTCGAGGCTGATCGACCGGCGCATATTGATGGCGGCGAACAGATTGGCGATCGATGTAGCGCCCCACCCTTCGCGTGACCCCAAACTGATTTCACCCGCCTTCTCTCGCGCTTCCAGACGGAAAATATCCGCAGGCGATTTGATTAAACCCTCGGCCCAGAACGCTTCAATCTGTTTTTCGCCCAGGCCTTCTATATCAAAGGCATTGCGCGAGACGAAATGTTTCAAGCGTTCCACGGCCTGCGCTGGGCAGATCAGGCCGCCCGTGCACCGGCGTGCGACTTCCGCTTTGCCGGTTTTAGAATCCACTTCGCGCGTCGCATGAGAGCCGCACACCGGGCAGATTACCGGAAATTCATAAGGCTCAGACTCTTTCGGCCGCTTTTCCATCACGACACTGACCACTTGCGGGATCACATCGCCTGCGCGTTGAACCACCACCGTATCGCCGATCCGGATATCCTTGCGGGCAATTTCATCTTCATTGTGAAGCGTGGCATTGGACACCACCACCCCGCCCACCGTGACGGGCTGCAATTTAGCGACGGGGGTGAGCACCCCTGTCCGCCCCACCTGGATGTCGATTTTCTCAAGCAGCGTAGTCGCTTTTTCGGGCGAAAATTTATGAGCGATGGCCCAGCGCGGCGCCCGTGATACGAATCCCAACCGCCCTTGCCAGTCCAAGCGATCAACTTTATACACCACGCCGTCAATATCGTAGCCGATCGTCGCCCGCTTCTCTTCAATCGCGTGATATTGGGCCAGAAGGTCGTCCAGACTTTCACAGCGTCTCATGAGGTCAGAGATTTGAAATCCCCAAGCGCCGATCTGTTCGATCATGTCTTCTTGCGTACCGGCAGACAGGGCCGACATCTCGCCCCAGGCATAGGCATAAAACCGCAAGGGCCGCGCGGCGGTAATGGCCGGATCAAGCTGGCGCAGCGACCCCGCCGCAGCATTGCGCGGGTTGGCAAAAACCGGTTTTCCTTCCCTTTCTTGACGCTGGTTGAGCGCGGCAAAATCGTCGTGGCGCATATAGACTTCACCGCGTATTTCGGCGACGTCTGGAAAGTTATTATTCCTAACCTCTTTAGGAATATCACTCAGGGTACGAATGTTTTCTGTTATGTTTTCGCCAACCTGTCCATCACCACGCGTGGCGCCCAGTACAAACTTCCCCTGTTCATAGCGCAGGCTCGCCGACACGCCGTCAATTTTCGGCTCTGCCGTAATAGCCAGAGGTTCATCCTGTAGGTTTAAAAACCGCTTGATCCGTTCACGAAAATCTTTGACGTCCTCATCGTCGAACGCGTTGCTCAAAGAGAGCATAGGGCGGGCATGGGCAACTTTTATAAATTTTTCGGCCGGGGCCGCGCCAACCTTGCTGCTAGGGCTGTTGGCTGTCTTAAGTTCCGGAAAGCGTGTTTCAATGGCATCATTGCGCTGCCGGAGCGCATCATACTCGGCATCCGATATGAGGGGTGCATCTTCCTGGTAATAGGCCTGATCATGCTGGCTGAGATCAAACATCAGACGCGTCAACTCAACTTTCGCCTGACTTTTTGTCAGTTCCTCTACCGGACTGTGCTCAAAGCCCTGGCCGCCGGAAGCCGCTTGCCCTTTGCCTTTGCCCATGGCGCGCCTTAACCATCCGTACCGGTCTTGGGGGGACGCTCGCCCGAAGCGGCCAAGAGACTGGCCGCCGCCGCACGCGCTTCATCGGTGACTTTGGCAGCCGACAACATCCGCGCGATTTCTTCTTCCCTCTGGGTTGAAGACAGAGGCGAGACTGTGGTCACGGTACGACGCGTTCCAGATTTGAGAACCTGCAGATGACGATCGGCCCGCGCGGCAACCTGCGGAGAATGGGTGACAACAAGTACTTGCGCACTTTTGGCCAATCGCGCCAAACGCTCGCCCACGGCATCGGCCACGGCGCCGCCAACGCCGCTGTCCACCTCATCAAAAATAAGCGTGGTCGCCTCACCCTTGCGCGCCAGCGCCACTTTCAGCGCCAAAACAAACCGCACCAGTTCCCCCCCCGACGCGATTTGGGCAAGAGGCCCCAGAGGCGCGCCTGGATTGGTCGAGATCAAAAACCGCACCTGGTCCTGCCCGTCCGGGCCTTCTTTTTCCGGCGGTAGGGCTTCGACAGATGTCTTGAATGTCGCTTTATCCAGTTTGAGAGGCTTCAATTCGCGGGCGATGATGGCATCGATTTTTAGGGCCGCCGCACGGCGCCGGTCGGTCAGCGTCCGGCAGATGTCCTCATAAGCCTGCCGCGCCTGATCTACTTTTTGTTCAAGCACCGCCAGTCCCGCCTCACCCGCCTCGATCTCATTAAGATGTCGGGCCATCTTTTCATGCAACGCGGACAGGTTAGTCACAGGCACCTGATATTTGCGCGCCACGGCCCGCAACGTGAAGAGCCGCTCTTCCACGTTCTCAAGATGGGCTTCGTCATAATCAAGTCCGTCCAGCGTTTCGCGCACAGCCGATTTAGCCTCTGAAACTTCCATCAGGGCGCGGTCGAGCGCTGAGATAGCCTCTTCCAAAATACCCGGCGCCTTGGCCGCTGCCCTCTCCAGTCCTTTAAGGGCGCCGCTTAATCGGGATTCGAGTGAAGTCCCTCCCGTCAAAACGCTCACCGCCTCGTTCAAATCAACAGCGACTTTCTCCGCATTCATTAGTGAGGTGCGCTTTTCCGCAAGCCGCTCTTCTTCGCCATCTTCCAGACACAGCGTCTCTAATTCTTCAACAGCGTGCCGTAGATAGTCTTCATCTTCTGCAGCCTGCGCCAGTTTTTGACGGTGTTCATCCAGACGTCGGCACTGCTCGCGCCAGTTCGCGAATGTATCCGCTGCACTTTGCGCGAGATCCGCCAGTCCGCCAAAATCATCGAGCAGCCCCCGATGCGCCGCGGGCTCCAGCAGACCCCGCTCATCATGCTGGCCGTGAATTTCCAGAATGGTGTCACCGACGGCGCGTAATGTCCCAATGCTGACGGGTTGGTCATTGATGAAGGCCCGGCTACGGCCATCTCTGTTTTGAATCCGGCGCAAGATCAACTCCGGTTCCGCCCCCAGCCCTTGATCGCTGAGAAGCACCCAAACCGGATGGGTTGGGGGTAGAGCGAACTCGGCCGTAACCACGCCCTCTTCTTCCCCTGACCGCACCAGATTGCGGCTCGCGCGACCGCCGACAGCAAGGCCCAACGCATCCAACAGGATCGATTTACCGGCGCCTGTCTCGCCGGTCAGAGCCCACAAGCCGGAGTCAAATTGCAAAGACAATTTGTCGATAAGCACAATGTTACGAATGAGAAGGCCGACCAGCATCGGATCCCCTTAAATTAAGTGCAGGATGCGAAAACGCCATGGCGAACTTGCGTGTAAATTAAAACACCTTATTCCATGTGCGACGCATCCAGGAACCCTCATCGAGGGTCGGACGCAGATCCCGCTCGGTCAACAGCGCATAACTGTCTTCATACCATTCGCTTCCCGGAAAATTATATCCCAGAATGGCCGCCGCTGTCTGCGCTTCGCTGGTCACGCCCATGGTCAGATAGGCCTCGGTCAGGCGGTGCAAGGCTTCGGGCACATGAGAGGTCGTTTGATAGCGCTCCACCACATTACGAAATCTGTTAATCGCGGCAATGATCTGACCTTTTTTCAAGTAATAGCGCCCGATCTCCATTTCCTTACCCGCAAGGTGATCATTGGTTAGATCAATCTTCAAACGCGCATCGCGCGCATATTCGCTTCGCGGATAACGGCGCACGATATTCTGCAACGCACTCAACGCTTTTTCCGTGATCTGCTGATCGCGCCCGACATCTGAAATGCGCTCATAATAAGATATGGCGATGAGATAATAGGCATAGGGCGCATCGCGATTGCCGGGATGCAGGCTAATAAACCGCTCCGCGGCGAGAATGGCTTCATCATATTTATTGAATTGATAATAGGCGTAGGACGACATCAGTATGGATCGCCGCGCCCAGACCGAATAAGGGTGCTGACGCTCCACTTCATCGAAATACTGGGCAGCCTCACGATAGTTTTTGTCTGCGAGTTTATCGACGGCAATATTGTAGAGCGTTTCAACAGGCCGCTCGACATATTCAAGCGTATCCTTATCCCCTCCACAGGCGCTCAAGGCCACAGCGGCAAAAAGCGCCAGAGCCAAACCGG
>JAJFIO010000101.1 GCA_021774915.1 Alphaproteobacteria bacterium
CGCAGACTAAAATGGTGGCCCCGGCCGGACTCGAACCGGCACTTCAGTTGCCCGAAGGCAGATTTTAAGTCTGCTGTGTCTACCAGTTCCACCACGGGGCCTCTCGTCTCAACGCCGACGCACCTAATCGCCGACATCAAGAGAAGATTTGCGTTTTAAGGGGATTTACCCGTCTATACAAGGTTGGAGGGATCTAAATTCGGCTGGGCGCCGGAATCGGTGATCATGGCTAGCACTTGAGAAAAAGCCGCTTCGATCTGATCCGTATCCACCGAACGCAGCACCAGAGTGACGCCATAAGCCTCAGCCCGGTAATAGGGATATGAGCCGATGGAGACGCTCGGGAAGGCGTTTTGAATCTCACCCAGCCGATGGGCGATCGCGCCTTCGGCCAATTCCGCGCCCACTGACCGGCTCAGCATGGGTGGTCCGCCCACCAGCCGGTCTTTCAGGCTTTCCAGCATCGCCCTGTTAACGCGCGGAATTCCCGCCAGCACGAAGACATTGCCGATCTGAAAACCCGGCGCCTTGCTGACCGGATTATCAATCAAAATACCCCCCAAAGGCACGCGCGCCATGCGCCGACGGGCGTCATTCAACGCACCGTCCTCATAATGATCTTCAAGCACCGCTAGAGCATCTTTGTTACACTCGATACCAACGCCAAACGCCACTGCAATGGCATCCGCCGTGATGTCATCATGGGTGGGACCAATGCCGCCCGTGGTGAAGACATAGTCATAAGAGGGGCGCAAGGCATTCACCGCCTCGACGATCACCGGCTGAACATCTGGAACGACCCGAACCTCCGCCAATTTAATGCCGAGATTCCCCAGCCAAGTGGCCAGGTAGGAAAGATTGGCGTCCTCCGTCCGCCCGGAGAGAATTTCATCCCCGATAATCAGCAGCGCCGCAGTGACGGATTTGGATGGTGAACTAGACATGGTGAGCCTTGGGGTTCTCTTCTTGTCAATCATGAGAGAACTAGCACCATACCGCATCGACCTTATCACCAACAAGGCCGCACCGATTTTCTTATCAAAGTGGCTTGAGAGCCCAGGTGGATCGTTTTACTCTGCGCGCCCATGAAACTTCCCTTCCCCCTCATCCACGGACATCTTTTGAAGAGATATAAACGCTTTCTCGCCGATGTCGAGATTGAGGGCGGCATGCGTGTCACCGCCCATTGCGCCAATCCGGGCTCGATGATGGGGATGAAAGAACCGGGCCTGGGCGTGTGGCTGTCGCAAAACGACAACCCAAAGCGCAAGCTTAAGTATTCCTGGGAGCTGGTTGAGATCGATGGCGCTCTGGTGGGGGTTAACACAGGCTTTGCTAACCGAATCGTCGAAGAAGCTATTGAAAAAGAAGCCGTTCCAGAACTAAATGGATATGACAGTATGCGCAGAGAAGTCGCTTATGGTGAGAACAGCCGTATCGATTTTTTGCTGCAAAATCAGAACGTAAAGGCGTCATGTTATGTTGAGGTCAAAAGTGTGACCTTATCCCGGCAAAACAGTCTGGCTGAATTTCCTGATGCGGTGACGGCGCGCGGTACAAAGCACTTAACGGAACTTGGGGAAATGGTGCGACAGGGCCATCGGGCAGTGATGCTGTATCTGGTGCAACGCACTGATTGCACCCGCTTTAGGCTTGCTGGAGACATTGATCCGGCCTACAAAAGCGCCTTTGATGCTGCGCGGGCTCAGGGTGTTGAAGCCTTGTGCTATACTTGCCATATGTCACCTACCGAGGTCACACTGGCGCGTGCGCTGGATGTTATGGAAGGTTAAGAAAACCCTATCTTAATCAGCGCTCGTGCATAGTGCTGGATAAAGAGCAAGATACGAAAGAGCGAACCCCCTTCGATGAACTATGTCATTGCCGCACAAAGCCCGACACGCAATACCGGGCAGATCAAAATACATAAGCCGGAAGACTTTGAGGGCATGCGCCGCGCCGGACGCTTGGCAGCGGAATGCCTGGACATGTTGACATCTCATGTTGCGCCGGGCGTCACCACTGACGCGCTCGACAAACTGGTCTATGAGTTCACGCTCGATAATGGCGCTCTGCCCGCTTGTCTGTTTTATCGCGGTTACACCAAGACCATCTGCACGTCGATCAATCACGTTGTCTGCCATGGCATCCCCGGTGATCGGATTTTGAAGGAAGGCGATATCGTCAATATCGACGTCACCATGATCCTGGACGGCTGGCATGGAGATTCAAGCCGTATGTTTTGCATTGGCGAAGTGAAACGCAAAGCCGAGCGATTAGTGGACATCACCTACGAATGCTTGATGCGCGGCATTGCTGTGGTCAGGCCCGGCGCCACGCTGGGCGATATCGGCGCCGAGATTCAGCAATTCGCCGAGAGCCAGCGCTGCTCAGTGGTGACCGATTTTTGTGGGCACGGCCTCGGGCGCGTGTTTCACGATGCTCCCAACGTCGTCCATTACGGTCGCCACGGCGACGGATTTATCTTAAAAGAAGGCATGTTCTTCACCATCGAACCGATGATCAATCTTGGAAAACACACCGTCAAAATGCTCAGTGACGGCTGGACGGCGGTGACCAAGGACCGCTCTTTATCCGCACAGTTCGAACATTCCCTCGGCGTCACCGCCACTGGTGTTGAAATTTTTACCACATCGCCAGCCGGTCTGGATAAACCGCCTTACCACTCAAGCTGATCTTAAGCCCTCGATGGATGACAAGCCGCACCAATATGGCCACAGGGAACGCTTAAGAGAGCGCTTTGTTAAAGCGGGTCAAGATGCGCTTGCCGACTACGAGCTGATGGAATTGATCCTGTTTCGCGCCATTCCGCGGCGGGATGTGAAATCACTTGCCAAAAAACTGATCCACCATTTTGGCGGTTTTGCCGCCGCCATCAGCGCTGATCCGGAACGATTGAACGAGATACCCGGAATCGGACAGAGTGTCATCACAGAATTAAAAATCATTCAGGCGGCCGCCCTGCGCCTGATGCAGACCAACCTTATGAACCGGCCGGTGGTGTCTTCATGGCAAGCTTTGCTCGACTATTGCACCGCCTCTATGGCCCATAGCAAAATCGAAGAATTCCGCATTCTGTTTCTCGACAACAAAAACGCCTTGATTGCTGATGAACGCCAACAAAAGGGCACTGTGGACCACACCCCGGTCTATCCGCGTGAAGTGGTGAAACGCGCTCTTGAACTGGGCGCATCCGCCTTCATTCTGGTGCACAATCACCCCAGCGG
>JAJFIO010000102.1 GCA_021774915.1 Alphaproteobacteria bacterium
CGGTGTCGTGACCTATAAGATCGCGGCCCATGCGGCGGATCTGGCGAAAGGGCACCCGGGGGCGCAGGTGCGCGACGATGCCCTGTCGAAAGCGCGCTTTGAGTTTCGCTGGCGCGATCAGTTTAATCTGTCTCTTGATCCGGAAACCGCGATCGATTTTCACGATCAGACCCTGCCGGCTGAAGGCGCCAAGATTGCGCATTTCTGTTCGATGTGCGGACCAAAGTTCTGTTCCATGAAAATCAGTCAGGAAGTGCGCGATCAGGCCAGGGCGCAAAACGACATGACCGGCCTGTCTACGGAGGATATCAAGACGGGACTGGCGCAAAAATCCCGCGAGTTCAAGGATCAAGGTAGTCAGATTTATCACAAGGTGGAATGAGATAGGCGGCCTTCTTTCAATGAGTTCAGCGATATGGTCTATTCTCTATAGTCACAGCGGGCGTTAACTTACCCGGTGTTTTGGTTATGATAGGGGCCTCATAATGGCCGTGGGTAAACAGATCTCTCATTGGCGGCTCAGGCTTGCGACCTCTGTTCTCGCTGTGTTTCTTACGGCACAGCTTGGCATTGCCCTTGATACAGCTCTCTTTGGGGCTGACGATCACGCCCACAATGGCGTGGCGTGCGCCTTTCATGCACTGGGTAAACGCGTAGACAGCAGCGATACACCTGCCTTTTTCAAAGTCAGTCTCGTTACTGCTTTCACTTTTGTTCAGAATATTAACATCGAACAATACGTCATACGCCGCGCAGTCGCGATCAAATCGGCCCGCGCTCCGCCGCTTCTTCACTCTCTCAAATCTTAACAATATTTGATTTTTGACCCTATCAAATCCGCAGGAGTTCGCTTGCGATGTTGACAGGGCGCGTACGGTGAAACCCGTACCTGATTGAGAAGGAAGAGCCTTATGCGATTACGTATATCGTATGGCGGCGTGTTTATGTTGGCAGTCAGTACTTTGTGCTTTTTTCAAAGTACCAGAGCGGCCGAGAAATCAACGCCCATTGATACAATTGTGGTGACAGCGTCACCATTGAATAAAAATGCCGACGAGTTGGCTGTTCCCGTGACAGTTATGAATCGAGATGAGATTTTAAAAACTGGCGGAACGTCACTAGGTGCGGTTCTGGCCAACCAACCAGGCATTACCCAATCGTCTTTCGCTCCGGGGGCGAGCCGCCCTATCATACGCGGCTTGTCGAATGCGCGCGTTCGTATTCAAGAAAATGGAGTTGGCGCAGGTGATGTTTCCGCTTTAAGTGAAGACCATGGCGTACCGATTGATCCCTTATCTGCCCGCCAGATTGAAGTGGTTCGTGGTCCGGCAACCTTGCGTTATGGGAGCGAGGCCATCGGTGGCGTGGTCAATGTCATCAATAACCGTATTCCCAAAACCAGGCTTGATCATGCAGTTGAGGCGGAATCTTTCTCCGGTTTCAGCACGGTGAATAATGGCTTTGAAAGCGGTGTCTTGCTGGATGGCATGGTAGGCAATATCGGCCTCCATTTGGACGCCATTAACCGGGAGACGGATAATTACAAAATTCCCGGAAAGCCTGATCGCCAGGCCCTGACAGGCACGCAAGCATTGGGCGCGGCCTTTGGCAGTTCCTACGTATTTGATCTTGGTTATGCCGGAGCTTCTTTAGCTTACTTTTCGAGCGATTACGATATTCCTGCACCGGGCGACCCCAGCCGTCCGACAACCATCGATATGAAACAGATTAAAGCCAATGTGGCGAGTGCGTATTCTCCGCATGGCGCGATTATTGATACCATCCGTTTTGATGGCGGATATTCCGATTACACTCATGATGAAATTGAATCGGGGACGATCATCGGTTCGACCTTCAATAACACACTGTGGGAAGGGCGATTGGAAATCCTCCACGGTGATATTGGGAATCTGTCGGGCGCACTTGGTGTTCAATATCAGAATCGCGATTTAAGCGCATCGGGTGAAGGAGGCGAATTGCTCGCCCCAACGCAATTGGAGGCAATTGCTTTTTTTGTTTTTGAAGAACTGTCAATCTCTGATCGTTTGATTTTTCAAACCGGAGGTCGTGTCGAATATGCCGATTATAGCGGGACCGCATTCGACTCCGGCTCGATAACGGAATTTTCTGCATCACCCTCCTACACACTCGTAAGTGGGTCGGCGAGCCTTGTTTTTGATATGGGGTGGGATATTAAGTTCGGGACTTCTGTACAGGCGGTGCAGCGTGCACCTGACCTCATTGAACTATTCGCGAAAGGGCCGCACGAATCAACGGCAACCTTCGAAATTGGCAATGCGAATCTTAGTAAAGAAAAGGCATATTCAGCGGAATTGTCTCTGCGTCGCAAAACTGGTCAGATGACTTTTGATATTGCCGCTTTTTATACCGCTTTTGATGGGTTTATTTTTAAGCGGTTTACCGGACTTCGGTGTGGGGATGATTTTGCGTCTTGCGGCGTTGAAGATGAGTTGACCCAAATTATTTATTCACAACAGGATGCAGCTTTTTATGGCGTTGAGCTGACCACGTCGTGGAAAGCTTTTGAATTAGCAGGTGGGGATTTTGGTGTTGAAGGGCGGTTTGATTTTGTTCGTGCAAAGCTGGACAAAGGTGGCAATCTCCCCCAAATCACGCCGCGCCGCTATGGCGCAGGCCTGTTTTATGATCGCGGTGCATTGCAGGGTGCAATCAATTTGCTCCGCATCGGTAGGCAGGATAAAGTGAGTGCTTTTGAAACGTCGACTAAGGGGTATTTGCAACTCAATGCCAACGCGACATATCGATTGGCGGTGGGAGAGCGTGGATATGTTGATCTTGGCATCACAGCAACGAACTTATTGGCTGAAGATGGCCGTAATCATGTCTCCTTCAAAAAGGCGGATGTCTTGCAACCAGGGCGTGATCTTCGTTTCACGCTGACATGGCGTTATTGATTCTGCGTCTGGGGAAGCCGAGGGCCGGTCTTATTTCTTGTTCCGCCATTTTGATGTTAACCTGAATTCATACTGGACTTTGGACTAGAGAAAAAGGGTTGCTTCATGTCCACCGCGCAGAGTTTTTTGTTTGGCGTCCTTCTCGGTATCATTCTTGGTGTGTGTATCGGCACAGCGGTGGCTTTCGTACTTGTGAGTTGAATTTCTAGCCCTTGCTCTTAAGGACACCCAGCGTGGAAATGCCGTTGGTCTGTCATCAAGTTGCCCTGGGAAGGAGCCTTCATGAGTTTTATTAAACACAAATTCCGTGCACCCCATTTGGGCAAATACCCCATGGAGACAGTCAAGCGCGTAGATAAACCAACCACGCGGATTGATGACGAAAAAGTGCCACGGGTGCCTTTGCGCGGCGCCTTTTTTACTCGCCCTTCTTTCGGCGATCTGGGTAAGCGGGCGCAGGAAGAGCGCCCCCGTTTCATCAATAAATATCCTTTGGCGGCGGCGATGGATGATGTGATGGATGGCCTGGTTCCGTTCCAGGACGGAGACGTGGCGCCGGATATTGCACCGGGTACGGATGACCCGGATGAGATGGCCAAACACATAAAAGCGTTAAGCTATTTTATGGATGTCGATATTGTCGGTATCTGCGAAATTCCTGACTATGCCTGGTACTCGCATGATGGAGAAGGCAAGGAGATCACGCCGGATCATAAATATGCCATCGTTATGGTGTTTGATCAGGGCTTTGAGACGATGGAAGGCGCCAGCGGGGATGACTGGATCAGCGGTGTACAAAGTTATCGGGCGTATTTACGCGGGGCCGAAATTGGCTCGGTGGTTGCCAATTATCTCCGCCGATTGGGATATGATTCGCGGTGCCACTCAGCGCGCAAAGGACATGTATTACAAATTCCTCTGATGCTGCTGGCAGGATTGGGCGAAATGAGCCGCATTGGAGAACTGGTACTCAATCCGTTCATCGGGCCGCGCTCGAAAGTCGCAGTGGTCACGACCAACCTGCCGATGACCTGTGACAAGCCTATCGACTTCGGACTGCAGGAGTTTTGCTCTAATTGCTATAAATGTGCGCGGGAGTGTCCGTGCGGCGCGATCCCATTCGGCGACAAAATAATGTTCAACGGTTATGAGACCTGGAAACCGGACGTCGAGAATTGCGCCAAA
>JAJFIO010000103.1 GCA_021774915.1 Alphaproteobacteria bacterium
GAAGACGGCGTGATGCGCTTTGTCATTCGCCGGACCGGATAACCAATCCGTGCTGCCTGACGTTATTTTGACTTAGGGATCACTTGGTCAAGGTCATCGCGTATCGATTTGAGCACGCGCGCTACGTAAGATTCATGGCGCCGGGCGCGCGCGGCTGCCGCGTCATCAGAAAGTTGATAAGCGTCAATATCGGCCTGCCGGAAAAGGTCCTGTTCTTCGATCAGACGCTCGACGCTATCCAACCGGTCTCGCATCACGGAAAACTCGGTCATCAATTCCATCACCATGGACATGAGGTGATCCGTCGCGGGATCTTTAAAATTTTGCGGCGCGGCGCCTTTTGCCGCGGGTACATTCACCTGACCCTTCTCGTTTATCCCGAACATGAAAAAACCCTCCTTATCTTTGCGCCAGAGGCACATAGCCCAGCGGCAGGCCCGCCTCCGGCGTAAAGCCATACATCTCTTCGTCCGGCACCGCGCGGGCCACGATGTCGCGCACGGATAAGAGTTTTTCCAAATCGATCCCGGTTCGCAATCCCATGGCGTCCAGCATGAAGGCCAGATCTTCGGTGACGATATTGCCGCTGGCGCCGGGGGCGAACGGACAGCCGCCGATTCCGCCCAGCGACGCATCCACCGTGGTGATGCCCTCTTCCAGCGCCACCAGCACATTGGCAAGCCCGAGCCCGCGCGTGTTGTGCAAATGGATGGAGGGGGCGGCTTTAGCGCCCACGGCCGCTCGCACGGCGCGCACCAGTTCTTTGACGCAGGAAGGTGTCGCAAAACCTGTGGTGTCCGAAATCCCCACCTCGTCGCACCCTGCCGCCATCAGCTTCTCAGCCATTTCCACGACTTTAGCCTGGGGCACCACACCCTCCATGGTGCAGCCAAAGGCGGTTGACAGACCGCCCTCGAATTTAGGACGTTTGTCCGCAGGCAGATCTTTTATCAGCGCGGCTATATCACGCACCTCATCCAGCATCTCAGCATGGGTGCGCCGGACATTGGCCAGAGAATGGGTCTCGCTCACCGAAAGCGGAATGGTGACCTTATGCGCGCCCGATTTCAGGGCGTTCTCGGCGCCTTTTTTATTGGGCACCAGAACAGCCACGTGCAAACCCTCAATGGCCAGCGCATGGGCGACGATTTCGCCCGTGTCCGCCAATTGCGGCAGGAGTTTGGGCGGTACGAACGAACCCACCTCTATCTCCGGCATTCCGGCGGCGGCTTCGGCAGTGATCCAGGCTTTTTTAGCCTCGGTGGGCATGATGGACGAGATGCTTTGCAGACCATCGCGTGGCCCCACTTCACTGATTTCTATGTCAATACCGCTCATTGCTCTTGATCGCTTTCC
Source organism: Alphaproteobacteria bacterium (assembly GCA_021774915.1). Classification (GTDB taxonomy): domain Bacteria; phylum Pseudomonadota; class Alphaproteobacteria; order SMXP01; family SMXP01; genus JAJFIM01. The sequence continues at coordinate 1,357 of JAJFIO010000103.1, forward strand.
ACTGATAAATTACGCAACATGTCTCACCTGCCTCCCTGGAGCCCTTCTCTACATACCGTAGATCGGCGCCCAAGAGCAAAGGGGCGAGAAAACCATCTTTAGCCCAAGGAAATAAACACACATGCCCGCAAATTCAACATTGCCACTGACTGGCATCAAGGTGGTCGAATTCACGCATATGGTCATGGGGCCCGCTGTCGGTGTCATTTTAGGCGATATGGGCGCTGAGGTCATCAAGATCGAACCGGTAAAAGGCGATGCGACGCGGCGCTTGCGCGGGTCGGGCGCGGGCTATTTCTCCATGTTCAACCGCAACAAAAAAAGCCTGTGTCTTGATCTCAAAGACGACCAAGGCCACGAGATCGCCCGCCGCCTGTGTGAACAAGCCGATGTGGTGATCGAGAATTTCCGGCCCGGCACCATCGAAAAACTGAAACTTGGCTATGAGGCGCTGTCAAAGAAAAACAAAGGTCTTATTTTTTGCCACGCCAAGGGATTTTTAAGCGGACCCTATGAGAACCGCACGGCATTGGACGAAGTAACCCAGATGATGGGGGGCCTGGCCTATATGACCGGCCCGCCGGGACAGCCCTTGCGCGCGGGCGCTTCGGTGATCGACGTCACCGGCGGCATGTTCGGCGCAATCGGCATCCTCGGCGCACTAGAGCAGCGCCACCGCACAGGCGCGGGTCAAGAGATCACCACGTCGCTGTTTGAGACCACGGCCTTTCTGGTCGGCCAGCATATGGCGCAATACGCCGTGACCGGCACGCCCGCCCCGCCCATGCCCGCGCGGATTTCGGCCTGGGCGATTTATGACGTTTTCGAAACTGGCGACGGCGCGCAGGTTTTTGTCGGCGTGGTCAGTGACGGCCAATGGAAAAAATTCTGCGCCGCGTTTGAGCTCACCGATTTTATGCACAATCACGCCCTTGATGAAAACAATGGCAGGGTGGCCGAGCGCGCGCGCATCCTGCCCATTATTCGCGATCTTTTTAAAAGCTTCGACAAACAAGCCCTCATGGACAAATTAGAGGACATCGGCATGCCCTTCGCGCCGATCTCAAAGCCTGAAGAATTGTTCGACGACCCGCATTTGAATGCAGGCGGCGGCCTGCTGCCCCTCACCATTCCCGATAACGGCGCAAAAACAAAACTCCCCGCCATGCCCCTGGAGATGGGCGGCCACCGCTTTGGCGTACGCCAAGACCTGCCCCATGAAGGCGAGCACAGCCGCGAAATTTTGAGCGGCCTGGGGTATGGGCAAGATGAGATTGATGCGCTCGTGGCGCGCGGCACGGTCGGGGCTGGTGAGGGATAGATTGTTACGCTGTCATGCGCAGCTGTTTTCTTTTCATCAGACCACATCCCCCTGGTGTCATTCCCGCGAAAGCGGGAAACCAAGGTCGCAGAAAGAGCGCGAGGTTTTCCAGAAATCACAGAGCGCATTGAAAGACCAATGGATCCCCGATCGCGCTCACATACGTTCGCTTGTCGAGGATGACGAAGATGGAGGCGGAGCGATTCAGAATCACTCCTCAGCCCTCCAGATAAATCCACGGGCGGGCCGCGCGGTCTTTGGCCTGGAAGGCGTCGATTTCGGCTTTATGGCGCAAAGTCAGGCCGATGACATCGAGCCCCTGGAGGAGCATGTCGCGGGGGCCGTCTTCGATGTCAAATGCATAGACTGCGCCGCCGGGGGCGATGACCTGTTTTTTCTCCAGATCAATATGCACTTTGTTCGTCTGCGGATCTTTTTCAACTTCCGCGGCTAATGATTTCACGATCTCGTCCGGCAAGATGATCGGCAACAGGCCGTTGCGAATGCAATTATTAGCGAAAATAGCGCCAAAACTGGGCGCGATGATCGCGCGGATGCCGTATTCTTTAAGCGCCCAGACCGCGTGTTCGCGGGATGAACCGCAGCCGAAATTATCCCCCGACAGGATAATACTTGCGCCCGCATAATCGGGCTTGTTCAACACAAAGTCCGGGTTGGGGTCGCGCGATCCTTGGCTCCCATAGCGCCAGCCCGCGAACAGCCCTTCGCCCAAACCTTGCTTAGAGACGCGCTTCATTTCGCGTGAAGGAATAATGGCGTCCGTGTCGACATTGATGCGAAGAAGCGGCGCCGCAACGCCCGTATGCTGAATAAATTTTTCCATGGCGGTTACATTAAATCCCGTGGGTCAGCGATCTTACCGGCAATGGCGGAGGCGACGACCACGAGTGGGCTCGCCAGATGCGTGCGGGTTTCGGGGCCCTGACGGCTTTCAAAATTACGGTTGGTGGTGCTGATCACACGGCTCCGAAATCCCATATGTTCGCCGCCTGCGAAAAAACACATGGAGCACCCCGATTCGCGCCACTCAAACCCGGCCTCTCTGAAGACTTTATCCAGCCCTTCAGCCTCCGCCGCCAGCTTGACTTGAGTAGAGCCGGGCACGCAGATGGCTTTGACACCATCCGCCACATGGCGCCCTTTGAGAAGCGCTGCCGCTTGGCGTAAATCGCTGAGGCGGCTATTGGTGCACGAGCCGATAAAAGCCGCATCCACTTTGAGGTCCGTGAGCGCTTGCCCGGGTTTGAGATCCATATAGGCAAGCGCCCGTTCCATGGCCGTGCGCTGGTTTTCATCTTTCGCTGAAGCCGGGTCAGGCACAACGCCGTCAATCGCCACGGCGTGCTGCGGGCTGGTGCCCCAGGTGATTGTGGGTTTGATGTCCGCGCACTCAATCACGATCTCCTTGTCGAAGAGAGCCCCCTCATCGCTCTGCAGGGTACGCCAAACGGCAACGGCTTCATCCCAATGCATCCCCTTGGGCGCGAATGGCCGTCCCTTCACATAATCGAGAGTTTTTTCATCCACGGCCACCAGTCCTAAAAAGGCGGAAAACTCCACCGCCATATTGCACAGGGTAAAGCGCGCCTCTTGGGCAAGGGCCCGCACGGCCTCTCCGGCAAATTCGACCGCATAACCGCTTGCCCCGGCTGCGGTGTGTTTGCCGATCAGGTGCAGGATCATGTCCTTGGCGGTGACGCCGGGCGCGAGCGCACCATTAAACACCACGCGCATGGTTTTGGGCCGGTTAACGCGTAGCGTGCCCGTGACCATGGCGTGCTCGGCTTCGGTGGACCCGATCCCCCAGGCCAACGCCCCCAGCGCGCCTTGCGTGCAGGTATGGCTGTCGGGGCACACGATGGTGGCGCCGGGCAGCGCGATGCCCTGTTCGGGCGACACCACATGGACGATACCCTGGCGCGAATCGCCCAGATCAAAAAGGGTGATGCCCGCCTCATGCGCCGAGGCCCGCGTGCTCTGGATGAATTCTTTGCCGCTCGGCATCAGTGTCTCGTCGGTGCGGCCGGGAAAGGTATCGACGATATGGTCCATGGTGCAAAAGACCAGTTCGGGATTACGGATCGCGCGGCCCTCAGCCTCAAGGCTTTTGAGCGCGATCGAGCCCGTGCGTTCATGCAAAAACACCCGGTCGATATAAATCAGGTCCGCGCCGTCTTCCAGCGTCGTCACCAGATGCGTGTCCCACAATTTTTGAAACAGTGTTTGCGCCATCACTTGAGCTCCTGGAGCCGCATCCTTAAAGTTTGAAATTGCCTTGGCATTTATATATACGCAAGACCTTCTTCCATGAGGGCGCTAGGTCGGCCTGTTTCACGAGACGGGACTTCAACCCCCCTTGACGCGATGGCCTGGAACTGGCCCTTGAGTTTTGCACAGCGACATGTTTTCTATAGGGCCTTCCGCTAAATAAGAGGTCAAATGGGTGGCTTTTCTCAAGCCCGTTTCTCAAAAATATCATGGGGTGTTTCAAGTGGGTGATGTCAAAACCAGCAATCGCGATTTGCTCGCCTGGGTAGAAGAGACGGCGCGTCTGTGCAAACCGGACCGGATTCACTGGTGCGACGGGTCGCGCGAAGAATATGACGCCCTGTGCACTCAGCTCGTGGAGGGCGGAACTCTCACCCGGTTGAACGAAGAGAAGCGGCCCGGCTCATTCCTGGCTTTTTCTGACCCACGGGATGTGGCGCGGGTGGAAGACCGGACCTTTATCTGCTCGGATGAAGAAATTGATGCGGGGCCCACCAATAACTGGCGCGATCCAAGGGGGATGCGGGAAACTCTGCGCCAGCTTTTCGAGGGCTGCATGACGGGGCGCACGCTTTATGTGGTGCCGTTTTCCATGGGACCGCTGGGCTCCGACATCGCCCAGATCGGTGTCCAGATTACCGATTCTCCTTATGTTGCCGTCTCCATGCGCATTATGACCCGCATGGGGGACGGCGCGCTCAAAGCCTTGGGCAATGGTGATTTTGTGCGCTGCCTGCATTCGGTCGGCGCGCCTTTACAGGCGGATCAGGACGACGTGGCCTGGCCGTGCAACCCCGACAATCGCTATATCGTGCACTTTCCGCAAGACAAGAGCATCTGGTCGTTCGGCAGCGGTTATGGCGGCAACGCTTTGCTCGGTAAAAAATGCTTCGCCCTGCGCATCGCCTCGGCCATGGCGCGCGATGAAGGATGGCTCGCCGAGCACATGCTGATCCTGGGCCTTGAATCCCCTGATGGGAAAAAGACCTATGTCTCCGCCGCCTTCCCCAGCGCGTGCGGCAAAACCAATCTCGCCATGATCATCCCGCCGACAGGCTTTGAAGACTGGAAAGCCTGGACCGTGGGTGATGATATTGCCTGGATCAAACCGGGCGCCGATGGACGCCTTTACGCCATCAATCCGGAAGCCGGATTCTTCGGCGTTGCCCCCGGCACGTCCATGGATTCCAACCCGGCCGCCATGGCGTGCATGGATCGCAACACCATCTTCACCAATGTGGCGCTCACCGATGACGGCGATGTGTGGTGGGAAGGCATGACGGACGCGCCGCCCGCGCATCTGATCGATTGGCAGGGCCAGGACTGGACACCGGGCTGCGGCCGCCATGCCGCCCATCCCAATGCCCGCTTCACCACGCCCGCCTCGGAGTGCCCCACCATTGATCCGGCCTGGGACGACCCCAAAGGCGTGCCGATCAGCGCCTTTATTTTCGGCGGGCGTCTGTCTAAAACTTTTCCGCTGGTCTTCGAGGCCACGGACTGGCAACACGGCGTTTATCTGGCCGCCACCATGGGGTCGGAGGCCACCGCGGCGGCCGAAAACCAAGCCGCCATCCGCCGTGATCCCATGGCGATGCTTCCCTTTTGCGGCTACAATATGGGTGATTATTGGACCCATTGGCTTGAGTTCGGCAGTAAACTCAACAACCCGCCAAAAATCTTTCGGGTCAACTGGTTCCGCAAAGATGGAAACGGCAAATTTATCTGGCCCGGTTTTGGCCAAAACATGCGCGTGATGAAATGGGTTCTCGACCGCGTGCATGGCTCAGTGGATGCGGTAAGCAGCACCTTTGGTCTGACGCCACACTATCAGGACATCAACTGGCAGGGCCTTGAGTTCACTGAGCAAACCTTCCGGGCCGTGATGTCCATCGACAATACGGAAGCCAAAACGGAAGCCGAAGATCAGCAATCCTTTTTCGACCGCTTTGGCGATCACCTGCCCCCTGAGATGGAACGGCAGCGCCAGGCGCTCCTCAAGCGCGCGAACTAAAGCAGCAACGCCGCGCCCCTTAGTGCTCTGCCTCTGCCTCTGCCTCTACCCAGGGCACCAGCACGAGACGGGTGGGCTCGCCGCCGATCTCCAAGTGTCGGATCACCTCGGCTTCGTCTAGATCAATTTCGGCAATCTTGCCTTCATGGGGCAGACTGACAAACGCACGGCCGTCCATGGTCAGAATATCAGGCAGAACCGCCTTATCGGTATGCTCGTGAAAATCTTTTGCAAAAGGCTTTGCGACCTCCACCGTTCGCAGAAGGTCACCTGTGCCTCCATCGCGAATTTCCAGCTCACCGGCGCGCGTCAAGACCAGCAACAAAGCGCCGTCTTGCGACACGTTCACCTGAACAGAAGACGCAACGGGGATTATGTCAAACGCATAAGAAGCCTGGCTCAGGTCAAGCCGATAGAGGTGCGGCAATGTTCCTTCCGTATATCCCCAGAAAATTCGATCTTTGCCTTTCAGAAAAGACGCAATGCGCTGTTGGTCAGGATAGGCGATACGTCCGACTTCTGTATTCGCCTCCTCACCCTTGGTTCCTATCACCAGCATATTTGGGCCACAGCCGAAAAAAAGGCGTCCGGTCACCGGATCAGACGCCATGCCGTGCAAAGCAGGGCAGCCCGGAATGCGCGCCACTTCCTCGCCGCTTTCCCGACCCAGAACCTGAACAAACCCTTTTCGCAGGTGGCCAACATAGATGTTTTCCCCGGCCTCCATACCATGATAATGATCAGGCTTCGCAAGCTTATACCGCCGCACGTCAAGTCCTTCATAGCCATTGAAAGCATTATTCTGAAAGACGACGATTTCTGCTGATTTATCCATGTACAGAGTATCATTGCCTCCAATAGTAGGCATCGTACCGTCATGCAGGCCGCCTGTTGTGGGCGCTTTTCCCAACAGGGTGCGCGTGATATGAGGCGGGCGCACTTCGCCGATCTCCCGATCCATACCTGTATCGATCACCGTGATCCAATCGCGATCCGTATCCCGGCCCCGCATGGCAAACAGGCGCTTTTGGTCGGAACTCACCGCCATCGACATCACGAAGGGAGGCGTGGGCAAGCGCACAACTGATGTGGCATCGGGAAGATCAATTGCGACAATTTCCCCCGTGGCGGCATCAGCCGTAAACAAGCGCGCTTGGCCCGTTTGCACTTCCGATTTGCGTTTTACCGGACCATGCGCACCGGCGGGCGCCGTCAAGACAATCCCGACTATGGTCAGCAACAGACTTACATATATTTGCCGCATGAGAGGGCTCCTTGATTTTATCGTTGGCGAAATTTCAGGTGGCAAGAATTACACGTATCGCCAAGCGCTTCAAAGGCCTGCTCTACGGTGATGTCTCCCGTCACTTGGGGCTGAGTGTCTTGACTGGATTTTGCGGGATACCGAGCGGCGGCCTCTTCCAGAGTTTCCGCATTACGCTTCAGTTCTTGCGCCAATGCTTTGAACGCCTCCCAATCTTGCCAAATGGCCGGCAAAGCGAGACTCGGTTGATGGAGGCTGTCTTCAGGAAACAGCTTGGTCAGCGCGTCGCCGGACTGATCCGCAATCGCTTTTGCATAGGCTTGAATGCGCTGCGCATCATAGTCGGCATCCCCAAACAACATGTTTTCAATAGCGGCGCGGGCTTCGTCATGAGATATCATGATTTCCATCCGGTCCATGACCACACCATGCGCTCCCGAATGCGCCTTCAGGCCGGTGGGAAGAAAGACGGCAGCCAGCGCCACCCCTGCAAAACCCCAGATCCCACATCGTATAAAAAGGGCGTTTTTTCTGTCACCATCGGCACTCATCACAAACACCTCCTGCCAACCCAATTGAGCAACAATTGACCCACACCATGCCGGGTATCGCTTATATTTATCAGGCGCTGCCCTGAAATCAAGAAAATAATTGACCTATCGGTCAGAAAATGTTTTGATTCCAACCAGTGAAACCTGCCCTACACCCTCAAACCCGAGCGCCGCCCCTCATGACCACCCCCCTTCCCAAAACCACAAAAGGCAAAGGCCGCCTCAAGCGAGAGGCCACGGAAGCACAAATCATCGACGCGTTTCACCGGGTGGTAGCCCGCGAAGGCCTGCGTAATGTGCGCGTTAATGAAGTGATCAAGGAAGCGGGAATCGGCAAGGGTCTGCTCTACAACTACTTTGGCGGCCTCCCCGGCCTGGTGAAAGCCTGGGGAGAAAAATACAAAATCTGGCCGGATCATGAAGAACTGATCGGCGGAGCGGCGCCTTCCGGCACGCCGACAGATGCCGCGGAGCAACTCAAGCAGATGGTTGTCAACCACGCCAACTCGCTGAAAAAACACCCTATTCGCATTGAACTCCTTGCCGAACAGTTTCTAAAGCCCACCGCCATTTCCGATGCCCTCTCGCACGTGCGCGCACAATTGGGCAAAGAACACCAAGCGGTCTTTGCACAGACCCATATCCTGGATGATGAGGATCATCATTCCTTGGCGATCATCCTCATGGCGGCGGCCAGCTACCTGTCAATGCGCTCGGCTCACGCCCTTCAGTATATGGGTGAGGATATTGCTTCAGAAGAAGGCTGGTCCATACTGTTAAAACGATTCGAACGCCTCATAGACCAGGTTACCTTGGCCGCTCACATTGAGAAGAAGGTCAAAGCCCTGCATGCCCTTTGATGAAGCGCTGCATAACCCTCTATCTGACTAGACAGTCAGGAAACCAGCCTTACCTGTCTCCTTAAGGATTTGCGTCCATGCCCATTCTGTTTCTCATCGTCTTCATCAACCTGCTCGGCTTCGGGCTGATTATCCCCTTGATGCCGTTCTATGCGGACCGACTGGGCGTTGGCGTGGAAATCGTCACATTAACCATTGCCGTTTATTCCTTCGCCCAATTCATCACCGCACCCATTACCGGCAAACTCTCAGATAAATATGGCCGACGCCCCATCCTCATCTGGACCTTAGGGGGTACGGTGGTCTCTTATTTGATCCTGTCTGTGGCGGACAATCTATTCCTTCTGATGTTTGCCAGGGTGTTCGGCGGTATTATGGCCGGGAATATCGCAACCGCGTATGCTTATGCTACAGACATCTCAACCAATGAGAACCGCTCAAAATCCATGGGACTGATCGGCGCCGCCTTTGGTCTTGGATTTATTTTTGGCCCGGTTTTCGGTGGTTGGCTGGCGGGCCCTGATGTGGCCACAGCCAACTATCAACTGCCGGCTTTGATGTCGGCCGGCCTGTCGCTCATTGCCTTTCTCGGCGTCATCTTTTTCTTGCCCGAAAGTCTCAAGCCCGAACTCAGGGAAGAAATTGCGGCAAAACCCAAAGTGCGCCTTGCCAAACAACTACACATCACATTTCACGGTGAAGTTCTGGCGATGTTTGTGATCATCGGTTTTCTATTCGTCGCCGCCTGGGCCCAGTTCGAATCGACGTTCGCCCTATGGGCCAATCGCGAATTTAACTACGGCCCCAGCCGCATTGGCACGGTCCTGTCTTTTGTCGGGATTATCGGCGTCATCGTCCAGGGCGGTCTGATCGGTCCCCTGACGAAAAAATTCGGAGAAAATCATCTTCTTCTCACTGCATTAGCCATTTCAGCGATTGGCTATATCCTGTTGGCGAACTCAACCACCCTCACGGCGCTTCTTATCGCCATGGCGGTTTTGGCCACCGGCAGCGGGCTTTTCAACCCGTCCATCTCAAGCCTGGTGTCGAAAGAAGCCAAGCCCTCTGAAAGAGGGTTTGTTTTAGGGATCTACCAGGGGATGGGCTCTCTGGCGCGGGTGATCGGCCCGGCGAGCGCGGGGTTTATTTTTGTCAATTTCGGTCACAACACACCCTTTCTAGTGGGCAGTGCACTGATGATCCCCTCGCTAATCTTGAGCCTGATCATCATTCGGCGCAAGCGCGCCAGCGATAGTCTGGCCGCGAACAGTCAGGGATAACATGGCATTGGCCATTAGATGAAACTCAGTAGCTCCACTTTCAAATCTCTCCCTCGCGCGCTCATTCACCGAAACTTTGCCCTCTATATGGCCGGGAGTTCCATCTCCCTCATCGGCATGTGGGTGCAACGTTTGGCGATGGGATGGCTGATCTGGGAACTCACCGGCTCGGGCGCATGGCTTGGCGCAGTGGCTTTGGCTGAATTTATCCCCAATTTTCTGATCACCCCATTTGGCGGCGTTCTGGCGGACCGTTTTGACCGTCGAAAGCTTGCCGTCCTGGCGCAGAGCCTGGCGTGTCTGCAAGCCACCCTATTATGCCTCCTCACCGCACTGGATCAGATCTCGCCAGTACTGCTTATCATTTTAGGTTTTTACTCAGGGCTTGCCTTTTCGCTCGGTCAGTCGGCCCGCCTCGCGCTCATACCCAACCTGGTTCCCAAAGCGGATCTGACCGCCGCGATTGCCACCTCATCCGTCGCCTTTAACGTGGCCCGGGTTTTCGGGCCCGCAATCGCCGGGCTCATCATCTCAACTTTTGGCGTCGCCACGGCGTTCGGGTTCAATGCGCTGAGTTATGTGGCGGTTATTTTTGCCCTGCTCGCGCTTAAATTACCGCCAACATCGCCCAAACCCCGGCAATCGGCGCATATCATTACCCAGGTTTTTACGGATTTTGTTGAGGGCTGGCGTTACGCCCGATCCAAAACGGCCATTGCCTCACTCATTATGATCCTCTCCATCGAAGCACTGTTGGTGCGCCCCCTTGGCGATTTACTGCCGGGTCTCGTTGACAGTGTCTTCTCGAAAGGGCCGGAAGGCCTCGCCATCTTCACCGCATCCATGGGAGGCGGCGCCATACTAGCGGGACTTTATCTCGCCCAGAAGCAGAGCCTGAAGGGTCTGACAAGGCTGACGCTGGGCAGTATTGTGATCAATGGACTGTGTATCGCCCTGTTTGCGTCCACCCATATTTTCTGGCTGGGTGCCGGCATTATGGCTATCCTCGGCTTTTCTCATGTTGTGAGCGGAACGGGCTCGCAAACACTCATTCAGTCCACCGTTGAAGACCGTATGCGGGGCCGGGTCATGGGCCTGTGGTCTCTCACACTTCGGGGCGGCCCCGCACTGGGCGCGGTGAGTCTGGGGTGGTTATCGGGATTTTTCGGGTTCAGCCTGCCGCTTTTTATTAGCGGATCACTCACGGCCATTGCCGCCCTTTTCATGTTTCGTCGCAGGCACCGGCTGAAAGATCTTCTGGAGAACGCCGCCCTCTCGTAAGAAGCGAGACCTTAGGTTACGCTTCTGGGTACTAAAAGAGCCCAGAAAAAGTAAGACTCTCTAAAGAATTTCCGCACATCTGACTCAAATGTGGCCGATTCACCCAATAAGAGAGAAAATTTTCTTGTTCTTTACCTTTTTCTAGGACGCGTCGGTTACTTTTCTCTTATACAAAAAGAAAAGCAACGCATGAATTTCAGCCTCCCCCCCAATGAGAAAACCAGATTCAAGTGGCCGGCCTGTGTTCGTCGTCCATTTGTACAGCGTACAGTGCCTTTTATCGTATTCATTCTCGGGGCCGTTGCGACATTTCTGTTCACACAGAAACTCGCCAATGAACGGTCTAATCATATTTGGCGCCTCACGGGGTCAGAAGCAAAAACTGTCGAGGGTAAACTCTCCCGAGCTATTGATATGGATGTAGCCATACTCCAGCGCATGGTGGCGCGCTGGCAAGCGGCAAGAGGCACGCCCGAAGCGCTCTGGCGCGCTGATGCAAGAAACACTCTTGAGAACAGTGAAGAAGTTCTTTCTCTCAGCTGGATTAACAAGGATGCACAGATTCAATGGATCGAGGTAACTCCTCACGATTCTTCCCTGGGCCCCCAGTCGGAGAGCCGGCCAAATCCGACCGACATGAAATCTATTGAGGGACATTCACGATTGGCTATCCTTCAACCTGAGCCACTGAAGTCTCCCTATGTTTCGCATACGTTCAAAGCA
>JAJFIO010000104.1 GCA_021774915.1 Alphaproteobacteria bacterium
AGGCGACAGCCTGCTCAGCACTCACTGTGAAGACCCCGGCCCCATCGCGCTCGTGCTGGGGGCGGAAGGCGCCGGCCTGCGCCGCCTGAGCCGCGAAAAATGCGACGCCCTGGTGCGCCTGCCCACCAGCGCCAATCAGCCCAGCCTCAACGTCTCCAACGCCGCCGCCGTCGCGCTTTACGAACTGGTGCGGGAAACACAAAAGCTGGGATAACCGGCGGCCGCAAAGACCCGCGCATCAGATGGGTTATCCACGCGCATGGCTCGGTTTTGCATCACTTCGGGTTCATCTTGGGTGCACGCCGGGCGTGCCTTCGGAAAAATGAGCGTGCATGCCAGCCCAATAGAATGAGCCGCGCTTTCTCGGACGCTTTATCCCCGGTTGGAAGCCGCATCGTCAGCACTTCACTGCTAAATCACGTCGTGACATTATCCGCATCGCACAAAAAGGTTTCAATGTTCACTTTATGTTCTGATATAAATGTGTTATTCTGGGGAAAATCATGACAGGATGTCCAAAATAATCCCAGGAAATAACAATATGACAAACCTTCAAACCATCGATGACTTTGGTGCACTGAGAGAAAAAGCAGGCCTTTCAATAGCGGAAACTGCCGATCTTATTGGTAAATCAGATCGTACTGTTCGCCGTTACGAGGTCAAGGGAAAATCTGCAACAGTTCCGCCGTTCCTTGCGATAGAAGCTCTACGAAAGGCCGCCGTTGATAGGTGTGCTCTCGCTGTCAGTAACGGAAAGGCATTTCGCTTTGTTGATCTTTTTGCCGGTATCGGCGGCCTCAGAATTCCCTTCGAGGAAATTGGTGGACAGTGCGTGTTCACTGCCGAATGGGACAGGTTTTCGCGAGAGACGTATACGGCCAACTTTCCCGATGACGAGGATCATGAGTTTGCTGGCGACATACGGCCCTATGCCAATTGCCCGAACCGTATACCCCAACATGACGTGTTACTCGCAGGGTTTCCATGCCAGCCATTTTCTATTGCCGGTGTATCGAAAAAGAATTCTTTGGGCAGGCCGCATGGTTTTCTGTGCGATACACAAGGAACACTATTTTATGATCTGGCTAAAATCATAAAGCATCATCGTCCACCAGCTTTTCTATTGGAGAACGTAAAAAATCTCCAACGTCATGACGGCGGCAAGACATTTGCGACTATCAAATACGCCCTTGAAGAAGAGCTGGACTATGAGATTCATACTCGCGTCGTTAGTTCCGAGCCTTGGGTGCCCCAAAAACGCGAACGAATTTTTATAGTCGGATTCAGGAAAAATTCTGGTTTCGACTTCGATGATCTGGAGCTACCTCTGACTGACCCGCCTGTGCTGGGTGACATTATGGATGATGATGTGCCCTCGAAATACACGCTGACACCAAAGCTCTGGAACTATCTTAAGGGCTATAAAGAAAAGCATCGGAAAGCAGGAAACGGCTTCGGTTATTCTCTGTTCGGTCCCGATAATGTTACTAGGACACTGTCTGCTCGGTATTACAAGGATGGATCAGAAATTCTGGTTCGGCAAAAGGGCAAGCGACCGCGCAGACTTACGCCGAGAGAATGTGCCCGTCTTATGGGATTTGATGCCCCCGGCGCGTCGAATTTTGTTATCCCAGTATCAGACACTCAGGCCTACAGGCAATTCGGTAATGCCGTTGTTGTTCCTGTCGTTCGCGCAGTTGCGGACATTATGAAGACCCATATCCATGAAGCTGTCGCGTTGCGTGATGATATCCAGTTACAAAAAGAACTCCCATTGAGACGGGCAAGTGGCTGATATTGTTTCGAGGAAAACCAGAAGCCGGATGATGTCTGGTATTAAGGGAGAGAATACAAAACCGGAACAGATTTTGCGAGGTGGCTTACATCGATTAGGGTTCCGATATCGTCTTCATGACAAAAGCCTCCCCGGAAAGCCCGATCTTGTATTTCCGAAATATCATGCTGTAATTTTTGCAAACGGATGTTTCTGGCACATGCACGATTGTCACTTTTTCAAATGGCCTAGTACTCGCGAAGATTTCTGGCGTAAAAAAATTACCGATAACGCTTTGCGTGACAAGATTAATGAGGCCAAGTTGAGAGAAAAAGAGTGGCGGATTGCGCGAGTGTGGGAATGCGCCTTGAAGGGAAAACACAAACAATCGATAGACTCTGTACTTGAAGATTGTGCATTATGGTTGAAGAGCAACAAAAGCGAACTGGATATTCGGGGTAATGAATAAAGGGCATCTTTCTGAATATTTTGAAGGTGTGGGCGTAAAAAAACTCTCTGTTGTTGATGCCGAGCCCAAATCCTCGAATCAACATGAAATAGGCACGACAGTGCCTATACGAAAATTTCTCGGTACAGAGAAAAAAACTTTTGATGTCACCTACATCTGGATTGGTGACGAGCAGGAAGCGATTACAGAGCAAGGCTGGGCAACTCACTACAATACCCGTGAGGGCAAACCTCGGGCCGCCGAGTATCGCTTTTATTACCCAACAAATTCTGTCACCGAGATTATGTCTGCCGGTGACACGCTTTTTCTGGCGATACGTCCTGACAAAACAATCTTGTTTATTGTTGTGCCAGCCGATAGCACAATTCAAAATCAGCTCTTGTGGCTGTTCGGGATGGATGAGCAGCCACAGCTCAAATTCATGGTCCAAGAATTTTCCGGTGATGATGACGGAAAGCTTGATTTTATCTCCCGATTCATTCTCGATGAAATCGGCATTGAGTTTGAAGACCCGAACGCCAACTCGCTTGATACAATTATTGAACGATTTGGAATGGAGTTTCCGAAAACCGTCGAGTTTTCACAACTGGCAAGGCTGACATTACCTGAAATCGAAGCCCGTGACGGCCCGGATTTGGCACTGCTTACTTGGCTTAACCATGAAGAGGCCATGTTTCGACGTTTGGAAAAACGAATTGTTGCTTCACGCGTCGAGCAGGGATTTCTTGACGGTGACAGCGTCGATGTTGATGCCTTTATCAAATATTCGTTAGGCGTACAGAACAGACGCAAATCACGGATGGGCCATTCTTTCGAGAACCACCTGAAAGCAATTTTTGATGCTTATGAACTGAGATACGATTCACAGGTTAAGACTGAGAAAGGAAAGAAGCCAGATTTCATTTTTCCGGGAGAAACAGAATACAATAACAGTGGATTTTCAGTTGATCTGCTGACCATGCTGGCAGCGAAATCAAGCTGCAAGGATCGCTGGCCCCAGATTTTGCCTGAGGCAGAAAGAATCGACCAAAAGCATCTGGTGACTCTGGAACCCGGTATCTCCACCCCACAAACAGACATGATGCACGCATCAAAGGTTCAACTCATCGTGCCAAGGGGCATTTTTTCTAGCTATTCGAATGAACAACAGACTTGGCTGTGGTGTCTGAGAGATTTCGTGTCATTGGTAGAAAGTCGACAAAAAAGCATTTGAGAATCGCTTGAGTCATGTGCCCCTAGTTTGTTAGACACCTTGCAACTTCATTTTTTCTGCCGTTCGAACTCGACGGGCGACAGCATCCCGTTATTATCATGCTTGCATTTTGGATTGTAGAATAATTCGATGTAATCGAGCGCGTCCTGACGGACTTTCTCGCGACTTTTGTACGTTTTTGCCGAACGCGTTCGGTCTTGAGCAGATAAAAGAAGTTCTCCGCGAATGCGTCATCTTAGCTCACCCCTCCGCGCCCACACCGGCGAAGGGGATGCCGGTGAGGTCCGCCATGTCGCGTTTCCAGGTTGTGATGTCACGCTTGTTGAAATCGCGAAGGTGGGTGTGACCGCAGGCGCGGGCCATGACCTGCATCAGCTGGGTGGAGGCGCCCAGGAAGTTTGCCAGACGCGCGGCGGATTTTGCGATATCAAGGCGCCCGCGCAGCTCTTCCTTTTGGGTGGCGATCCCCGCCGGGCAATTGTTGGTGTTGCACATGCGCACGCCGATGCAGCCGATGGATTGCAAAGCAGAGTTTGAAAGCGCCACGCCGTCCGCCCCAAGGCACAGCGCCTTGATGAAATCCGCCGGCACACGCAAACCACCGGTGATGATGAGCGTCACGTCGCGCCGGCCCGCAGTGTCCAGATACCGCCGCGCCCGGGCCAGGGCCGGGATGGTCGGCACGGAAATGTTGTCGCGGAACAGAAGCGGCGCGGCTCCCGTGCCGCCGCCGCGCCCGTCGAGAATGATGTAGTCGGCCCCCGCTTGCAAAGCGAAATCCACATCCTCTTCGATGTGATTGGCCGACAGTTTAAAGCCGACGGGGATGCCGCCGGTGATCTCGCGCACGCCCTCGGCAAAGCGCTTAAAATCGTCGATCGATTTGAGATCGGTAAAGGTCGGCGGCGACACCGCCGATGTGCCCTCTTTAAGACCGCGCACCTGGGCAATCTTGCCGACAACCTTGGCGCCGGGCAAGTGGCCGCCCGTCCCTGTTTTCGCGCCCTGCCCGCCCTTAAAATGGAAGGCCTGAACACGGGTTAGCAGCGATTCCTCATATCCGAATTTAGCCGAAGCCAGCTCGTAAAAATAACGGCTGTTCGCCTGTTGCTCTTCGGGCAGCATGCCGCCCTCGCCCGAGCAAATGCCGGTTCCGGCCATCTCGGCCCCTGTTGCCAAGGCGGACTTGGCCTCTTCCGACAAGGCGCCGAAACTCATGTCCGACACAAACAAAGGCATGTCCAACGTCAACGGCTTGTCGGCATTGGGGCCGATCACCAATTGAGTGCCCACCGTTTCACTTTCGGCCAAAGGGCGCCGGGCAAGTTGGCCCGTGAGGATTTGAATGTCCTCCCACAGGGGAAGCGTCGGCCCGGGCACGCCCATCGCGCCCATGGGACCGTGATGGCCGAATTTCGTGAGACCGTCGCGGGCGAGCGCGTGGATGAATTCAAGCGTCGGTTCCTCCGGCGTGTTGCGGGGACCGGCAGTGGACGTCCCTGCCGGTGCTTCGCCGCCTTCGGGAAGGCTCGCGTGCGAGCCATCGCAATAGGGAGGGTTTTTCGTGTGTTTGCATTGGCAAAGGACCGCTTGCCCGCTGTCATCTGCCACGAACTCCAGCGGCGTGAAATCGGTTCCGCGATGCGCCCCATCGCAAAAGGGTTGGTTTTGCGAACGGCCACAGGCGCACCAGTGATACGTCTCGCCTTTTTCCAGATCGACTTGGATAGGCGTGCGCGCAGCGATGACCGGCTTTGTCATAGTGACCTCATTTTATGTGAATATTTGCCGCACCCTATCACGGGTCGCCGCGCCTGACGCAATCCCAATAAAGGAAAATCTATTGCGCGGGCCGCACCGAGATGGGGCGGCGTGCCAGAACTTTATTGTTTGCCTGCACGAAGCGAATTTCGTAACTGCCCGCTTCGGCCGGCATGCGGATTTTGGCCGGACTGCCGTTCTTGGTGTAGGCGTAGTCGGTATAGGCGCCTTCGGGCGCATCCAATAACGTCACCGTGATGAAGTCGCCGGCACCTGCGGGCGGACCGGTAAAGCGGACAGAAATATTATCGCCGGCAACAGCGCTGTCCGGAGCATCAAGACTGGCAGTGGCTGGCGTTATGGTGATTGGTTGCGTCGCGATCACTTTTTCATTGTTTTGCACATAGCGAATTTCATAAGCGCCCGCTTCGATGGGCATGCGTATCTCGGCTGGACTACCGTTCTTGGTGTAGGCATAGGCGTTGTATTTCTTTTGCGGCGCATCAGGCAGGGTCACGGTGATGAAGTCTCCCGCGCCAGCGGGCGGCCCCGTGAAGGCGACTGACACAGTTTCCCCCGCAATCGCCGTGTCTTTCGTGGTAACGCTGGATGGCGCTTCCAAAATCGAAATTGCCTGCCGGGCAATAACTTTTGTACTGTCCTGCACATAGCGGATTTCGTAATCGCCCGCCTCCAACGGCATACGGACTGTCGCCGGGCTGCCGTTCCTGGCGTAAGCGTAACTGTTATACGCTTTCTCATCGGCCTCCGGCGGGGTGACGGTAATGAAGTCGCCCGAGGCGGCCTCAGGACCCGTAAATTCAACGGCAATGCTTTCACCGGCTAAAGCTGTTTCAGGCGCCGACACGCTTGCAACCGCTTCGCTGACAGTGATCGGTCGGCGCGCCAGAATCTTCTTATTGCCTTGGATAAAACGAATTTCATAGTCGCCCGCCTCTAAAGGCATACGGATTGTTCCGGGACTGCCATTTTTGGTGTAGGCGTAACTATTATATTTTCCCGCCTCTGCCTCCGGTTTGGTAATCGTGACATAATCGCCTGATCCCGGCGGCGGCCCGGTGAACTCCACCTTGACTTCCCCGCCGGTAACGGCTGTGTCCGGGGCGGTCAGCGTGGCTGTTGCGGGCGTCGCCACATAGTCCAGATTCGCCAGCACCCGGTAAGGCCGCCCCAACACATAACGGATTTCATAGGTCCCCGGCTCTACGGGAAGGCGCAGCTCGGCGGGCGCGCCATTTTTGACATAAGAATAGGTTTGCGAGCTGCCAGCGGTCGAATCTTTGTCGGCGATAGAAATAAAATCGCCCTGGCGCGCAGGGCCTTCGAAATAAACTTTTACATTTGTGCCGGCCACGCTTTGCGTCTCGGGCTCCACGCGGACCGTCGCCTCAACCGGGAAGGTCAGCGCGATCGTCACCGTCTTCGACGCACCGGGGCGGATGACAACGCCTTTCGCCTCGCCGTTAAGCCCGTCCGCAGGGCGCGTCACCGTGATGTCATATTCTCCCGGCTCAATAGCGGCATCAACCACACCGGAATCATCCTCCGTGACGACATCATCCCCGCCCGCCGACGGTATCACGCGCCAGTGAAGACCTTTATCGATCACCAATCCCCCTTCAAGCTCGGTGGCGCGCAGCGTGATCGTAGACCCCTGCACGGCCGCGACCGGCGCATTCACCATTGTTTCCTGAAGCGCCGCGCTAAGCTCGCCTGCATTAGAGGCTGAGACGAACCGGCCGCCCGTATTTTCCGCAATACACCGCAACTGGGCCTGTTCGTTTTCTTCTTTCACGTCAAATCCAATAACATGGGCGGTAAAATCAACGCCTGCCTGTTCAAGCGCGCTGGCAGCGGCGCACGGGTCGGGCGCGCAGGTCTCGATGCCGTCGCTGATCAAGATGACGGTGGCGCGTTCTTCGGTGTAGCGCAGTTTTTCCGCCGCCAATTTGATTGACGCCGTCATCGGGGTTTTGCCTTTTGGGTTGATCCCTTTGACGGCGGCACTGATGGCGCTTCGGTCTGCGCCGACGGGCGCGAGTTCCTCGATGTCGCTGCAATCGCCCTTGCGATTATGGCCATAGGCGATCAGCCCAAGCATACGCTCAGAAGGAAGGTCGTTCAAAAGGTCATCCAAGACGCGCTTAGCAATGGTGATTTTCGCCTCATCATCGATCTGTCCCCACATCGACCCTGAAGCGTCCAGCACGAGAATGGCTTTTTCCTCGGCGGCGCGCGCAGGCGCAGCCAGGAAAAGTGCGACGACGCCGAGAACCCAAACGATATGTGCAATACGGTGATACGCCATGAGAGCCACTCCCCTTGTCTGTGAAGGCTAAGAGTTTAGCGTTTACGCGCCGCCAAAGCGAGCGGTCCATTCGGCGACTTGCGCGTCCTCGATTTTTTGCACCAGCACATCGGGCACAGTGAAGGGATGACCGGGTTTCAGCGCCTCCAACAGCGCGGCGGCCGGGCCCGTCGGCCACGCTGCATCGTCTCCCGAGACCCCGAGGGCCTCCAACATTTTACCTGAGATAGTGGGAATAACCGGCTGGGATAAAAGCGCAAACAGCCGAATGAGATTGATGCCGGTGCGAACCCCGATCGCTGCCGCATCTCTGTCCTGCTTGAACTTGGCCCACGGCTCCGCGACTGTGAGATACTCATTGCCGCTCGCCCAAATGGCGCGCAGCTCCGCCACGGCTTTACGAAATTCCATGCGCTCAAAGTGCTGCGTATAAGCCTCAAGGCGCGCGTCTAACTCTTTGATGAGATTGGCTTCCGCCGCACCCGGCATGCCGCCATCGGGCACCGCTTCTCCGAATTTCGATTTGGTGAAGCGCAAGGTTCGGTTGACGAAATTGCCGAGCACATCGGCCAGATCCTTATTGATGGTTCCCGCAAAGTGCTCCCAGGTAAACGAAGCGTCTGAGCCCTCCGGCGCATTGGCCATGAGATAATAGCGCCAGTAATCGGCGGGCAGAATCTCAAGCGCCTGATCCATGAAGACGCCGCGCTTTTGGCTGGTGGAAAACTTGCCGCCGTAATAGGTCAGCCAGTTAAAGCCTTTAATATAGTCGACCACCTTCCACGGCTCGCCTGACCCCAGCAGGGTTGTGGGAAAGCCAATGCTGTGAAAGGGCACATTGTCCTTGCCCATAAATTGGACATAACGAACGTCTTGCGCCGCTTCACCATACCACCAGGATTTCCAGTCTCGGGAGCCGGGCGCCTCATCCGCCCATTCGCGCGTGGCGCCGATATATTCAATCGGCGCATCAAACCAGACGTAGAACACTTTGTTTTCAAAGCCGGGGCGGCTCACCGGAATCCCCCAATCCAGATCCCGCGTGATGCAGCGATCATGCAGGCCTTCATCCAGCCACTTTCGGGCGATGGAGGTTACCAGCACCGGCCAGTCGGTTTTGCTGTCGATCCAGGCGCGCAGCCGGTCCACCATTTTTGACTGCAACAGATAGAGATGGCGGCTTGCGCGCACTTCCAGATTGACCCCGCCGGAAATCGCCGAGCGGGCGTCGATGAGATCCACGGGATCGAGAACGCTGGTGCAATTCTCGCACTGATCGCCCCGCGCGTTTTCATAGCCGCATTTAGGGCAGGTGCCGACGATATAGCGGTCGGGCAAAAACCGCCCGTCATCCACGGAATAGACCTGCTCGTCCACGCGCTCTTCAATAAGGCCCGCCTCATCAAGCTTTTCACAGAAATGCTGGGTCAGTTCCCGGTTCTCGGGGCTCGACGAACGGCCGAAATAATCCCAGGAAAAACCGAATCGCACGCCGATGTCTTTTTGAATTTGATGCTGCTCGGCGCAATATGTGGCCACATCCTGGCCTGCTTCAAGCGCCGCCAGCTCCGCCGGGGTGCCATGCTCGTCAGTGGCGCAAATGCACAAAACCTCATGGCCCCGCGCGCGCTGGAAGCGG
Source organism: Alphaproteobacteria bacterium (assembly GCA_021774915.1). GTDB lineage: Bacteria > Pseudomonadota > Alphaproteobacteria > SMXP01 > SMXP01 > JAJFIM01. Next base: position 9,186 of record JAJFIO010000104.1, read on the forward strand.
GCATAGACATCGGCGGGCAGCATAGAGCCCACCATATTGCCCAAATGCTTGACGCCGTTGATATAGGGCAGCGCGCTGGTGATGAGGATTCTGCTCATGGGGACTTTCGCTTCAGGGGCCGTGCCGGAAACATGCCCCGGACTTTTACGCCAAGAATGAGAGACTGGGAAGGGCCAGGGCGCACCTCACTGTCAGGCTTGCCCGGCGGTGGAGCGCATCGTATAGAAAGGTCCTCACCAGTAGCCGGCTTAGCTCAGCTGGTAGAGCACCTGATTTGTAATCAGGGGGTCGGGAGTTCGAGTCTCTCAGCCGGCACCAGGTCGGGCAGGGTTTTATGGTCCTTCACTGGCGTCAGCAGCCGCCGCACCAACGACGAGGACTTGCCGCGCAAGTAATTTGATCCTGTCGATATACTTCTTTTGTGACCAGCCGCATTCGAGTGTCAGCTGTTCCCAATTGCGAACTGACAGCATGGTCCACAAAATATCTGTCGCTTGCTTGGGCGCATGGTCAGGCGAGAGTGTATCATCACGCTTCAATGCTTTGATCACCGCTTCACAGCCATGACGGACCGCCTGCATGCGGTCATTCCATGCCAAAGCCGCCGCTTCATCGGTATCCTTCATCGCAAGAAGTGCTTTCGCGATCCCATAGATTTCCGGGATGTAATTACCCCAGGCACCAATAAAGGCGTCGAGACGCTCCGCTCCGGTTTCCGCTGTCCGGCTGAGCGCCAGCCGTGCATCAACATTTTTTACTTCATCGAGATACCGGGTCGTCGCGATGAGAAGCTCCAAGCGTGTCGTGAAATGAAGATAGAGCGCTTGCCGGGAAATCCCCGCCTGTTTTGCAATGTCAGTCATGCGCACGCCTTGGCCTTGCTGAGCTTCCAGCAGCTTCCAGGAGGCGTTCAAGATGCGATTTCGGGTTTGAAGATTATTTCTTGACATCATGTCAATTTACACTTACTTGACACCATGTCAATTGACACAGTGTCAAGTAAAGGAGAAAAATAATGAAAATTGTTATTTTTGGTGCAACCGGATCAGTTGGACGCCATCTCGTGGAGCAAGCCCTCTCGCAAGGTCATCAAGTCACGGCATTTGCGCGTAATCCCAAGGCTTTGAAACTCACCCATACAAATTTGACCTATTTCGCGGGCGACGTCTTCGATCCCGCTTGCGTGGCTGAGGCGGTGCAAGGGTCTAAGGGGGTATTGGTGACGTTGGGCTCCCCCAAACTGACCGGCAAGGTCCGTTCAGTGGGCACACGGCATGTTGTGCGCGCCATGGAAAAGCACGGGGTAAAGCGGCTCATTTGTCAGACGACACTGGGCGTGGGTGACAGCCGGGCCAATCTCAATTTCTACTGGAAATATCTGATGTTCGGGCTGATCCTTCGAGCCGTTTTCAATGACCATGCCGTTCAGGAAGACATTGTGAAGCACAGTAAACTCGATTGGGTCATTGTCCGCCCTGCTGCATTCACCGACGGCCCGGCGACCAACACTTATAAGCATGGATTCTCACCTCGCGAGAAGAACCTAATGCTGAAGATTTCGCGAGCAGATATAGCAAGTTTTATGCTGCAGCAACTCAGCAATGACACCTATCTGCATCAAACCCCAGGATTATCGAACTCATAAATATTCTTATCATCACAAGACAAAGAGACTCAAAATGACATCGAACTTAATATTATTTGCATGCGGATTAGCTGTCATTGTATGCGGACTTGTTTCCGGCGTATTCTTGGCATTCTCGGATTTCATTATGAAATCATTGGCTGCAGCAAGCCCTGACAGCGGTATCGAGTCCATGCAGCTCATTAACCGCAAAGTCTACGGATCAGTTTTTTTAATCTTACTTATGGGGATGGCCGCCCTCTCGCTGGTATTATCAGGATATGCCTATCAACGTATGTCCGGTTCTGCATCTGGATGGATTGTTGTAGGCGGCGCAATCTATTTCATCGGTGTGTTTCTCGTAACCATTGTTTTCAACGTACCAATGAACAAGCGCCTTGATATGATGGACCTTGCCGCAGCTGAAACAGCTACTTACTGGTCGACTTATGTGCCCACTTGGACATTTTGGAATCACATCCGCACATTTTCCGCCGCTGTTTCATCCGCCTGTTTTCTGATCGCTTGCCTAAGCCTATAGGAATACAGGCATACTTGACCTTAAGATAACAAAATCAGCATCCCACGGAGGACCTTCTTTTAGGCTATAGGCAAGCCACCTGATAGCTTGGCCGGACGAAAATACGGCCGCCCATTCCCAACTCTAGTCGGGCCGACGTCTTCTCTGCTATGAAAGAGCGCCGGGCATGCCGTCCATCCAGCAAGAGCCTCTTAAAAGGTAGATCATGAATCAAAAGAAACGCACAATTCCTTTCTCGCTTGCCCTTGGTTGGGGTACGGGAACGCTGGGCATATCCATTATGTTCAACACAACAAATATTTTGTTACTGCGATTCATGACGGACTTTTTGGGTATTGCCGCTGCGACAGGCGGCTTCATTCTTTTGGTGTCGAAGATCTATGATGCCGTAACCGATCCCGTTATGGGCATCATTTCGGATAAGACGCGAAGCCGTTGGGGGCGGCGTCGGCCCTATATTTTTATCGGTGGGATTCTGTGTGCGGTTGCTTTTTATGGCCTCTTCCATGCACCGAGTTTTGATGAGACCCGTTCAGCTGTCGTTATCATGTTGTTTCTCCTCATCCTCTACTCCACGGGGTACACTATTTTTAATGTGCCCTATATGGCAATGCCCGCCGAGATGACCAAGGATTATCATGAGCGTTCCTTTCTCGTGCAGTTTCGCGTATACGCCATTGCAATCGGCACTTTGATTGGCGGTTTTGTGGCGCCCTTTCTTGTCCAACTCACGGGCGGTGGACGCGCGGGCCATCAAGGCATGGCATTCATTTTGGCGCTGGTGATTGTTACGGCAACAACGATATGTTTTTTAACTACAAAAAGTGCGCGCGCCACAAATCGTGTTCAAGCATCACATCTGTCACCGCGCGAACAATTTGTCATCTTTACCCAGAACCGCCCCTTCCTTTTGCTTATTGGCATAAAATTTTTCCAATTGTTTGCCCTCGCCGTAGGGCAAGCCGTTTTAGCTTATTTTATTTTGCGGGTTCTAGAACGTGAGTATGATTTTCTCGGTATCTATTTAGCGATCTCAAGTGTCTCAATTTTCCTATCGACACCATTCTGGCTGATGCTTTCAAAAATGAGGGGAAAGCCCTTTTGCTATTTTGCAGCCAGTGCCCTCTATGCTTTGGTGGCGGCCTCATGGTTCTGGGCCTCGGCCGAGAACCCGGTTTCATTCTTTATGATCAGAGGGGCCCTTTCCGGCTTGGCAGCGGGCGGTATGCTGCTGATGGGACAAGCAATGTTGCCGGATACGATTGCCTTTGATGCCCAGAAATCGGGCCTTAATCGTGAAGGTGTGTTTGCGGGTGTTTATACATCAGCTGAAAAAATGGCCTTTGCGATTGGGGCGGCGGTCATCGGCGTCTTTCTTGGGTCTATGGGCTATGTCGAATCCACAACCGGCATGGCGGAGCAACCGGAATCCGCACTTCTCGCTATCCGCCTTTCCATGTCATTTCTGCCGATGACATTGACGCTGATCAGTTGCCTTTTTCTCATCCCTTATGATTTGGACGAGAAAAAATTAGCGGCGGCGACCGTTTCGGGTTAAACGGCTTTGTTGATCTCTTGTTGAATGATATCCAGCAGGCGCGCGACAAAAGCCCTGTGATTGGCAAGCCGTGCTTGTTGGTCTGAGAGGCTTGGCTCATAGGACTGAAACTCTTCAAGTGCGATTAGGCCTTTTTCCGCCAGCAAGTGTTCATGGGTATCCAGTCGTTCCGTGACCACTGCAACTTCTTCGGCAAGCGCCATAAACATATGCATCAACCGGTCAATGGCAGGATCGTCAAAAAAAGCAGGTTGCCTGCCTGCAGCCTTAATCGGGTCGCCGCCAAATTTCTCCGCCATGAAAAATGCTCCCTTGAGTGCATTCGCAAAAGTGGGAACCGGTTTTGCGAATGCACGACCAAACAATACTATAGTGCGGTTTTATTCTTTTCGGCCGGCCGCTAAAAACCAGCTAAAGGATTGATCAATCTGCTCAAAAGGACCAACAAAAATGTTTTCCTCGGAAAAACCGGCGTGTTTGAGCATGGCCTGGCAATCATTTGTCCCATAGGCAGACCAGAACGGCTCGCCATTAAAATTTTGATCCCAGCCATGGATAACCTGCATAACGGGGTCCAGCTTTTCAAAGCGCAAGGGAACATCTTGATGGATGCAGATGCCGCCCGGTTTGAGCAGTCGGTAGGCTTCCGTCATCATGCGTTGCTGAGTTTCAACCGACATCTCATGCATCGCATTGTGAGAGACGACCAGATCAAAGGATTGATCCTCAAAGCCGGTCTTTTCCACCGATGCTTGATGGAAGTGAACTTTCGCGCCAAGCGCTTCGGCGCGGGCATGAGCATAGCGCAACAGGCCGGCGCCAATATCAATGCCATGCACTTCCGCATCCGGGAAAGCCAGCGCATAGGGCACGGAGGATGATCCTGCCGAACACGCCATATCAAGTATGCGCGTTGGGTGAAAGTCGGGCGCCCACTCTTTGACAAAGCGCATCACGCATTCAGCTTTGCTTTCAATCGTGCCGACACCTACACCTTGGGAATAGAGACGGCCTCCCGCTTCATAAAGCGCGCCGGCCATAATATCGCGGGGACCTTCATCCAGCGTATAACCGCCCGGTTGCAAGTGGATATCCACTTTTTTTATGGCTTCTGGCGCTTCAACTTCATCTGACAGCTCTAAAGAGCCTTTCGGCGCCTTGGCGTAACCGGCATAGTTTTGTTCAAGCGCGCTGCGTTCACGATCAAGGGGCGCCTTAACAGAACTCCACATGCGCTCTTGAGCTGCGCGATAGAGAGAAGACCAGGCTTGATAAATATTATTGTCATACAGCGCTTCAGCAATTGAGGCTGTGTCATCGGGTTCATGACCGGCACGGACTGTATACCCGGGTTTTGCCTGGGCATCATACACTTTACGCAATTGAGGGCGGAGCTGCCCCCCGAGATGATTTTTCATTGCGAGAATAAATCTTTGCCGCGCTTCATCACCTGGCGTTGGAGTGGCAAGCATATCGTGTTCGAGATTTCGGGGCATGATTCTCAATTTCTCTTTGTGATATTTTCAGAGTAAAATATAGCAAAATTCATTGCGCTTACACAGATAAAAATTGATGGCTCTTTATACTTCTCCGAAAGCAGAACACGGTCCAGGCGCCCCCTTTCCTCAAGGAAAGAGGGGGTGCTGTGTGAGACCGCAGGTCTCGTCAAAGCCGAACATCAGATTGAAATTTTGAAGCGCCTGCCCGCTTGATCCCTTGACGAGATTGTCGAGAGTCGACACCAGAATCGCCCGCCCCGGTACCCGGTCCTCAAACACGCCGAGTAGACAGGTATTTGATCCCCTGACATGACGCGTTTCGGGTACCTGGCCCTCCGCCGCCACACGCACGAAAGGCTCTTGCTTGTAGCGCCCGATCAGCGCTTGCCGCAGATCATGGGCTGAAACGCCTTTACCTAAACGCACATAGGTGGTCAGCAATTCGCCCCGGTTCATCGGGATAAGATGCGGCGTGAAACTGACGATCAGAGAGCGAGCCGCAGCCAGGCTCAACTCCTGCTCAATCTCAGGCGCATGACGATGATGCGCAATGCCATAAGGGTGCATGCCTTCAGCCACTTCACAGAACAACATGGACTGCTTGACGCTCCGCCCGCCCCCGGACGCGCCCGATTTAGCATCGATCACAATATCATCGACCTCGATCAGATTTTGCGCCACAAGAGGCAAGAGAAGCAGAAGCGCCGCCGTGGGATAGCACCCCGGACAGGCGACAAGATCGGCTCCGGTAATGTCTTCCCGGTAAAATTCAGTTAGTCCGTAGACGGCTTTTTTCTGAAGATGCCGGGCTTTATGCTCATGGCCGTACCACTCGGCATAGACATCCGCATCTCTCAAGCGAAAGTCAGCAGACAGATCGATAATTTTTAGATGATTGGGCAGCGCCGCAATCACTTCTTGTGATGTTCCATGAGGCAGGCCGCAAAACACCACATCCGTTTCGGTCCAGTCGATATCCCCGGTGGCGCTCAAATCAGGTAGATCCAGGCCACCAAGATGAGGGAAAACCTCTCCCAGTGCCGCTCCAGCATTTTTCCCCGCCGTCAGATGCGTGATCTCAAGCCCCGGGTGACAGGCCGCCAAGCGGATGAGATCGGCGCCCGTATAACCCGAAGCCCCGATAATCCCTGCTTTCAGCTGTGCTTGCCCTGCCATGCCGGCCCTCATGCCTTTGACTGCTCACGTGTTGAGGCGTCCTAAATCATTGGGCGGCGCTTGTCCACCTTGCCGCTTAAGCCCAAGAACTGGCCAGCCGGAACGTAACAAAGGACGCAAGATAAGCTAGCGTGATCAGATAAACGAACATGAAGCTGGGCCAGACCCAGGAATTGGTCTCGCGCCGTGTGGCGGCGATTGTAGCCAGGCACTGCGGCGCAAAAATATACCAGACCAGAAAAGCAAGACCCGTCGGCAGGCTCCAGGCGGTTTGCAAGGTGAGGGCCAGGCTTTGTCCGATCACCTCTTCAGAGCCACTCAATGCATAGACCGCACCGAGCGCAGCCACCGCGACCTCGCGCGCCGCCATGCCCGGAATCAGCGCAACAGCAATTTCCCAGTTAAACCCGATGGGGGCAAAAAGCGGCTCCAGAAAATGTCCTATCTTGCCGGCAAAACTGTAGTAGATGGCCGGCAGATCGGCCCCCGGCGGAGGCGCTGGAAAGGTCGCCAGCACCCACAATACGATCATGGCGCCGAGGATAATCGTTCCCGCGCGCCGCAAAAAGATTCTGGCCCGTTGCCAGACCCCCAGCACAATATCGCGCAAGGCCGGCATCTTATACGTCGGTAATTCCATGATCAGCGGTTGAACGGTGCCTTTGGTCACTGTCAGTTTCAAAATGCCCGCAACAATGAGCGCACTCAGCACCCCGGCAACATAAAGCCCCATCATCACCACCCCCTGCAGGCCCACACCGGACACCACAGCGTGGTTGGGTATAAACGCCGCAATGATCAGCGTATAAACGGGAAGGCGCGCTGAACACGTCATCAAGGGCGCGACCAGAATGGTCGTCAGCCGGTCACGCGGGTTTTCGATGGTCCGTGTCGCCATAATCCCCGGCACCGCACAGGCAAAGCTTGACAGCAGAGGAATGAAGGAACGTCCGTTGAGGCCCACCCGGCCCATAAGATTGTCCATCAGGAACGCCGCGCGGACCATATAGCCGGACGCCTCAAGCAACAAAATAAACGTGAAGAGAATGACGATCTGCGGCAGAAAGATGATGACACTGCCCACCCCTGACAAAATACCGTCAACAAGCAGACTCTGCACCCGCCCCGGCGGCAACCAGTGCCGCAACTGTTCCTGCAAATGAACGATGCCCGCATCAATCCACCCCATAGGCGCTTCGGCCCACGAGAACACCGCCTGAAACATGAAAAAGAGAACGACAAGCAGGATAATTGGACCAATCACCGGATGCAGAACGATATCGTCAACCTCCTGCGTGTATCGATGAGCGCCGCCTTGCCGAACAGTAACGGCATTGGCAATGCGCTTGGCCTCGGCATGAATCTGGCGCACACTCTGCACCGACATTTCCTGCCAGGGTGCAGACTCGGATGTGTTCGTTTTTATAAGTTTTGATAAATCCGTAGACAGATGGTCAAGGAGGCTTTGAAGCCCCGCTTTGCGCACAGCCACGGTCTTTACGACCGGCACGCCCAGTTCTTTTGACAATCGATCTACATCGATCTCAATATCCCGGCTCTCAGCCAGATCCATCATGTTGAGCGCCACGATAACCGGCCTGCCCTGCCGCATCACCTCCAACACGAGGCGCAGGTGTTGCCGCAAATTCGTCGCATCGATCACGCACAAAATGACATCCGGCGCGGCTTCGGCCACATGACGCCCTAAAATGACATCGCGGGTGATTTCTTCATCGGGAGAACGGCCGCGCAACGAATAACTGCCCGGCAGGTCCACCACATCGAACACCGCACCTGATGCGCTTTCAAAACGGCCGACCTTACGCTCAACCGTCACGCCGGGATAATTGGCGACCTTTTGCCGGCTTCCAGTGAGCGCATTAAATAAAGCCGATTTTCCGCAATTGGGATTGCCGACTAAAGCCAAACGGTACGCCGCATTCATAACAGTTCCATTCGTTTCTTCAGCACGGCTCAACAAAGATGGCGTCCGCTTCCTGACGCCGCAGGGCCACAATCATACCGCCCAGACGAATGGCGATGGGATCCCGGCCGATCGGGCCAAAGTGCAGGATTTGGAGCTCATCGCCCTCCATGAAACCAATTTCCAGAAGGCGCCGCTCTAACTCCCCGGCATCAAGACGCCCGGAGCCTCCGGCGCTTTCACCGGAGATCCGCACCACGCGGGCGCGCTGACCAAGGGTCAGGGAACCGAGTTTCTGTCCGATCATTTGATCCATCATATACCTTTGAGACCTTATCGCTAATGATAATCATTCTCAACTAGAATAACTAGAGGCAACCTGTCGCAGATCCGGTTAAAATTAAGGTAAAACCACTACTGACCGCCACACGCCCCTTCGCATCTTAAAATCACCTTGCCGCACATGCGAAGGCAACACATTGACATATGTCAAGATTAAGCCGCTCGGTTTCTTACTTTGAGTTTTAGGCTTTGAATTCAGCCGTGGTGTGCCCCGGCCTTTGCGCCGGGGTCCAGAGCAGCATGGCAAAGCTTAAGCAAGTAGCCCTGGATCCCGGCGCGAAGGCCGGGAAACGCTAAAGCAAAAGTTAAACCGGACAGCAATGGGCCGCGCCGCGGGCCCATGCTTTGGGTCTGGACGGAATGACGAGAAGGAAAACCGGAGAGGCCACAATCGACCGGAAATAAACCGCGACTTATCGCTTGGAGAACTGGAAGCTACGGCGGGCTTTTTTGCGGCCGTATTTTTTCCGTTCGACCACGCGCGAATCGCGGGTGAGAAAGCCACCTTGTTTCAGAACCGTACGCAGTTCAGGTTCGAACAGGGTCAGCGCTTTGGACACACCATGGCGCACCGCACCGGCCTGGCCGGAAAGACCCCCACCCTGAACCGTGCACACCACATCGAACTGGGTCAAACGATCTGCCGCCACCAAAGGCTGAATCAAAATCATGCGTAAAACCGGGCGGGCGAAATAGGTTTTATGATCCTTGCCGTTCACAGTGATGCGGCCAGAGCCGCGCTTAACCCAAACGCGGGCAACGGCATTTTTGCGTTTTCCCGTCGCGTAAGAACGGCCAAGATCATCAATCTGGGGCTCAGCCGGCGTTTCAGGCTCTACTACTTGAATCGGCGCGGCAACATCACTACTGCCTTCGAGCGCCTCTTTAAGATTTTCCAATGTGTGCTGCTCTTCGGCCATTATGAAGCCCTCGTGTTTTTGCGGTTGAGAGCGGCAACATCCACCTTAACGGGCGTCTGCCCCTCATGAGGATGGTCAGGCCCTATATAGACTCTCAGATTGCTGAACTGCTGGCGCGCCAGGGGCCCGCGCGGGAGCATACGCTCCACCGCCTTGGACACGATTCGCTCGGGATTTTTTCCCTCCAGGATGGCCCGCGCAGTGCGATCCTTGATCCCGCCGGGGTAACCGGTATGCCAGTAATATTTTTTCTTATTCCATTTATCACCGGAAAACGCGACCTTTTCCGCATTGATCACAATCACATTGTCCCCGCAATCCATATGCGGTGTGTAACTGGGTTTGTGCTTACCCCGCAGACGCGTGGCGATGAAGGCCGCCAGACGCCCGACCACAAGGCCTTCGGCATCGATGAGCACCCATTTTTTGTCTATGTCCGACGGTTTAGCTGAAAAAGTTCTCATAACATCACTGCCTTAAACTTAAGCGAACGGGGCATTTATGCCTCTGCTTCCTGCGCGATAAGATGCGGGTTTTAGGGGAGAGGGAGCAGAGTGTCAAGACAATTAGTCTAATAAAATCCTTATAAAACAATATATTAGCAATGGGGTATTATTTTACCTGCTTTCTGACCCAAGTGCCCCTTGGCCGAAAACGAGGCAAGAGTGATAATAGCCTACCTTTTACTCGACCGGAGACAGTCCCCATGACTATGAGCCCTGCACTTCTTAGCCAGCAGGATGGCCCCATCCTCAAGCTTACCCTCAATCGGCCGGAACAGCGTAATGCCCTAACTGCCGCCTTGATTGAAGACCTCAAAGACGCCATCGAGAAAATGGGCTCGGATCAGAGCGTCCAAGTCGGGATCATCGCGGCCACGGGCAGCGCCTATTGCGCCGGTCATGATCTGGGCGAACTGAGCGCCCACACCCAGGATGAAGACAGAGGCAAGGCGTTTTTTCAGGGTCTCTTTCAAGCGTGCAGCGCACTCATGCTGGCCATTACCCAATGTCCAAAACCGATCATCGCCGAAGTACAGGGCATCGCAACGGCAGCCGGATGCCAATTGGTGGCAACGTGCGATCTGGCGGTGGCAGCAAAAAGCGCACATTTTGCGACGCCGGGCGTTCACATCGGTCTATTCTGTTCAACGCCGATGGTGGCGCTCACGCGGGCCGTCGGGCGCAAAAAATCTATGGAAATGCTGGTCACGGGAGATGCCATCTCGGCAGAAGACGCACAAAGGTGTGGACTGATCAACACGGCTGTTGAAAGCGATAAGCTCACCGAAACTGTTCATGAACTGGCAAACAAAATAACCAGCAAATCGCCCCTCACCCTTGCCATCGGCAAACGCGCCTTTCATGAGCAGATTAATCTCAGTCTTCCCGATGCCTATGACTCAACCAGTGACGTCATGGCCTGCAACATGCTGACTGAAGACGCTGTGGAAGGAATTGACGCCTTTCTGTCTAAGCGTCCGCCCGTCTGGCGTGGGGCCTAAACGCCACATTTTTCAGCCCATTACGCCCCTTTTGCATGTAATAAAATCGTCGTGACGCTGTCATGAAAGCGTCATGGTCCATTTGCTATGTCCTCGTCTGTGGATGGCCGGAGTAAATTGGAAAAACCAAAACAGAGCCCCGGCATCGTTTGATCATTCGAACAGGAGAATTTACAGATGAACAGGGGAAAATTAGTGCTCCTTTCCAGTGCGGCTGTCATAGCACTGAGCACGTTGGCGGGGGCCACAAATGCCAATGCCGAAGATGGTGAGATCAAGATAAAATGGAAAGGCGCACCGGAAATTTCCAGCGCCGACGGCAAGTGGAAGATGAAACTGCGCGGCCGCCTGTTTATGGATTATGCCAATGTCAGTGGCGACAAAACGCTGGGCAGCACACATCAATATGTCAAGGCCACTGAATTCCGAACCGCGCGTCTGGGCATTGAAGGCCAGATATTAGGTAACACCAAATACAAATTCGAAATTGATTTCTCCGGCAATGAAGTTGAAATCAAAGACGCCTATTTTCAACAAAAAGGTATTTTTGGTTCGCCGGTTGATGTCACCGTTGGTCAGTTCAAGACACCAAACTCTCTGGAAGAACAAACCAGTTCTCGTTACATCACCTTTATGGAACGGGCGGCCTTCACCGATGCGTTCGGCCTGGCTCGGCAAACGGGTATTGGGGTCAGCACCAGTGGCGATAACTGGACATTCAAAGCGGGGGCCTTTGGCGAGAATTTGAATGAAAGTTCCAACGTCCAGGAAGGACATACCTTCGCCGGCCGCGTTACCTTTGCGCCGGTTGCCGATGGCGAGAAAGCCGTTCACCTCGGCGCCAGCGTCCGCTATCGCTCTTTCAGCGACACCGATCAGATCGCCCGGTATCGTCAGCGCCCGCAGGTGCACCAGGAAACACGTTATGTTTCAACGCCCAAATTGGCGGCTGATGGAGATCTGTTCTATGGAATAGAAGCGGCTGGTGTCTGGGGCCCGTTCTCGATCCAAGGCGAATACGCCATGATCAAACCGGACCTTCTGGTTGGCAAAGACCCCAGTTTTGGCGGCTATTATATCGGCGCGAGTTGGTTCATCACCGGCGAACACCGGACTTACAAAGCCGCCAAAGGCGCCTTTGACCGGGTTAAAGTCAAAAACCCTGTCAATGAAGGCGGCTATGGCGCCTGGCAGGTGGCGGTGCGGTATGACACGCTCGACCTCAATGACAGCGGCATCATCGGCGGTGAACAAGACGCCATTGTCGTCGGCGTGAACTGGCATCTGAATAACTACACGCGTGTCATGTTCAACTACATCAATGCCGACATTGATAAGGTTCCTGGCATTTTAGGCGAATCGACGATTGTCGCCGGTACGCCAGTCAACAACACGATTGATGCGGTTCAAGTCCGTGCACAGATCGACTTCTAGAACATTTTCGATATACGTGAGGAGTCATACATTTTCCAGAACCTCGCTTCATTCTCGTCATACCCGGGCGCAAGTCCCGGGTATCCAGGGCAACGAATTCAAGAGGGGTGCGGCTCCTGGACCGCCGGGTCAAGCCTGGTGGTGACGCAAGAGGAGACCGGTCAGATGATGCGTATTATCATCACCGTATGAGTAGCCGGTCCGGATGAATGTCAGAAAGTACCTCGCATGGGAAGCTCCCCCTTTCCCAATGCGAGTGACCAGCGGGGACGTTCATAAACTTGAGCGTCCCCTATTGGTTTTCAACCCGGCGCAAACCCTCCTCCAAAGAAAAAGGCGTCACGCCGAGAAGTTTTTTCATCACGCTGATATCCACATCCTTATCTTCCATGAGCCGCCGGACTTCCGATTTATCGATATCCGGCAGGCCGGGAATAAAGCGCGAGAGCGGCGCAGCGGCCATCAACAAACCGCCGGGCAGCGGGACAATCCGCGCGGCAAGACCGGCGCTCCGCGCGCAGGCGCGGACAAAGTCGGCATAACTCATCGGTTCAGGACCTGCTATAATAATGGTCTTGTTTTTGGCCTCTTGCTTTTCCAGCGCGCTTTCCAGGCAGTCCACAACATTGTCGCAGTGAATAGGCTGGATGAGCGCCCGCCCTCCCTTTGGTAACGGTATGAGCGGACAGGTGCGGACAAATTGCACAATGCGCGTGACGTTGTTCTCACCGCGCGCGCCATAAATCATGGTGGGGTGCAGAAGGGTGACGGGAACGGGGGACGCCGCCGCGTACCTCTCCATTGCCCGAACAGACGCGGCATGAGCGTCGGGAAATGATGTGAACCGCCGCGCCGATCCCACAGCGATCAGGTGGTCAAGGTCGTGCTGCGTCGCCTCCAGGATAACCTGAACCAGATGAGCCGCAGCGCATTCGATCACAATGCGCACGCCTTCCAGCGCTTTACGCAAATCCTCAACATTATTGGCGTCCGCCTGCTTCCATCGCAACGGGGGAAGACCCCTTTCTTCGTTAAGTTTAGACAAGGCCGCCATCTTGGTTTGATTGCGGGCGATGCCCACCACATTCGTACCCTTTGCGTGCAGCCGTTCAAACAGTGTGGCGCCGGGGCCTGAGCTGGCCCCGATGATGGCAATGCTGGTCATGGAGCGGAGTATGGCAAAGGGGGCGCGCGGGTACCAGATGCATCTCGCCGAACCATCTGCGCAAACACCAGGCTGGCGGTAAAAGCCGCCAGCGCCCCCGCCTGATGCGCCAGGCCCAAAGCGAGCGGCACCACCGCCAGCAAGGTCCAGACGCCCAAAGCAATCTGCACGACAACCACACAGCTCAATACATAGAACGCCGTGCGCACAGGCGCCGTTGCCTTCTCCGTGCGGACAGTCTTGAACAGCAGCGCGACGGCAACAAAAATCAGATAGCCCGCAAGCCGGTGATTAAACTGAACCGTGGCGACGTTTTCAAAAAAGTTTCGGATCCAGGGAGATAAGAAGAAATATCCGTTGGGCACAAACCCTGAATCCATCAAGGGCCAGGTGTTATACGCAT
>JAJFIO010000105.1 GCA_021774915.1 Alphaproteobacteria bacterium
GTGTAAAAGCCGCTGATGCGCGCCGCCACTTTGTCTTCGACAACGGGGCCGGTGAGCGCGCCTTTGGCGTTGAAATAATCAAGATTGCCGACGGAGACTTCGGCAAAGCCGCCGAACTCAAATTCGGGCGCTTTGGTGAAAATCGAGATGGCGCCGGCGGATGTGTTGCGGCCAAAGAGCGTGCCTTGCGGTCCGCGGGCGATGTCGATGCGGTCGACATCGACCAGATCGTTAATGGCAGTGCCGGTGCGCGAGCGATAAACGCCGTCGATAAAAATGCCGACTGAAGGTTCAAAACCTGCATTATTGCTCGATGTACCGATGCCGCGAATGGAGACCACGGTTTGCGTCGCTGTTTGGCTCTGGGTAAAATAAAGACCCGGCGTGTAATCGGCCAAATCGAAAATATCAACAAAGCCGGTTTCATTCAGAAACTCGCCGCTAAAGGCCGTCACGGCCACGGGAACGGTTTGAATGTTTTCCGCCCGTTTTTGAACGGTCACGACGATTTCACTGAGTTGCGCCTGCGCGGGCAGCGCGGCCAGGGCGCCCATTCCCAGAGCAGCCACGCAAGCGGCCGTCCGGGTAAAGATTTTGTTTTTAAGCATTTTCACAGTTCTCTCCTCACAGTGCCAAGTTTTACAGCCGGGCAAGCGGTAAGCGGGACTATTAAAGAGCGCCCATTTCTCAATCACTTGGCATTTCCCTAGCCGAATGTATGGGGAATTTTTAAAAGGTGTGTACCCTTGTGAGCCCCGCTAATTGACAGGAGACTTGTCGGGGCGCCACGCGATCTCTTCCCCCTTATCATCTCGACCGCGACCACTAAGCTAAAGTATAACAAATAACACATGGTTAATGAAGGGTTAGCCCCCGCTAAAGGCGTGGCATTCTTGCACCAAAGCGTGAAAAATTTTGAGGTTTACGCTGCGTCACCTTAGGCCACCGGGGCGAAAAAAGGCCGGGAAGCTTGTGAGCATCCCGGCCTTATTCGTGTTCAGATGAGATCGGTTGAGACTTTAGAAGTTCAACCTCCCGGTCACGCCATAGGTGCGTGGCTCGGCCAGGAAAGCATTGATCGTCGACGGGCTCGCCAGCGTCGTCAAAGGCTGATCGAAGGCGACTTGGATATAGTTTTGATCAAGCACATTACGCGCCCATCCTTCCAGCTCCCAGCGGCCGTCGTCGAAGCTGACGCCGCCCCGCAAGTTCACGACAATATAGTCGTCCTGTATTTTGCGCGGATCGAGATTGGATCCGGTATTGGCCCCGCTGTCAAAGCGGAAATCGCTGTGCAGGAAACCGTCAAGTCCGGAATTGCCGATGGGCCGGGTATAGGTCGCGCCTCCTGTGAACACCCATTTGGGGGCGTTCGTGATCTGACGACCAGTCAAGGGAGCGGCAACGCCATTACCGTATTCAGCCTCAGTGTAGCTCACGCCCCCGAAAACATCGAAGCCTTCCGCGAGCGATGCCTGAAAATCAAGCTCGGCGCCCATAGTGTCCACTTTCGAAACGTTTTCCGTGATGAATTGCACGCCGTTGAAAGTGAGCAATTGGAAGTCCTTGTACTTGGCATAAAACACAGCGCCATTCATCGCCAGGCGATTGTCCAAGAATATGCCACGGATACCAGCTTCATATGAGTTTACAAACTCACCTTTGAACTGCGGATTGGCGCCGCCAAGAGCAGCGGTGCGGTCGAGGTTGAATCCGCCACCTTTATAGCCCCGGCTGGCGCTGGCATAGGCAATGACTTCTTCGGTCAGGTCATAGTCAAGCTTAACCGTTCCCGACCATTCCGTCTCTTTCCGCTTGCCGCCAAAATCAGGCACCGGCCCCCACAGAGGCAGGCAAGCCGCACCGGCTGCTTGAGCGACGAGCGGGAACAGTGGCGAGGCCATTGGGAACCCTGCCGCAATCGGAAGCATTGCCGAGCAACCTGGATTGATGGTGGTCATGGTGCCGGTGGCTTTTTTGGTTTCCTCCGTATAGCGCACACCCGCAGTCAGGCGCAGATCATCGGTTACGTCAATCACGTTGTGGGTGAACAAAGCCCATTGCTCGCCGTCCTGATTAAGGATGCTCGATACCGCCCCGGCGCCGTCCGGAAAAACGGTGCCCGGAGCCAGTCCTGTCAGGCCGGAGTATCCACCCAAAATGCCGATCCAGGCGCCGCCGGAAAGGGCGTTGAGCGTCGTATTGAGAAAGAGTTCTGTATCGGCGCCGAAGCTGAAATCCTCACTCCGTCTGAGAGCTTCGTCAGCATAGTACCCGCCAACCAGCCAATTAACGCGATCAAACTGTCCGTTGAACCGCATTTCAGCGCTGAAAGTCTCAACGCCGTCATTGCGGCCGTTGCGATTCAGGATATCCAGATTGGTAAAGTCGACATCGGATTGCTGAAAGGCATCCCAATCCCTGTAGGAGAGAATGGTGGTCATGGTGATGGTCTCGTTCAAGTCCCAATTGAGCTCACCGGAAATGCCCCAATTATCGACGTTTTGCGTAAACGGCGAATTGTACGCCGCTTTGCGGGCAAAAGGCTTCGCCGGTGCGACAAACGCAGCGCCCAGTGCGCCTTGAATGAGTGAAATTCCCCCTAAATCGCTGCGCGTGACCGCCGCACAGCAGCTTTCATCCGCCTCAGCGTAATCGGCCGTCACCCGCAGGCTTACATCGTCATTAGGGGTGAGAAGGAACGAGCCCCGCAATCCCCAGCGGTCGCGGTCATTGTAGTCCTGCCCTGTAACCAGGTCATCAATGAAGCCATCACGCATGGTATAAGATGCGCTGAGCCGAACCGCGAGAACGTCCTCTGCGACAGGGCCCGTGACCGCACCTTTGATGTTGACGTAATCGTAATTGCCGTAGGTGGCTTCGGCCATACCGCCAAATTCGTGCTCCGGCGCTTTGGTGATGACGTTAATGGTGCCGGCCGAAGTGTTGCGACCGAAAAGAGTGCCTTGAGGGCCGCGCAGCACTTCGATGCGCTCGACATCCGGCAGGTCAGTCAGCGCGATACCGGCGCGGCTGATATAAATACCATCGAGGAAAACACCCACGGCGCCTTCAATACCAATATTCTGGCCGGTCGTGCCGATGCCGCGCAAACGGAAAGTTGTGCCGTCCGTTTCTGAATCCGTACTGGTCGTTACCAAACCGGGCGACAGGCTCATGAGAGAGCGCAAATCGGTTACACCTGATTTTTGCAATTGATCGGACGAATAGGCTGACACGGCAATAGGGACGTCGGACAGCAATTGCTCCCGTTTTTGTGCGGTGACGACAATTTCATTGACTTGAGCCAGCGAACTCGTGGTGCTTATTGCCGATGCGCCTGCTGCCACCGAAAGGCTGGCCGCACAAGCGTATAATCTCTTCATAAGTTGTTTTGACACTTGATATCTCCCCTATAACTAACGTTCTAAACGGCGGGCCATAAAGGCGCCGCGGATTTTCGAGTCCGTCTGGTGTTGGCGCATGGTGCGGCTCTTATCGGCCGATCCCCGGCTTATCAGATCAAGGGAACTTGGTCTTGTTCTCGCGAAACCGCACCCCGCTCTCGCCATTATGTGCGAGACGTGAGCGGCGCCGTTTTGCTCTCCCCTGACCGCTCCTCCCGGTTGCGTTGTTCCAACCCTCGACGGCTTACAGTTGAATGACACGAACGTCATCTAACTGTGAGCCGAGTGTCATTTGCCGCCGGGCGCTTGTCAAACCCTACGCGCTTCAAGTTATGCTTACTTGGAGCGAAACAGTCCGTTTCCGGAGCAATTGTGTCATAAATATCACAGGGCCGGAAACCGGAAAACTGCAAGAAATGAGACGATGTCAGGGGTGGAGGGAGAAAGAGGGGGCTTAAGCGGCGCTTTGCGTAGCGTCAATCTGGACCAGGTCAACCTCGTGTCCCCAAAGCCGGTGGATATGGGTCAGAACCTTGTCCTTTTGCGCCTCGTCTAGAGGAACGCCGTTATGCACCGTGTGTTCCAGATGAAGTTTGCGGTCTCCGGAAAGGTCGGCCCCGACAATCTGAATATTGGGCTCCAGA
>JAJFIO010000106.1 GCA_021774915.1 Alphaproteobacteria bacterium
TTTCTGACAAATTACGACCGGGTCTGGGTCATCGCTATCTGGAGAGAACCTTTCAAAAAAAATGTGCCTTTTTTTAAACGCACATTCGAACTGACTGAATATATCGAAAAAACGGGGCTGGACATTTATCTGTTCGAAAAAAACCGAACTCAAACAGCGGAACCTCAAGGTGAGTCGATCACACCCTAGAGAGTGTCAAAAAATATCACTTTTACGTTATTTCCAAAAAATTTGGGATGCATGACGGCGTATCCTCAAAAAGTAAATTTAGTCCAGTTTATCCTTCTCCAGGGGGGATAAATATCTTATGTTTCCATCAGGCAACGCTTTGACCGTCACACCCTAGGGAGATGACGTGGGATCTGAAGGCTCGCATATCACACCAATACCAAAAGCCACACTTGGCGATTATCTTGCCATATCACGCCCGGACCATTGGTTTAAAAACATCTTCATGCTCCCAGGCGCAGCCCTGGCAGTGGTATTAAGCGACATCCCCTTTTCATCAATATCTATGACGCCTCTCATAATGGGGATTGTGGCTGCGTGCTTTCTCTCCTCGGCCAATTACACCATAAACGAATGGCTTGACGCTGAATTTGACCGCCACCATCCTGTGAAAAAAAACCGCCCCTCCGCCAGAGGATGCATTCGCGGACCTTTAGTTTATGTCCAATGGCTGGCATTCGCCTCCGCCGGCCTGTTTTTTTCCTCGCTCCTGTCTGTTCAATTTTTTCTGTTCGCCGTCGCATTTCTTGTCATGGGGCTGATTTATAATGTTCGCCCTATACGAACCAAAGATGTCTTGTATTTGGATGTCTTGTCCGAATCCATCAACAATCCGCTGCGTTTCTTACTTGGCTGGGCCGCCATCGCCAGCAACGCCATCCCCCCATCCTCCATCCTCCTGGCGTATTGGATGGGTGGTGCATATTTGATGGCGGTTAAACGCTATGCAGAGTATCGTTTCATCGGCGACCCTGCATTGGCCGGGAGATACCGTCGGTCCTTCCGGTATTATTCCGAAGAAAGCCTTTTACTATCAGCCTTTTTCTATGCGCTGTCGGCGACATTCTTTTTGGGGGTATTTTTGATCAAATACCGCGTGGAATTTCTACTGGCCATTCCATTCCTGGCGCTCCTCTTCGTCTGGTATCTTAAAATCGGGATGCGTGCAGATTCAGTCACCCAGAAGCCGGAACAACTCTATAAAGAGACCTACTTTATTCTCTATGTTGTGTTTTTGACGGTCCTTATTCTTCTGTTGTTCTTGATCGACATGCCCTGGCTCAATTTCCTTGTCGAACAGCGCCACTTCTCACCCCAGTAAGACACTCTATTCACCCCAAGCAGCCTAAAGCCCGCGGAAAACCTTAACGAATATCATGGTGATTATCGATCTGATCAGCCATCTCGCCATGCATCATCCGGGCTGCATAAGGATTTAAGAGCAAGCTCGCCGGATAACCGTGCGTGACAGCACTCACTTCATCAAGCGCCTTTATATGATCGTCCCCCAATTCAAATTCGAGGCAGCCAAGATTATCTTTCAATTGTTCCTCATTGCGCGCGCCGATGATAGGAATAACAACTGCCTTGTTTTTTTGGCGTAACCACTTAAGCGCCACTTGCGATGAAGTCTGGCCGATTTCTTTTGCAATCTCGGTAACCTTCTCGGCAACATCGAGCTTTGCATCCGTAATGCGCCCCCAGCGCGTCGTGGCCAGGCGCGATCCTTTGCGGGCTTCTTCATCAACATCGCGATTGAATTTTCCGGTCAACAAGCCACCGGCCAATGGACTCCATGGGGTAATCACCATATCCTGCATGGCGGCAAGAGCCAAAAAATCAGCCTCAATACTGCGTTCCACCAGATTGTATTGCAATTGCATAGCGGAAAAGGGGGTCAATCCTCTTTCCATCGCTAATGTGTTGGCAGCCGAAACAATCCAGGCCGGCGCATTGGAAATCCCGACATGCAACACTTTGCCCGACCGCACCATATCGTCTAGCGCCCGCATCACTTCATCAATAGGCGTGGTAAAGTCCCAGATATGAACCCAATAGACATCGACATAATCCGTGCCCAGACGCTTTAGGCTGGCATCCAACGCCTGCACCATATTCTTGCGGTGGTTTCCGCCGGAATTGGGGTCATTCGAGACCATGTTATTGGAATACTTGGTGGCCAGAACCAGGCGTTCCCGCTCAGGGGCGATGAACTCCGAAAGCATACGTTCAGATGTGCCCTTCGAATACATATTGGCCGTATCGATAAAATTACCACCGGCTTCTAGGAAAGCGTCAAAAACTTTCTTGCATTCATCCCGTGCAGCACCAAAACCGGTCTCTTCTCCAAAGGTCATCGTGCCTAAGCAGAGTTCAGATACCCGCATGCCGCTGCGGCCAAAAAGCTTATATCTCATGAGTTTGATCCTCGTTGTCTCATCTTGCGCGCCATGTCGGCATACAAGGGTTGTAACATGAAGAGCGCCCGAGCGCCTTCATAGACCTTTTCGCTCCATGAACCGATGCGTGGCACGGGTGGCGCTCTGCCCTCAGGGTCATTCTACAAGCCGGAGCCTTTATCTCAAAGGCTTACCTCCTGAACGGCGTCAGCAAAGCACGCCCGAGAAACAGTGCCAGCACTGCACCACTGACCGCAACCAGCAGAAGAAGCGGCGTATCAGATCGAAAGTTTTTCCAAAAATAGCGCCAGAACCCTTTTGTCTTGTGCCATTCAACAAAGAGTGAACTGGCCGCGCTCGTCCCCTGATGATGCCGGATCGTGACATGCGGAACAAAATAAGCCGTACCGCCATTTCTGTGGAAGCGAAAACAGAAATCCACATCTTCCACATGAAGAAAATAGTTTTCATCCATCCCCCCCAGCGCCCAATAGGCTGTGGCCGGCAGCATCATGCAGGCGCCACTGATCACCGGGATGGGAGTGGTTTCAGACGGCAAGGGCTTTTGGTGTTGGTTGAAACGCACCATCGAGGGATGACCCGGCGCCAAATGATAGAGCTTGAACCCTTCCACAAGAGCCGACCAGGGGGTAAGCAGGTCCCGCCTGGCGCCGCGTTGCTCGCTGCCATCCTCATTGATCAGCCGGGCGCCCACCATCCACAATCCATCATAGCGCAGGCCTTCATCCATGAGTGCGCGCAATGCGCCGGAGGGCGCTTCACAATCCGGATTCAACAAAAGCAGAATATCCCCTCGCGCTTGCCGGGCGCCCCTGTTGCACGCCTTGGCAAAACCAACATTGCCATGACCGGTCAACACATGAACATGTGGATTCACCTGCGCCATCTCCAGCAGACCTGAGGTGATATCGGGAGGGTTGCCATTGTCCACCACGATCAGTTCAACTGCGATATCCTGATCAAGAAGTGAGGCCAGACAGGCATTCAGCCAGCGGCCTGTAAAATATGTTACCACCACGACGCTGACCAACGGCACATCATGATCACGCTCTAAGCTAAGGGTTTGGGCGTGCGGCGCCGTGCTCTGTTCGGTGTCATCGCTCATATGGATGTCGGTTTCATCCCGGCTGAAGGCTCAACAATGCAGGATCGCCCTCAGCTGGTTTTGGCGGTGAACGTGATCTGTGGGGGCATAACACCGACACTCGGGAAAATGCTGGAAGGACGCTGAGAAGAGGAGTCATACGCCCCTGACTGTCTGCATACAATCACAATAATAGCCGCCAGCCACGCTGTGCCAATCCACCACAAGTGCCAAGCGCCCATGTTCAGCAGGGAAAGAGTTAAAAAACTCACCAGCACCGACGTCGCTATGCCCGCTTCAATTCCATTGTGAACACGCTGCCAGATAGCTCTGATCACCCCCAGAAGGATCCCGCCCAGCAGGATAACGCCCACCAAGCCCAGTTCAAGCCAGATTCGCAAAAACAGATTATGAGGGGCATCTATTACCCCCTGCCGATCAAGCGTGCTGTCTTGCCCTAGGCTCAAGTTCTGACCAGAAAAACCAGACCCTTCAAAACCACTTCCTGCGATAGGAGCTTCAAAAGTCGCCCGCGCCGTATGGGACCAGACCTCCATCCGGTACGCCCAGGTGCCCGGCCCCGCGACCACTGACTGGTCACCCGGCCCACTCAATAAATCCATGTGGATCGTGGGAGCCAATAACAAATAACCCAGCATCAGACATGAAAGAGCAGCCAGAGCCACCCGAGGCTGCAATGCGACCAGCAGAAAGGCCGCGCCACCTAAAGCCAAAGCCAGTAGGTTTGAAACCACTCCCAGCCTGAAAGCCGCCATCGCCAATCCTAAAACCAGGGCACTGGCAAGAAGGATCGCGCGCCGCCCCGTAAAACCAGAATTTCGCGAAAATATCAATCCGACCAGAGGCCAGACCAGCACAGCAAGGATTGATATACTGCGGGCGGGCGCTTCATTATTGAACCCATTCTGAAGAATGCCTCCTCCCGTCAGACGCATGACGAAGCCTTGGGACGCCAGCGACACGGCAATCAGACCAATCACGCAGATTATAAGAGAATACACGGCGAACGATTGCACCTTAGCCTTTTGAGCCCCTGTCATACTTGCCGCCGAGACGATCGCGAGGCACCCCATCACACACAAAAGGATGAGTCTCAAAAGTTGCTGATCAGGCCCCTGAGAAGACCACGTCACAGAAAGAGCAGCCCAGCCGAGAAAAAGGCCGAGCGAGCGAATAACATATTTATAAGACGGCCGCTGAAAAGCGCGGCGCAGCCTCAGATCAAAAGGAAGGGCAAAAATTAAGAGGAGAAAACTGAGGCCGATAGCCTCAAGGGCAAACAGAATCATAAAAGGCAGGAGAATAAAAAACAGCTTAAAAACGAGCACAGGTCGATCCAGATCCAGCGTCCAGATGTGAGTCGAATTACCTGTGTCGACCTGGCTGCTTATGCTTGTCATCTTTTTGCCGCGAATCACTTATGAGGCCCA
Source organism: Alphaproteobacteria bacterium (assembly GCA_021774915.1). Lineage (GTDB taxonomy): Bacteria > Pseudomonadota > Alphaproteobacteria > SMXP01 > SMXP01 > JAJFIM01. The sequence continues at coordinate 4,965 of JAJFIO010000106.1, forward strand.
TAAGATAGTCCCCATAGCCACTCTTGCGCAACGGATCGGCCAGCGCCTCAAGTTCCGTAGAGTCAATCCAGCCCTGGCGGTAGGCGATCTCCTCCACACAGGCAATACGCATGGACTGGCGTTGCTCGACGGTTTTGACAAAATTGGCCGCCTCCAGGAGCATTTCATGCGTGCCCGTATCAAACCAGCAATACCCCCGCCCCAACCTCTCGGCCCGAAGCTGAGCTTGATCCAAATAGACCGCGTTGACCGAGGTGATTTCCAACTCCCCGCGGTCTGACGGCCTGACCTGAGATGCGATATCCACAACCTGATTATCGTAGAAATAAAGTCCCGTCACCGCCCAGTT
>JAJFIO010000107.1 GCA_021774915.1 Alphaproteobacteria bacterium
CAGAGGAATATTCCTGTCCGGATGATGGGTTTCATGCACGGCATTGGTGATGAGCTGGAAGCCTTCATAGGCGACAAAAATCAGAGCGCCCGCCATGAAAACGGATGATACGCCCTGATCAAACACGGGGGTGAGACGATCTGTGCTGAGCGTCGATAACCCGGCAACAGCAAAGACTCCGAGAAGGAGGATTTTGGCGTAGACGATCAGATCTTCGGTTCGGCCGCTGGTCAGCGCGCTTTTCAGATTGACGATCAGAAAGAAAATAAGCACGGCGGCCGACAAGGCCATGCGCAAGGCCGGTTCTTTGCCTTGTCCCAGAAGTTCGGCGCCATAAGCGCCAAACGTAAAGGCATAGAGCGCCAGCGTCCCGACATAGCCGATGATTACGGTCCAGCCGGTGATGCTGGCAATGTTCGGTTGCCGGGGATAAGCGCATTCCAGATAGGTAAAGCTGGCGCCGTCATTGCGAAAGGTGAGTGCCAGGCGCACATAAGAATATCCGCCCGCCAATGCGATTAGCGCTCCTACCAGAAAAGCCACCGGGGCGGCATGGCCGGTGACCCCCACAGCCAGGCCGAGGACGGAAAAAATGCCGCCGCCGATCATGCCGCCCACGCCCATGGCGATGAGTTCGATTAAACCCAGTGATTTCTGATCGGCAGCAGTCATGGTTTCAAGCAGGAACGGGGTGGTTTTGTGGCAAAGAGACGCTGTGCAAAAAACATCTTTTAGGTTCGCCGTGTTTGGGGCATCATTCTAATGATGTGAAATCAAGCAGCAGCCCGTAAAAGGAGTTTATCTCATGTGGTTGAAAAAGGATATGGAAGGCCGGTTTCTGACTGCGGCTGTTGGGGCCTGTGCTCTGGTGGTCCTGTTCATGGCGCCGATGAAGGGGGTGCTGGCGCAAGAGGATGTGGCGCCTTCCGATGAGATGGCGGACCTTGCGCCACCCACCGTTTCCATTCCCATCATCGATCCGGTGCGCGGGCGCGTGCTTTTTGTCCAAAAGGGCTGTGTTGTGTGTCATTCCGTGAACGGTGTTGGCGGCTTGGCTGCGCCATCCCTGGATGCGCCTGGTGATAGTCGGTCAATTGACTTGTTGGATTTTTCGGCGCGTATGTGGCGCGGCTCCCTCGCCATGGTGGAATTACAGGCGGCGGAATTTGCCTATCAGATCGAGTTGACCGGAAATGAAATCGGCGATCTGGCGGCTTTCGCTTATGACATCGAAGAACAGAAAAAGTTTTCGATGGATGAGGTGCCGGAATATATCCAGGACTGGCTGTTGAAAGAGCCGATGTCTGTGGAGGATGATTTTTTCGAATAAAGTCTACGGCCCTGCTTAGGCCATCAGATGCGTCAGGCATGAGAAGACGGCACGAGAATCGGGTTAGTTCATATCATTTTTGTTTCAGTGTACGGATATAGGCTAGTAGGTCTTTGATTTGCAGACTGGTGAGGGCAATATGTTCCATCTGTCCTTGAGGCATTGAAAGCCAGGCGCGTAAATAATCATCCGTCTTTTGGGGGTCGTTGGCGATAGAAGACCAGGAGGGCGCAACGTCAACGCCAGGGCCCTGATCCGCGGTGGCATGGCATGATTGGCACCATTCTTGTGCCAGTTCCTGGCCCTCCTCGGCGCCCGCTAAGGCGCTTTGAGCCGAGGCTGAAAGGCAGAGGAAACTCAAGGCCATCACTAAGGTTTTATGTCTCATATTCAACTCTCCACCGCGCGTGAATTGTCGTCTTCTGGCTTCTCAGCCCCGTAAAATTTTTTTCATTAATGTTAATTATGGCAGTTCAGGGCGCACCGGACAATGATTTGGATCAATCTTCACCGCCCGTTTTCAAGCCTGATTTCTGCCCCTTTTGCTTTGGCTGGGCGTAAAAGACGGCCTTTGACATAAATCAAGCTCTCCCGCCGCCGCGTCAGCTAGGGTCAGGCAACTCGAACCTTAGCTTGAAGACTTCCGGGAGAAGAACATGTTTATCAATTTTTGGTATGTGGCTGCTGAAAGCAGTGAAGTGACCTATAAACCGGTCAAAACAACTATGCTGGGCCAGGAATTTGTTCTTTGGCGCGATAAGGCCGGGAAAGTCAATTGCATCAGTAACACGTGTACCCATCGCGGCGGGGCCATGGCCGAAGGCCGCATTCAGGGGGATTGTATTGAATGCCCCTATCATGGGTGGACGTTTAATGGTGAGGGCGAATGTGTTCGCCTGCCCTCTATTGCATCGGACAAAAAAATTCCGGCGCGCGCACATATCGACGCCTATCCGGTGGAAGAAAAGTATGGCCTTATTTTCACGTTTCTGGGCGACTTGCCTGAAGAGGAACGTCCGCCGATCATCGACATTCCTGAGTATGATGATGAGAAATGGATATGCGCCATGCTCAAAGTCGATTGGAAAATCGATTACAAGCGCTCGCTCGAGAACACGATGGATCCGGCACATAATGAGTTCACCCATCCGACCCATGGCTTCTTGGGCGTGAAGGATGAATATACCGTGGCCGATATTACATTGATTGAAAAAGAGTGGGGGACGGGTTTTATGAATCCCATGTATACCCCGCCTTTAGCCAATGAAGCGATGAGAGAAGCCTCTGGCCGGACTGAAGATGCGTGGTCCGAAGCCGGTGCCGGAAATCATGGCGTGAATTGCACATGGACTTTTATTCATCCCACTGAAAAAGCCTCTATGCACAATTATATGTTGCATACACCAATCCATGAAAAACTGGATCGGATTTATGTTTTGATGTTGCGCAATTTCCTCACCGAAGAACGTCATAATCAGACGTTTATTGATCGTGGGGTATTTATTGCTGAACAGGATCGCGTTGTGCTCGAGACCATCAACCCGATTTTGACACCGCGGGCGAACACCAAAGAAGTGCTGGTTCCGGCTGATAAGGCGGTGGCGCGTTACCGCGAGCTGTACAGGGAATGGCAGGCCAAGGGTTGGCGCATCGATGTTAAGAAAATGCACCGCGATGAAGATGAAATTGCTTATGCAATCCCAAGCCCCGGACGCAGAAAGTCTAAAAACTGGGCGCTTGATGCGGTACCGCTCATTCCCGGTGATGCAAGTGAAAGCCTGAAAACAGCGGCTGAGTAAATCAGCACTGGTCGTCATGCGGCCACGCGATTAAGAGAGGCGGCTCCCTGTAAATGGGGCCGCCTTTTTGCGGCGGCAATTTCGGGGTTTAGACTTTTATTCCGGTGGCGCTATATGCGCCATGCTGGCGCTGAAAGCCCGAATGCCAGACCAAAAGATGAGCGCTGAGATCGGCAACGAAATACCGGCCACAATAGCGAGCGAGTGCCCCACCCGGCCGGGATCGGCAAAACCATAATCTGTGATAAGGGCCACCAGCGTGGGCCCTGCACCCAGCGCAATCAAGTTAAAGATGAAAAAAAAGATGGCGGAGACCGTCGCCCGCAAGCGATTGGGAGTCATAAACTGCAACGCCGCAGATCCCATGGGCATGGGCATGGTGTACAGAAAGTTACCGATCATCCATAAAATGACGGCGGTGTTGGCATTGGGCGAAAGAAACGCCGCCACCGTCGGGATGATCGATAATAAGATGGCGACCATAGATCCGCGCAGCGCTGCATCTTTATACCCGCGCGCCATTAACATATCACCGAGCCATCCGCCGGCAATTGCCCCCGCTCCACCCGAAAACATAGCGAGCCCCAAAATGGTGCCCGCGTGACCCGCTGACCACGCGTGTGTCCGTATAAAGAAGGTCGGCATCCATGTCACCGACCCTAAAGCCGTGATCCCCATAAAACTCAAGCCCAAGACAATGGCCGCATAAGCCCGGCCGTGGGATCTCATATAGCGCAGTGCGTCGCTTAAGGAGACATTGGCGCCAACAGGCTGCCCCTCCACAGCGCTGCGGCGCAAGGGTTCTTTGACCGTGAACCAAATCAAGGCTGACAGCAAAACCCCTGGTAAACCAACGACAAAAAAGGTGAGTTGCCAAGGATATATTTCGCCGATAATCGGCAGATTCAAATTCTCCATACCCTCGACCAGCCCCACCACCAAGCCGCCGAGCATCAGCGCACCGCCAATGCCCACTGTGCCGCCTAGCCCGTACACGCCCATGGCGCGGCCCAATTTGTCCTTGGGAAAATAGTCCGCCATCATCGAATAAGCTGACGGGTTGAGCGTTGCCTCACCAATACCTACCCCAATACGGGCCAAGAACAACAAGCTATAGCTGCGAGCCAGGCCGGTCAGCGCGGTCATGAAACTCCAAACAAAAATACCGGCCGTAATAATCGCTTTGCGGTTGGTGCGATCGGCAAGCCGCGCCAAAGGAATGCCCAAGGTGGCATAAAACAGCGCGAATCCCAGACCCAGAAGCAAGCTCATTTCCGTGTCGGTAAGATTGAGGTCCCGCTTGATCGGCCCCACCATCAGATTAAGGATCATCCGGTCCACAAAGGAGACAAAATAGGCGAAGGCCAGAACACCCGTGACGTACCACGCATAAGAAGATTTGGGCCACGGGGCCTCGCGGGGATCTTGGTCCAGCTTGGATGATGGCACAGTCATAATCCTTTGCGCGCTCGATTCACTTTGGCCTTATCGAAAATAAAACCCCACAAAGCGCCTTAGATTTATTCGAGAAACCAAGCCCCACTCGTTGCGATCCATCCGACCAGATGCGTGACATCAGGCCGCCCACATGTTTCGCAACAGATTGATTCTTATAACAGAATGGTCCTCTTGCGGCACGAAAAATCGGCCCGCATTGATCACGTGGTGTTTGTGCGCAGAACGCGTGTGATTTCTTTTGCAAAAAGGATGATAGGGGCGGGTCTTGCCCTGTGCGTGTTATCACCCCGTCCACGTCGACGGCGTGCACACCCAGGCAGTAAAGGGGTCAGGCGGCTTTCAGCGGGAAGAATGTCAGCCCTAAAGCCTCGGCCACCGCCCGGTGTGCGATCTGTCCGTTTCTGACATTCAGGCCATGCGCCAGATGCGGGTCTTGGGTGAGTGCTTTTGTTATGCCCTTATCAGCCAGCGCCAGGACGAAGGGCAGAGTAGCGTTATTGAGCGCCTGGGCCGAGGTGCGCGCCACGGCGCCGGGCATATTGGTCACGCAATAATGAATGACACCCTCAATGACAAATGTGGGATGGGAATGGGTGGTGGGGCGGCTGGTTTCAAAGCACCCACCCTGATCGATGGCGATATCCACCACGACGGAGCCGGGCGCCATGCTGGCGATCATCTCGCGGGTGACGAGCTTGGGAGCCGCCGCGCCGGGGATAAGAACAGATCCGACGACGAGATCCGCGTTTTTGACTTCAGCCGCGATGGCGTCGCGGGTTGAGAACAGTGTGCGCAGGCGCCCTTGGAACTCGGTGTCCAATTCCCGCAGACGCTGGGTTGATTTTTCGATGATGGTCACCTCCGCGCCGAGGCCCACCGCCATCATGGCCGCGTGCGTGCCTGCCGTGCCGCCGCCGATGATTACCACCTTGCCTGCCTGCACGCCGGGCACACCGCCTAAAAGCACGCCCGCGCCGCCCTGCTCCTTTTCGAGGAAATGCGCGCCCGCCTGAATTGACATGCGACCGGCAACCTCGCTCATGGGGACGAGCAGCGGCAAGCCGCCATGGGCGTCGGTCACCGTCTCATAGGCGATGGCGGTGACGCCCGATTTCATTAAGGCTTGCGCCTGGGGTTTGTCAGCGGCCAGATGCAGATAGGTGAAGAGCGTTTGATGGGGGCTCAGTATGGCGCATTCAGGCAGTTGCGGTTCCTTGACTTTCACCACCATGTCCACCTGCTCAAAAACGTTCGCGGCAGTGGCGGCGATGGCAGCGCCAGCCTGGCGGTAATCGTCATCGCTGGCGCCGATGCCCATTCCGGCGCCGGTTTCCACCAGAACCGTGTGCCCATGATGTGCCAGCTCCATGACACTGCCCGGCGTCAGGCCCACACGGTATTCATGTTCTTTGATTTCCTTTGGCACGCCGATCTGCATGAGCGCCTCTCTCATCCACGGATTGTTGATTGGATCAGTATGCCGAAATGCGGCTTGAAAGTGTTTGCTATTTATGCGTTATTTATTCACAATATTGCATAATAATTCGAAATAAATCATAATAAATGGCATAATATGCAAAAATATAAGATTGATACCATAGATCGTGCCATTTTGGACCGGCTCCAGATCGCAGGACGTATCAGCAATGCAGATCTGGCGGTTGAAGTGGGACTGTCGCCCTCGGCGTGTCTGCGCCGGGTGCGGGCGCTAGAGGAAAGCAGCGTCATCGAAAACTATGTCGCCATTCTCAATCAAGCGGCTTCGGGCCGGCCGCAAAGCGTGTTTGTTCAAATCACGCTGCACTCCCAGGAAAGCCATGATCTGGAAGCGTTCGAACGGGAAGTGGTGGCGCGGCCCCAAGTGATGGAATGCTATTTGATGACGGGCGATGCCGATTATCTCTTGCGTATCATCGTGTGCGATGCGGCGGAATATGAAAATTTGCACCGGGATTTTCTCACCCGCCTGCCCGGCGTTGATCGCGTGAAGTCGAGCTTTGCCTTGCGGACATTGAGAAAGAAAACTCAAATCCCTTTGGAATAAGTCGTCGATTTATGACAAAGCGCAGCCTTGATTTTAAGGGATTGCGGTGTTGCGGATGATCAGGGGATCGGTCATAAAGAAGCGGGCCCTTAAGTTTGAGTCGTTTAATACCTGCCATGCGCCTTCGAAGTTGTAAGATTATCGCGACCATGGGTCCGGCGAGCGACCCGCCGGAACGCATCCACATGCTTTGCGATGTCGGGGTCGATGCTTTTCGCATTAATTTTTCTCATGGTGAGCAGGAACAGCATCAGCGCCGCATTGCTGCGATTCGCCAGGCTGAAGCACCAGCCGGGCGGCCCATCCCCATCATCGCCGATCTTCAGGGGCCTAAAATCCGAGTTGGTGAATTTGCGGGCGGTGCATTGGAGTTGCGCTATGGGCAGACCCTTGGCCTGGAAGTGGCAACGCAGGCTTCCCGGGAAGGCGTTATCCCTCTTCCGCATGCGGAGCTTTTCGAAGTTATTGTACCTGGCGATGTGTTGAAGCTGGATGATGGCCGTTTGCAAGTGACGGTGGTTGAAGCCAGTCGAAACAAGGCAACCGTGAAAGTGGATGTTGGCGGCAAGCTGACTGACCATAAAGGCGTAAACCTGCCGGGACGGACTCTCCCAATTTCGGCGCTCACGAGTAAGGATCGATCCGATCTCGCCTTTGCTCTTGATGCGGGGGTTGATTATGTGGCGCTCAGTTTTGTTCAGACACCGGAAGATGTGGAAGAAGCGCGTGCGCTTATTGGCGGACGTGCAAAACTGATTGTCAAGCTGGAGAAGCCTTCGGCCATTGAGTCGCTGGAAAAAATCGTTTCTTTATCCGATGCGCTGATGATCGCGCGGGGCGATCTGGGCGTTGAATTGCCGCCTGAAAGCGTGCCGATTATCCAGCGCCGCGTGGTGCGCGCATGCCGCACCGCAGGCAAGCCGGTGATCGTCGCGACTCATATGCTGGAATCAATGATCGAAGCGCCAACCCCGACGCGCGCCGAAGCTTCCGATGTGGCGACGGCGGTGTATCAGGGGGCTGATGCTGTCATGCTCAGCGCTGAATCGGCTGTCGGGCGTCATCCTCAAACCGCTGTGGCGATTATGGACCGCATCATCAAGGCGGTGGAAGCGGATCCAGAACACTGGTCTCAATTAGTCAATACAGCTTCCGAACCCAGGCAGACAGCCGCTGACGCTATCAGTTTCTCCGCCCGAAATATCGCGCGACTTCTTTCATGCAAGGCGATTCTGGCTTTCACAAATACTGGTTCGACGGCCCTGCGTGTTTCGCGTGAACGCCCGCACTGCCGGGTGCTGAGTTTGACCTCCAATGAGCAGGTGGCCCGCCAGCTCTCTTTGGCGTGGGGCGTGCACAGCGTGATCACCAAAGAAATTTCCAATTTTAGCGACATGATCGAACATGCCGAACAACTGGCGGTTCAGGAGGGTGTCGCCGTCAAGGGCGACACCGTGGTTGTCACCGCAGGCCTTCCTTTTGGGAGACCGGGAACCACCAATATGCTGAAAATTATCCATATCGGTGAAGGAACCTAGAGCAAATTCCGTTTACACGGAATCGCTCTAGATTTTTTCGCTCATGACGTATCCGCGCTTTGCGCGGGTCTCTCGCGGGCGCGGCGCATAAGCACCGGGCCGCCCTTGGCCCGCCTTACCGTTTCCGTTAAAATCAGAAACGTTCTGAGACGGGCCTGATCACTGAGCGCATCGCTACCAGGTCAGTTCCCTACCATCATATTGCAAGAAAGCGCCTGAATTTTCCGCGGTCAGGCTTTCGATGACCGAGATGAGGCCGCTTACGCTCTCCTGGGGCGTGAGCAGTGGCATATTGACGCCTTTCATCATGTCGGTGGCCACCGGCCCCGGGTTAATCAGTCCAATGATCACATCTCGTGAAGAAATTTCCCGTGATAGGTTCAGCATCACCATATTAAGCGCCGCTTTGCTGGGACGATAAAAATAATTCCGCGCGCCATGTACGGTTGAGAGCGATCCTTCGGAGCTGGTGATGCTGACGATTTTTTTCTGGTCTGAGGCGGCAACCTGATCGATAAAGGCCTCTGCTATTTTAAGCGGGCCCACCACATTGACGTCCATCACCTGAAAAAAAGCATCATACTGTAAGTTGCCGAACTGCTGGGTGTCCCTGCCTCCGGTGATGCCGGCATTGTTGATCAGAACATCAATGGGCGTATCTTTATATTTCTCGGAGAGGGCGTCGATGGCGCCGTGATCTGTCACATCCAGTTTTTCTATCGTGACATCGGCATAGTCGGCGGCAATGGCGTTCAAGGCGTCGGCTTTATCGGGATTGCGGCAAGTGGCGATGACGTTCCAGTTTTTTGCCGCATATTGCCGGGCAAGCTCCAACCCGATCCCTCTGTTGGATCCGGTGATCAACACAGTAGGCGCATCCACGCTGTAGCCTTGAGCGGGAAGGGGGGCAACCAGACTGGCGATAAAGATCATAGCTACTGCCATAATCATGGAAAAACAGTGGTTTGATATGAAACGAACGGGATTTAGCATGGCCGGTCTCCTGATTGATTTAATACTGGCAACTCACCAGGGTATGGGTGCGCCATCATAGGCGATGAATGATCCCGACATGTCGAGCGTGAAACTCTCTATCACTTCGGTCATGCCTTTCACGCGGTCTTCGGGTTTTCCCAGCGCTGTGGGCACGCCCTTCATGAACGCAGGCTTGGTGGCGCCAGGGGCGATCAGACCGACAATAACCTGTCGGTCGACTACTTCCGTTGCCAAATTTCTCATCGCCATATTCACTGCGGTTTTGCTGGAACGGTAAATATAAAGCAGGCCGGTGGAATTGGCGATAGAGCCCTGGCTGCTTGAAACCGTCATAATCTTTTTATCGTCGCTGGCGGCAACATGATCGATAAAGGCTTCCGCCATTTTGAGCGGGCCCACCACATTCACAGCATAGACATCGCGGAACACCGAAAAGTTGATTCGACCAAATTGTTGATTTTCGAGCCCTCCCGAAATCCCCGCATTGTTGAGCAGAAGATCAATCGGCGTGCCGCGATATTTTTCGGCCAGCGCATCAATGGCCGCGTGGTCGGTGACGTCCAGTTGTTCGATAATCACGTAAGGGTTTGCGGCGGCGAGGGCTTGCAGATTGGCGGCTTTGTCGGGATGGCGGCAGGTGGCGATCACCCGCCAGCCCCGATCGGCATATTGACGGGTAAATTCCAGACCGATGCCGCGGTTAGACCCGGTGATCAAAACCGTCTTGGCCTCGGTCAGGGGCGGCTCGCCCATGCCCGGCAGAAGAAAAAAGCAGGCCAGCGCCAGCGCCCAAAAAGCGGCGCCCCGGCTGGAATAGGACTGAAAAAATCGGCCAGACCTCATCGGCAAAAGATTACCCTTCCCCCCAAAGGCGGCGCTTACCCCCCGTGTGAGAGGCCATGCCTACCATGGTTCTTCATCGCCCCGATGGTTAAGGAAGACGCCGGATTTGTCGAGAGTTAATCCGTCCACCACTTGATAGATCATTGATGCGCTTTGCTCCGCCGGGATCAGAGGCAGGGGCACGCCTTTCATGAAATCGGTGTCGACCATGCCCGGAGACACGAGAGAGACGATGATGTCGCGGTCTTTCAAATCAATGGCCAGATTATGCATGACCATGTTCACGGCGGTTTTGCTCGACCGGTAGAAATAAGAGATGCCGAAGGTTTTGGTGATTGATCCTTGGGTGCTGGTGATGGTCACCATTTTTTTCTGGTCTGAGGCGGCGACGTTCTCAACAAAGGCTTCGGCCAGTTTGAGCGGGCCGATGACATTCACCGCCATCACCTTGTCGATGGCGTCATATTGAAAAGAACCTAAGGTCTGGACATCACCCCCGGAAATACCGGCATTGGAGAGCAGGACATCTATGGCCATGTCTTTATATTTCTCGGCCAGCGCGTCAACGGCGGGGCGGTCGGTGACATCCAGCTTTTCGATGACGATATGCGGGTTTTGCACGGCGAGGGCTTGCAAGGCATCTGCCGCCTCTGGCTTGCGGCAGGTGGCGATCACGTGCCAGCCTTGGCTTGCGTATTCTTGCGCCAGGGCAAGGCCGATTCCCCGGTTCGAGCCGGTGATCAGCACCACCGGGCGGCCTTCCGGCGCGATCAGGGTCTGCTCTTGCGCCGCCTCTTCTTCCGGCGAACAGGCGGCCAAAAAAGCAGGGGCGGTCAGGGCCGCCAGCATCATCCCGCCCATGGTGAGGCGGCGAATGTGTTGGAAGCTTGATTGTGTGAAAGATAATTGGGCCATGGTTACCTCAAAATGTTTGATTGTGTTCAAGCGCACCCTACCAAGGCAGTGCTCTACCGTTGTGCTGAATGACTGAACCGGTGGTCTCTATGGTGAACCCGTCTATGACGCCGATCAGATTGCTCACCGCTTTAGCGGGCGGTGTCAGGGGAAAGGGGAGATTAATCGGCTTCATCAGATCCGTATCAACGGCGCCTGGATCGATCAGCCCGATGATAATGCCTCGCTTGGCGACTTCCTTTGACAGAGTGCGCATGGCCATATTCACGGCCGACTTGCTGGCTTTATAAAAATAACCACCACGGCCGCGGGCCCCTTTGATGGAGCCTTGAGAACTGGTGACGGTGATAATTTTTTTTTGATCGCTGGCGGCGACATGTTCCAGAAACGTTTCGGCCATTTTGACCGGTCCGGTGTAGTTCACCGCCATTACTTTATTAAACATGTCATAGTCGAGCTGGCCGAACTTCTGATTGTCGACGCCGCCAAGGATACCGGCATTGTTAAGCAAAACATCGATGGGCG
>JAJFIO010000108.1 GCA_021774915.1 Alphaproteobacteria bacterium
ATCCTGGCTCGACGAAAATCTGCCGTCCATGGTTGAGGAAATGGTTCGGGAAGAAATCACGCGCGTCGCCAAGCTTGGGCGAACATCTCACTAAAACACCCTTCGATTCGGCCCATAACATGTTGTGTGACCATCCGTCCCTTGCATTTAGTCTGCGGGAATTTTGTCCTGTGGATTTTTCTGCTATGACGTCATTTGCAAGGGTCAGGCAGGCTTTGGGCGGGGCGGTTTTGTAATGCTGGATAAAAACTTCATACCTTCGAGCGCAGAAGCGCGACTCTACAAACAATGGGAAGACAGCGGCGCCTTTAAAAGTGCCGACCGCCCGGGTGCAGAAAATTTTTGCATCGTTATCCCGCCGCCCAATGTTACCGGTTCTCTCCATATGGGCCATGCGCTCAACAATACCATTCAGGATATTTTGATACGCTTTGAGCGCCTGCGCGGCAAGAATGTGCTCTGGCAGGTGGGTATGGATCATGCGGGGATCGCGACGCAAATGGTGGTCGAGCGCCAGCTGGAGGCCGAGGGAAACATCAGGCGGGTGGACATGGGCCGCGAGGAGTTCATCAGACGTGTCTGGGAATGGAAAAAGGAATCGGGCGGCGCCATCACCAAACAGCTCCGGCGTCTGGGCGCGTCGTGTGACTGGAGTCGTGAGCGTTTCACCATGGATGAGGGACTGTCAAAGGCAGTTCTCAAAGTGTTCGTTCAACTTCACCGCGAAGGCCTCATATACAAAGACAAACGTCTGGTGAATTGGGACCCCAAACTGCTCACCGCTATTTCTGATCTGGAAGTGGAACAAAAAGAAATTGAAGGGCATCTCTGGCATTTCAAATACCCGGTGGAAGGGGAGGACGGTGTGACGATCACCGTCGCCACCACGCGCCCCGAAACCATGCTGGGCGACACCGGCGTGGCGGTTCACCCGGATGATGAACGCTATACGCATTTAATCGGAAAATATGTGGAGTTGCCCCTTGTCGGGCGGCGCATTCCCATCGTGGCCGATCATCATGCGGACCCTGAACAGGGCTCGGGCGCGGTGAAGATCACCCCGGCGCACGACTTTAATGATTTTGAGGTGGGACGGCGGCACGATCTCAAGTTGATCAACATATTCAAGGAGAATGGTTGCCTCAAGGATAGTGAGTTTGATGACTTTTCGTGGGGGCATAGAGCACCTGGTAAGCATGGCGCTATTCTTGCTGACGAGTCGCTTGTTGGCTTGGCCACAACTGATCATATCCCAGAAGACCTACAGGGTTTGGATAGGTACGAGGCGCGGAAACTCGTCGTCGAAAAAATGCAGAATTTGGGCTTGGTAGAAAAGATTGAAGAGCACCGGCACGCAATACCCTATGGTGATCGGTCACATGTGGTGATTGAACCGTTTCTTACCGATCAGTGGTATGTTGATGCCGAAACTCTGGCGCAGCCCGCGATTAAAGCCGTTGAAGATGGCGATATGAAATTTGTTCCCAAAAACTGGGAGCGCACTTATTTTGAATGGATGCGCAACATCCAGCCGTGGTGCGTGTCGCGGCAGCTCTGGTGGGGGCACAGAATCCCCGCCTGGTATGGGCCTGATGGCGAAGTCTTTGTTGAGGAAAGCGAAGTTGCCGCCCACTCAGTGGCGAAAACACATTATGGAAAAGCCGTTGAGCTCAAGCGCGATGAAGATGTTCTCGATACGTGGTTTTCCTCCGCGCTGTGGCCGCTCTCGACGCTCGGCTGGCCCGATGAGACGCCGGAGCTGAAACGGTTTTACCCAACGGGCGTTTTGGTCACGGGCTTCGACATCATCTTTTTCTGGGTGGCGCGCATGATGATGATGGGGCTTCATTTCAAGAGCCAAGTGCCGTTCCACACCACCTATATTCATGCGCTGGTGCGCGATGAAAAAGGCGCCAAGATGTCTAAATCGAAGGGGAACGTGGTCGATCCCCTGAAGGTCATGGATGAATACGGCGCGGACGCCTTGCGCTTCACCCTGGCGGCCATGGCGGCGCAGGGCCGGGACATCAAACTCTCGATGGCTCGTGTTGAAGGCTACCGCAATTTTGGCACCAAGCTATGGAATGCCGCCCGCTTTTGTGAAATGAACGAATGCATTCGTGTGGAAGATTTTGATCCGCACCGGGTCAGCCTGAAGGTCAATCTGTGGATCGGGAGCGAGATTGAAAAAACCCGCGATGCTGTGGCTGGGGGGATTACCGAGTACAGATTCAACGAAGCCGCCGATGCGATTTATCATTTTGTCTGGCATGTGTTTTGTGACTGGTATGTCGAGTTCATCAAGCCTGTCCTGAATGGTGCGGACGAAGAGGCGAAGGCGGAAACACGGGCCATGGCCGCGTGGACGCTTGATCAGATCCTGATTCTTCTGCACCCCTTCATGCCCTTCATGACGGAAGAGCTGTGGCAACGCCTGGGCGAGCAGGGCACCGTGCGCGAAAGCATGTTGATTTCGGCGTCCTGGCCGGACTATGGGGCATCGCTGATCAATGAAGACGCGTCAGCAGAGATGGATTGGGCGATCCGGCTGGTGAGCGAGGTGCGTTCTGTGCGAGCGGAGCTGAATGTTCCGGCAGGCGCTAAAGTCACTCTGCTCTTGAAAGGGGCGTCACAGGCTAACTTGGCGCGGCTGGAGGATCATATGGATTTGATCGTCCGGCAGGCGCGCCTTGATATCATTAGGCAAACTGAGACAATCCCTGAGGGCTCGGTTCAGACCCTTCTTGACGAAGCCACGCTTATTCTGCCCTTGGCGGATATCATGGATCTGGACAAAGAGTGCGCCCGTCTGACAAAAGAAATCGCCAAAGTGGATGGCGATATCGGAAAAATAGACGCCAAGCTGGCCAATGAAAAATTTCTCTCCCGCGCGCCTGCGCCCGTGATCGAAGAGCAGAAAACCCGCAAAAGCGATGCGCAAACCACCCGCAAGCGGTTGGCGGACGCGTTATCCCGATTGCAGGGGGTGGATTAGCGTCGCACTCAAATGTTGGTTCGGTAAAATCCTGGATTACATCCCCGGAAATCCATATGATCACAGCCAATAATGCTGAATGATGGTGCGTGCCCCTTAGGGGTGCAAAAGGAAAGTAAGAAGAATGAATACCAAGCGGTTCGACAAATCCAAATTGCCCAGCCGGCATGTGACTGAAGGCGCCAGCAAGGCGCCGCATCGCTCCTATCTTTACGCCATGGGTCTCACGGAAGAAGAAATCCATCGGCCCTTGGTGGGGGTGGCGACATGCTGGAATGAAGCGGCGCCGTGCAACATTGCGCTGATGCGGCAGGCTCAGGCGGTTAAGCGCGGCGTGAACGAGGCCGGAGGGACACCGCGCGAATTTTGTACCATCACGGTGACAGACGGCATCGCCATGGGGCATCAGGGCATGAAGTCGTCCCTGGTGTCACGCGACGTGATTGCGGATTCTGTGGAACTGACCATACGCGGGCATTCCTATGACGCGCTGGTGGGGCTTGCGGGCTGCGACAAATCGCTGCCGGGCATGATGATGGCGATGCTGCGTCTCAACGTGCCGTCGGTCTTTATGTATGGCGGGTCGATACTGCCGGGCCGCTATAAAGGCAAGGATATTACGGTTGCTGATTTGTTCGAAGGTGTGGGGCAGTACGCCGCCGGAAAAATGAGTGAGGATGAGCTGCACGATATGGAATGCGTGGCCTGTCCCGGTGCGGGAGCATGTGGAGGTCAGTTTACCGCCAACACCATGGCTTGTGTGTCAGAGGCCATTGGTCTGGCCTTGCCCTTGTCGTCAGGCGCCCCGGCGCCTTATGAAAGCCGCGATGAATATGCTGATGCCAGCGGCAAGGCCGTGATGGCGCTCGTGGCTGAAAATATACGTCCGCGCGATATCGTGACCCGAAAGGCATTAGAAAATGCCGCAACTGTGGTGGCGGCGACAGGCGGCTCGACTAATGCGGGGCTGCACCTGCCAGCCATGGCTCATGAGATCGGCATTGATTTTGATCTGATGGCGGTCGCCGAAATTTTCAAACGCACGCCCTATCTGGCGGACCTGAAGCCGGGTGGCCAATATGTCGCCAAGGACATGTATGAGGCGGGCGGCGTGCCCGTGCTGCTGCGCACTCTGCTGGACGGCGGCTATCTGCATGGCGATTGCCTGACGGTAACGGGCAAAACCCTGGCAGAAAATCTGGAGGGTGTCTCCTGGAATGCTGAACAGGTCGTCATGCGACCTTACGATAACCCTCTGTCACCCACCGGCGGTGTGGTGGGGCTCAAGGGCAATCTGGCGCCTGATGGCGCGATCGTTAAAGTCGCGGGCATGGAGCGGCTCGACTTTACCGGTCCTGCGCGCTGTTTCGACTGCGAGGAAGACGCCTATGCGGCCGTGGAAAAAGATAATTTCAGAGAAGGCGATGTCATTGTCATCCGCTATGAAGGCCCCAAGGGCGGGCCGGGCATGCGCGAAATGCTGGCGACCACGGCGGCTCTATATGGCAAGGGAATGGGCGACAAAGTGGCGCTGATCACAGATGGCCGCTTTTCCGGCGCGACGCGGGGTTTTTGTATTGGTCATGTCGGCCCGGAAGCCGCAGATGGCGGGCCTATTGGCCTTCTCCAAGATGGTGATATTATATCCATTGATGCTGCCGCCGGGACGATTTCGGTGGAATTGAGCGAAAAAGAGTTGCAGAATCGCAAACAGGAGTGGCGTCCACGCACGAATGACTATGGGTCGGGGGCTCTGTGGAAGTTTGCTCAAGGCGTGGGACCGGCTTGCAATGGCGCGGTCACACATCCTGGTGGGCAGGGAGAGGTTCACTGTTACGCCGATATTTGAGATGAGGGGATAATAAAATGCGACTTTTATTTCAGCCGTTTCTTGGCGCTCTGGTGGCATTATCCCTTTCATCTTTTCCTGCCTGGGCGGATTTCGATACCGCGCTTGACGCTTACACGAATGGTGATATTGAAGCGGCTTTTTCCGAGTGGAAAATCATGGCCGATACGGGTGACGCCCGTGCTCAGCGTGTGATTGGGAATCTTTTTTTGAATGGGGAAGGGCGCCCGGCCAATCCGGAAAAAGCTGCGCACTATTATGAACTCAGTGCAGCACAAGGCGATCTGGAAGCGCAGATCTCATTGGGGACGCTTTATCGCCAGGGCTTAGGCGTAGAGCAGGATTACAAAAAGGCTCTGCACTGGCTTTATCAGGCGGCGGAGGCCGGGCACCCTTTGGCGCAATATGACATTGCCGAAATTTTTTATACCGGCGAAGGAGGCGTTCTGCAGGAACGCAATCACTCTCATGACTGGTACCGCTTGGCCGCCAAGAAAGGCGTGATCATTGCTCAGCTAAAATTAGCGCAGATGCTGATGGAAGGTGTTGGCGTAGAGAAAGACGAAGTGGTGGGCATGATGTGGCTTGATGTCGCAAGCCTTCTGGCTATGGCGCCCCAGGTGCCCCCCATATCGGAGCGTGTGTTCCCTCTGGAGCGCGTCGTGGAAACGGATGAGGACAGACGCACGCTCCTTAAGATTATTTTTGATCTGAAGGCGGAATATGAAGAGCGACTGCCGAGCGTACTTCTGGCCCAGGCGCAGCAAATGGCGCGGACCTATGATCCGGAAATGTATTAAAACGCGACAAACAAAGTTAGGAAAAAATCATGATTGGCTATGTGACGCTGGGGAC
>JAJFIO010000109.1 GCA_021774915.1 Alphaproteobacteria bacterium
CAACTATAGGCCCGGACAATATGCGCCGCCTGGCCCACGCGCATGCCGGCTTCCGCTTCATAGAAGGCGTCAATCACTTTGCTTAAGCCAACAATTGCTGCCGTTGCCGCCCCCTCTTGGATTTCGCTCACAATCCTAAAACCTTCTCCTCATGGGGAGCGCTGTTACGTTCCCACCTATCTGTCCTTTGTGTCTTACCATCCCCAGTGCGTTAGGGAAATCATTTATCACAGTTAATAGGGAGTGCGCCTTGCCAGGGGGAAATGACATGATTAATGATGCACCGTATCATATCTCGGGTTTAAGCCTTTAAGGCTTTAAATTTTTGGAAAATTGTGGTTAAGCCGTTCGAATTGCAGGAGCAATTTTCGAAAGGCAAAGGTTAACGGAGGCAATCGTGGCGGGCCATTCCAAATTCAAGAACATCATGTATCGCAAAGGCGCGCAGGATGCCAAACGCTCTAAGCTTTTTTCCCGCCTCTCAAAAGAAATCACCATAGCGGCCAAAATGGGCATGCCTGATCCCGACAGCAATCCACGACTGCGCCTGGCGATGCAGGAAGCGCGTTCCAATAGTATGCCGAAAGACAATATCACCCGGGCGATCAAGAAGAGTCAGGGCGGAGATGCCGAATCCTACGAAGAGATCCGCTATGAGGGATTTGGTCCGGGCGGCATCGGCCTCATCGTTGAGGCGTTGACTGACAACAAAAACCGCACAGCCGGGACGGTTCGTTCCTGCTTTACCAAACATGGCGGCAATATGGGCGAGTCGGGCAGCGTTTCTTTCATGTTTGATCGGATCGGCTGTATTCACTACCCGCCCGATATCGCAGATGCGGATACGGTTCTGGAGGCGGCGGTGGAGGCTGGCGCCGAGGACTGTGTATCGTCTGAGGACGGCCATGATCTTTATTGCGCACTTGATGATCTGCATGAAGTCAACGAGGCCCTGACGCAGCGGTTTGGTGAAGCGGAAAGCGCCAAGGCAATCTGGAAGCCGCAAAACACGATTGAAGTGACAGGAGAATCGGTCGCCAAACTGTTCAAGTTCCTCGATGCGATGGATGAAAATGAAGACGTTCAGAACGTTTATGCTAACTTTGAGGTATCTGATTCGGAGCTGGCGAAGCTCACCGTGTGATCTGCCTCAGGCCCTTTTCATCATCGGGGAAACGCCTCGCGGAGTGAGCGGCAAACAATCTTAAGGGATGTAAGAATTTAGTCATGCGCCAGGTCGTGCGAGTGATTGGGATTGATCCGGGTTTGCGGTCCACCGGCTGGGGTGTGATTGAGAGTGACGGCAACCACCTCGTTCATGTCGCCAATGGCGCTTTGCAATCGACAGCGACGAGAGATCTGGCCTTTCGACTGGTTGAGTTGTTTGAGGGTCTGGAAGAAGTTTTGGCCGTCTATCGTCCACAGGAGGCGGCAGTTGAGTGCACATTTGTCAATAAAAATGCAAATTCTACTCTAAAACTGGGGCAAGCCCGCGCTGTGGCCTTGCTGGCGCCGGCCAAAGCGGGCCTGACCGTGGACGAATATGCACCCAATCTGATTAAAAAGGCTGTGGTGGGGGCTGGCCATGCCGATAAAACGCAAGTGCGAACCATGGTTGATGTGCTTTTGCCGGGGATCAACATTGCGGGGGCCGATGCGGCGGATGCCCTGGCGATTGCTATTTGTCATGCGCACCATGGCCTGTCAGCCCGGCGAGATCGGGTAAATGTGAACGCAGGGCGGGGGAGACAGGCGGCTCGATGATTGGCAAGCTCAAAGGTCTTCTCGATAGTCTGGGGGATGGGCATGCCCTCATTGATGTTGGCGGAGTGGGTTATGAGGTCATGTGTTCTGCACGCACTCTGGCCGCTTTGCCTGGGCCGGGCGGCCTGGTGACGCTGTATATCGATACGGTTCTGCGTCAGGATTTTATTCGCCTCTATGGTTTTTCGCATCCCATGGAGAAACAGTGGTTTGCCCATTTGCAGACAGTTCAGGGCGTGGGCGCAAAGGCGGCCCTGGCCATTCTCGATATTCTAAGCCCTTCTGAATTGCACAAGGCGCTGGTTTTGCAGGAAAAAACAGCCTTTTCACGGGCCGCCGGCGTTGGCCCCAAATTGGCGGCGCGCATCATTTCCGAATTGAAGGACAAGCCACTGCCCGGCTCTGTTATGATTGGGGGCGCCTTCACCCCGCCCTCCAGTGGCAATGAACCGGGCATGGTGCGCAACGAGGGTTTAAGTGACATGCTTTTGCGTAATGATGCGATCTCGGCGCTGGTCAATCTGGGCTATAACGAAGTACGCGCCGGTGAGGCGGTGATGACGGTCTATACCCGCTATGATGAGGACCCGCCTTTGGATGTGTTGATCAAACAGGCCCTGCAGGAGATTGCGTCATGACGGCCCTTCCTGGCAATCGTCTGGTCACGGCTGATCTTCAAGAAGATGATGAGATGGAGGCCCATATGCGGCCGCAATGTCTGGCAGATTTCACTGGTCAGCGGCGGGCATGTGACAATCTCATGGTTTTTATTGAAGCGGCGAAAGCCCGAGGGGAAGCGCTGGATCATGTGCTGTTTTCCGGACCGCCGGGGTTGGGCAAGACCACCCTGGCTCAGATCATTGCCAGGGAATTAGGGAGCAGTTTTCGGGCCAGTTCGGGTCCGGTGATCGCCAAGGCGGGAGATCTGGCGGGGCTTTTGACCAATCTTGAGCCCCACGATGTGCTGTTTATCGATGAGATTCATCGACTCTCTCCGGTAGTGGAGGAGGTGCTTTATCCGGCGATGGAGGATTTTCAGCTTGATCTCATGATCGGCGAGGGGCCTTCCGCGCGCTCCGTGCGGATTGATTTGCCGCCCTTCACGCTGGTGGGCGCCACGACGCGCCAGGGATTGATCACCACGCCCTTGCGCGACCGGTTTGGGATTCCGGTCCGGCTCAACTATTACGAGGTGAGCGAGCTAGAGAAGATTGTCGCCCGGGGCGCGCGCGTGCTGGATATGCAGCTGGCGCCGGACGGCGCCGGAGAGATTGCCCGGCGGGCGCGCGGCACGCCGCGGGTGGCGGGGCGGTTGCTGCGGCGGGTGCGGGATTTTGCCCTCATAGAGAAAGCGGGCGTCATTGATGCGGCTGTGGCCGACCGGGCGCTGACCCGGCTGGAGGTGGATGGGCAGGGATTGGATGCCATGGATCACCGTTATCTCAACACATTGATGGTGAAGTTTGGCGGGCGGCCTGTGGGGATCGAGACATTAGGCGCTGCATTGAGCGAAGCGCGCGATGCGCTGGAAGAAGTTGTTGAGCCTTATCTCATTCAACAAGGGTTTATCTTGCGCACCCCTCGGGGACGGCTGGCGACCCTGGCTGCCTACGCACATTTGGGTCTTGATGCGCCCAGCGAGATTGCCGGGAATGGAGGGCAAGAGGCGTTAAGTTTGTATGTGGAGGGGAGTGATGAGTGATCAACCCGCGGCCGGCTTTTTTCGGGACGGCGTTCATATTCTCCCGTTGCGGGTCTATTATGAAGATACTGATTTCACGGGCATCGTCTATCATGCCAATTATTTGCGTTATTTTGAGCGGGGCCGCAGCGAATTTTTGCGCCTGCTGGATGCGCTTCACAGTGAAGATCTGGGTGATGGCGCGGCGGCGGCATGGACAATCGTCCGTGTCGAGATTGAATATTTAAAACCGGCGCGAGTTGATGACGCTCTGGAGGTGCATACCACCTACACACGGGCGACGGGGGCGCGTCTGTTCGCGTCACAAGTGGTAAAACGAGAGGGGGTGGATTTGGTGAAGGGAATCGTGCAAGCGGCCTGTTTGACGCCAAATGGCCGTCCCGTGCGCATTCCGGCGCCTATTCGCGAAAAACTTGTGGGGCATGTGAGCACTTCTGTGACGCGTTAACCATAAGAAAAGGTTTTTGCGTTTCGTTGGAGCCGAATGCTTTCACATGTGCCTGAACGCATGCAACAGTGCGTATTCATATGCAGCGACGGCTTTAGGGGTGCGCCCTAGTTTCGACACATTTGGTAGACTAACTGACCCGCCCAAAATTGCTTGTGTCAAGCTGAGAAAGCAGCGGGGTTCTAGGGGAAAGAGTAAATTATGGATGCCACGATTATCGCCGAGGGCATGAACGCTCCGCAAGCGTTGGATTTTTCATTGTGGGCGCTGTTTTTGAAAGCGGATGTTGCCGTCAAAACCGTCATCGTGTCTTTGATGCTGGCATCGGTTTGGTCCTGGGCGATTATGATCGATAAATGGTTGGCCGTTGGACGGGTCCGGCGCAAGGCCGACCGGTTTGAAAATACCTTCTGGTCTGGTCGCCCTTTGGATGAGCTCTATCGCTCGCTGGGGCAAAAAGCAGATCATCCCATGGCCATTGTGTTTAGAGCCGCCATGCGGGAATGGAAGCGCTCGGTGGAGGCCACCGGTGATTTTACGCCGGGTGTGCAGGACCGTGTCGACCGGGTGATGAATACCACGATCAACAAAGAGCTGACGCGGCTTGAGCGTTATATGAACTTTCTCGCCACGGTCGGCGCGGTGGCCCCTTTCGTCGGGCTGTTTGGCACGGTGTGGGGGATCATGAATTCTTTCCAGTCCATTGCCATCAGCCGCGACACCAATCTGGCGGTTGTGGCGCCCGGCATCGCCGAGGCCCTGTTTGCCACGGCTTTGGGCCTGGCGGCGGCCATTCCGGCGGTGATGGCTTATAATAAGTTCAGTACAGATATTAACCGGTATGCGACGCGCCTTGAAGGGTTCGCGGATGATTTCTCCGGCATCTTGTCGCGCCAGGCTGATGAGGGGACGTTTTGATGGGAGCTTCTGTCGGCAATAATTCCAATGGCCGGAGACGCGGGGGGCGCGTCCGCGCCGGGCCCATGCATGAAATTAACGTCACCCCCATGGTTGATGTGATGCTGGTCTTGCTGATTGTGTTCATGGTGGCCGCGCCGTTGCTGACCGTCGGGGTGCCGGTGGATCTGCCCCAGACCAAAGCGCAAGCCATGTCGGAAGACACTGAGCCTCTTACTGTCACCATTCAGGCCGATGGGACGATATATTTGCAGGACACAAGCATTGAATTGCCTGAAATCACACCCAAGCTCATAGCGATTACGCAAAACGGATATGATGAGCGTATTTATGTGCGTGGCGACAAGGACGTGGATTATGGACGCGTTATGAAGGTCATGGGGACGATTAATTCAGCAGGGTTTCGCCGTGTTGCTTTGATCACGGAGTCCGAGACCGGATTGTGAGGCGGACGCGTGAAGTTTGGTCTTTTTATATCCGGCTCGCTGCATGCCCTTTTTATCCTGTTCGCCATCGTGACCTTGCCCAGCGCTTTTGCGCCCACGGAACTGCCGAGCATTATTCCGGTGGACCTTCTCACCGTCGATGAAATGACCAATATC
>JAJFIO010000110.1 GCA_021774915.1 Alphaproteobacteria bacterium
TGCCTTTTAAAGTTGGCGCCATTCATTTTGTCGGTATCGGCGGCATCGGTATGAGCGGTATCGCTGAGGTGATGAATAATCTGGGCTATAAAGTGCAGGGCAGCGACCTGGCGGACAGCGCCAATGTCAAGCGTCTCAAGGAGATGGGTATTCCCGTTCATATCGGTCATGAGGCGCCGCATCTGGGTGAGGCGGAAGTGGTGGTGATTTCCTCGGCGGTGAAAGCCGATAACCCGGAGCTTGTCGCCGCGCGGGCGCAATTGTTGCCTGTTTTACGCCGGGCGGAGATGCTGGCCGAGTTGATGCGCCTTAAATGGTGTATTGCGGTTGCCGGAACCCATGGAAAAACCACGACTACATCGATGATTGCCGCCATTGTCGATCGCGCTGGGCTTGATCCCACGGTGATCAATGGCGGGATCATTAATGCCTATGGCTCCAATGCCCGCTTGGGGGACGGCGATTGGATGGTGGTAGAGGCTGACGAATCCGATGGGACTTTTCTCAACCTGCCGGCGACTATAGCGGTGATTACAAATATCGATCCTGAGCATCTCGATCATTATGGCAATTTCGAAACGTTGAAATCCGCCTTTCAGACTTTTTTGGAAAAACTACCCTTTTACGGGTTCGGCATCGCTTGTCTTGATGACCCGGATGTGCAGACCGTGATTGGTCAGGTGACGGATCGCCGGATCGTCACCTATGGCATGAACCTTCAGGCTGATGTGCGGGCATTTGATATGTCCTTTGGCAATGGCGGCGCGGAATTTTCTGTCAGTGTCACAGGTCGCGCGCGGGGTGAGGCGCGTGAACTGCGCGGCCTGACATTGCCTATGCCTGGCGAGCATAATGTACTCAACGCGCTCGCCGCGGTCGCCCTGGCCAATGAGATGGAACTCTCTGATGAGGTGATCCGCGATGGGTTAGGTCGATTCGGTGGGGTCAAGCGGCGCTTTACCCGCACCGGGTCTTGGAATGGGGTCACTATCATCGATGATTACGGTCATCATCCGGTAGAGATCGCCGCGGTGCTTAAAGCCGCGCGCGCAACGGCTACGGGCAGGGTGATCGCCATCGTGCAGCCGCATCGCTATTCGCGGCTGCGCGATTTGTTTGAGGAATTTTGCACCTGCTTTAATGACGCCGATGTGGCGGTGGTGGCGCCGGTCTATGCAGCCGGAGAGGCGCCCATTGAGGGCATTAGCGGACTGACCCTAGCCGAAGGCTTGCGCGATCATGGCCATCGTAACGTTCTGACAGTGGAGGGCGAGCAGGATTTGGCCGCTCTCATTCGCGAACAGGCCGAAGATGGCGATTATGTGATGTGCCTTGGCGCCGGTAATGTTTCAGCTTGGGCCAATGCGTTGCCGGATCGATTAAAAGCTTTAGATGAGATGGGGGGCGAGAAGACATGACGCACGTCCTCGATCAATCCCGGGGGCTTATTGATCGTCTGCCGACGGTGGAGGGGCGGCTGAGCACAGACGTCGCCATGTCAGACCTCACCTGGTTTCGCGTCGGGGGTCCGGCTGAGGTTCTCTTTTTGCCGGCAAACGTTGAAGATCTGTCTGGCTTTTTGAGTCGGCTCGATTCTGATATTCCGGTCACGATTGTTGGTGTCGGCTCTAATCTTCTGGTGCGTGATGGCGGCGTGCCTGGTGTCGTGATCCGTCTGGCGGGCGGATTTAACCGGGTGACGGCGGAGCCAGGCAGCCGTGTGCGGGCCGGTGCGGGGGCGCTGGATGTGACGGTAGCCAAACGCGCAGGCGCACACGCCATTACCGGGTTGGAGTTCATGCGCGGAATTCCCGGTTCCGTTGGGGGTGCTTTGCGCATGAATGCCGGCGCTTATGGTCGCGAGATCAAGGACATTCTGATCAAGGCCGTGGCGCTTGATGCCCAAGGGCGGCGGCATGAGTTGAGCTCCGAAGATATGGGCTTTGGGTATCGCCATGCGTCGGTGCCTGATGATTTTATATTTGTAGAAGCTGAGTTTCAGGGTGAAGAGGGCGATGTGAAAGAGATCGCGCAGCGTATGAAAGAGATCAGCGACGCGCGCGAGTCGACGCAGCCCATCAAGAGTCGTACCGGAGGCAGCACGTTCAAGAATCCGGACCCGGAACAATCAGGAGGCAAAAAAACCTGGCAGTTGATTGATGAGGCGGGTTGCCGGGGATTGCGCATAGGTAATGCACAGGTCTCGGAACAGCATTGCAATTTTTTGATCAATCGCGGAGGGGCTACTTCTGCCGATTTGGAAAAACTTGGAGAAATGGTGCGCTCTAAGGTTGCTAATAAGTCGAGAATCAAGCTTGAATGGGAGATTCGGCGAATCGGTTGTCAGTCGGATGAAGGAACGGTCCGCCATGATGGATAATGTCACATCGTCCACCCATGTCGCCGTTCTCAAAGGAGGCTGGTCTTCCGAAAGGGATGTCAGCCTGGTCAGCGGGAAGGCCTGTGGGGAAGCATTGATCGGTGAAGGTTATCAGGTGACTCAAATTGATGTTGGGCATGATATTGGACAAGTGTTGAGCGCATTGGCGCCCGATGTCGCGTTTAATGCCTTGCATGGCACCTGGGGAGAAGATGGCTGCGTGCAGGGCATTCTCGAAGTGCTGGAGATTCCCTACACCCATTCAGGCGTTCTGGCTTCGGCTCTGGCTATGGATAAGCCGCTTTCCAAGTCTATCTTTAGTGCGGCCGGTCTGCCTTGCGAAGAAAGTCTCGTCGTGCCGCGCGATGTGGCGGCGGCCTCTCATCAAATGGAAACGCCTTATGTCATCAAACCTTTGGCGGACGGTTCAAGTGTCGGCGTCTTTATTGTCGAAAAGGGTGCGAATCGCCCTCCGGCGGCGCTTGTGTCTGATGAGTGGCATTTTGGCGATTGGGTGATGATCGAAAAATATGTACCCGGCCGCGAGCTTACCGTGGCGGTGATGGGCGGCAAGGCGCTTGGCGTGACAGAGATTCTCTCCGCTACGGATTTTTACGATTATGAAGCCAAATATAAAGAAGCCGGGTCGCGTCATATTATCCCGGCTGACATTCCGCAAGAGATCGAACGCCGCGCCAAAGACATGGCAGAGCAGGCCCATGAAGCCCTGGGATGCCGGGGCGTGACCCGCGCTGATTTTCGTTATGACGATACCAAAGGCAAGCCGGGCCGATTGATCTTATTGGAAGTCAACACCCAGCCCGGCATGACGCCGACATCTCTTGTGCCCGAACAGGCCGTGCATACCGGTCTGTCGTTCGGGGGGCTGGTGCGCTGGATGGTGGAGGATGCATCATGTCGGCGGTAAGAAGAAAACGATCCGCCCGCAAGGCAACAGGCTTCCGTCTAGCCTTCTGGCGCCCCAAAACGCGTCGGAAAAAACGCAAAGTCAGTTGGGCGCTGCGGCGGCAACGATTTGGCAAATGGTGGCGTGGTCGCAAGCGATCATTCCGTTATGCGCGACAGCAAATGGCGCCTTATGGAGCGTTCCTGACCTTTGCCATAGTGGTGATGATCGGATCGGCTCTGTGGGCAGGCGGTGTTCTCGCCCAATGGCGCTTAGAGGCGTCTTACATGACTCAGCGTTTTCTGGTTTCACAGGGCTTTGCCGTCAAAAGTGTCAATGTCGAAGGGCGACATTACACGACGAAAGACGAACTCTACGCCGCCTTGAATGTCACCAGCGGCGATTCCTTGTTCCATGTGAACATCAATGACGTGCAGCGCCGCATCGAATCCCTGGACTGGGTGGATCAGGCTGATGTCATTCGGCTCTGGCCCGATACATTACATATCGTGCTGGTCGAACGACGTCCGGCGGCGCTTTGGCAATTGGGCGGGCAGATTACCCTGATTGACCGCTCAGGCACTGTTATTTCGCCTGACCATCTGACTGAATTCAACGGTCTGCCGCATGTAGTTGGACCTGGCGCGGGTGTGGAAGCGGCGCACCTTATCGATCTGCTCGGGCGTTATCCCTTGATCAAAGCACGGGTGAGCGCAGCGGTGCGCGTGGGTGAACGGCGCTGGAATCTCAGGCTTGATAATGGTGTCGATATTCAACTGCCTGATAGGCAAGAAGATCAAGCGCTTGATCTGCTCACGCAGATGGATGCCCGGCACCGGCTTTTGGCACGGGATATCGTCAGCCTCGATATGCGTGTGCCGGGTCAATTGTTTATTCGTTTGGACTCGAATCAGGTTGTGCGACTGAATGCACAGGGTGTGAAAACATGAGATTAGCTCTTGAGACAAGTGGCGGTTTCAAAGATCGCGTGAGGAGCGGCCCCCGACAAGGCGTAGTGGCCGCTCTTGATGTGGGCACCACAAAGGTTTGCTGTTTTATCGCTAAAACGGAAGGCAGTGCGGGTGAGTCTCATCTTCCTTTGCGGATCACGGGCATTGGGCATCAGGTTTCCTACGGCGTCAAAAAGGGTGCGGTGAGTGATCTTGACCTGGTGGAAGATGCTATACGCTCGGCCGTTGAAGCCGCTGAGAAGATGGCGGGAACCACGCTGCGTCAGGTCGTCGTCAATCTGTCAGCCGGCCATCCGGCCAGTCACACCATCAATGTGCGGGCCTCGATTGCGGACAAGCCCGTAAGTGATGATGATCTGAAACGTCTTCTGCTCTATGGCCGCAAACAATATCAGCCAGAGGGGCGTGTGATCGTTCATTCGATTCCCACAGGATATACGATTGACGACAATCATGGGATTCATGATCCACGCGGCATGTTTGGAGAGCGGCTCTCCGTGCGCCTGCATATGGTGTCGGCGGCGACGGCGCCGATTCGTAATCTGGCGCGCTGTGTGGAGCGGTGTCATCTTGAACTGGCGGGACAGGTGGTCTCGCCTTATGCCAGCGGCTTGGCTTGTCTGGTGGAGGATGAGGCGAATCTTGGCGCGGTCTGTATCGATATGGGGGGCGGCACCACGTCATTCAGCGTGTTTGCCGGCGGTGCTTGTGTGTTCGCCGATGTGGTGCCGATCGGTGGACTTCATATCACCAATGATATTGCGCGCGGACTGTCAACTTCGGTCGCCAATGCGGAACGCATGAAAACGCTTTTTGGCAGTGGACTGGCCAGTCCCACTGATGATCGTGAAATGATTGATGTTCAGCCTATAGGAGAGGAAGATAGGGAGTCTCCGAATCACATTCCGCGTTCTTTGCTGACGAGAATCATTCAGCCGCGTTTGGAAGAAACGTTTGAATATGTCCGGGACCGTTTGAAAGACAGCGGCGTGGAAAGAGTCGCAGGCAAGAGAATGGTATTGACAGGAGGCGCGAGTCAGATGACTGGTGCACGGGAGTTGGGCGCACGCATTCTCGATAAGAATGTGCGTTTGGCGCGGCCAAGGCGATTGACCGGGTTGGCGGATGCTGTTGGTGGTCCGGCCTTTGCGACGTGTGCGGGTTTGTTGGGCTACGCAATGTCTTCACCAGCCGATGCGGTGATTGCAGAATCGAATCGCGATGGCCTTGATGAGCATAAAAATGGCCATCTGGCCAAAATAAGTCGGTGGTTGAGAACGAATTTCTAATGATTTGTTGGAAGTGAATCAGTAAAACAAATAATGTGTGGGTACGGTGAGGCAAATCAATTCAAAGTGGCGAAGTATATGTGGAGGCGAAAATGCCAATTAAATTAAGTGTACCTGATCTAACAGAACTGAAACCACGGATTACCGTGTTCGGTGTCGGTGGCGCCGGCGGTAACGCGGTCGGCAACATGATCAGTTCGAATCTCGAAGGTGTTGATTTCGTTGTTGCCAATACGGATGCTCAGGCATTGTCAGGATCGGCATGCGAGCGGCGGATTCAAATGGGCGTATCCGTAACCGAAGGACTGGGGGCTGGATCGCGCCCTGAAGTCGGCCGGGCGGCAGCTGAAGAATCCCTTGGCGAAATCATGGACCATCTGGTGGGTAGTCATATGGTCTTCATCACCGCCGGAATGGGCGGCGGTACGGGGACCGGTGCGGCGCCCGTCATCGCGCGGGCGGCTAAGGATCAAGGCATCCTGACCGTGGGCGTGGTGACCAAACCCTTCCAGTTCGAAGGGGCGCGGCGTCTGCGTATTGCCGAGGCGGGCATTGAGGAGTTTCAGGAGTATGCCGACACGCTGCTCATCATTCCCAATCAGAATCTGTTTCGGATTGCAAATGAAAACACGACTTTTGCCGATGCTTTCGCGATGGCGGACCGTGTGCTTGATTCAGGCGTTCGAGGCATTACCGATCTGATGGTCATGCCGGGCCTGATCAATCTTGATTTTGCCGATGTTCGCGCAGTCATGAGTGAGATGGGCAAGGCGATGATGGGTACCGGTGAAGCGGAAAGCGAAAACCGGGCCATCGAAGCAGCAGAGGCGGCGATTTCCAATCCGCTCCTGGATGATGTCTCAATGAAAGGCGCGAGAGGCGTTTTGATTAACATCACCGGCGGGATGGATCTTCGTCTTTATGAATTAGATGAAGCGGCCAATCGCATTCGGTCTGAGGTAGATCCGGACGCCAATATTATTGTCGGTTCTACCTTCAATGAGAAACTGGAAGGCAAGATGCGGGTCTCCGTGGTGGCGACCGGTATTGATAGTCTGGAAAACGTCGTGCCGATTCCCGATGCGTCCGAAAACATCGAGAAGTCTTCGCCGCCGAAATGGCGGTCAGGCGGTTTGGCGCAAGGGCCTTCCAGCGTAGTGGCGATGACTGAAGCCATCAAGTCAGAACTGGGCGCAAGTTCGGCCGAAGAAATAGTGCAAAGGGCTTCTCAAGCGGCGCCTGCGGCGCCTCTCATGCGTCAGCAGGCTGAAGCACTGATGCAAAACGAGGTTCCTGTTCAACAGGCGCCTGCATCACCACCTGCTCAGCAGTCTGTGGAACAGACGCCGGTCCGCTCGCCTCAACTGGCTCCCGACACGCCCCGGCCCCGCGCTGCAGCGCCGGTCAGGCGCAAGGCCAGTGTGTTCGATCGGATGATGGCAGGGGTCAAATCGGCCCGCCAGGCAAATCAGAGTGGGTCGACCAAGCGCAAGGCTCCAACCTTGCCGCGTGCGGAGCGTCAGGCTCCGCCTGCCCAACCCATGCCAGAGGATGTCCGGCGCCCCGAAGCAAACCCGCCACAGGGGGCGAAGGAGGGGGCGAAGGAGCAGCTTTTCTCCGTCTCTGAGGAAGAAGAACAGCTTGAAATTCCTGCATTTTTGCGCCGTCAGGCGAATTAATCTCCGGAACAAGCCCTCTTTGTGAGCGAAGCATCAACGGCCTCCCCCTTGTCCGGGGGAGGCCGTAATTTATTGCCATTCAACGTGAATTTCTGTTTAGGCCATTCTAACCATTTGCGCTTACATATGAATTGGTCGGTAGAGGGCGTAATAATCGGTAAGAAAGAGTTATTGTGCGTGACTCTGCCACGCTGCTAAAACCATTTAGGGCCTTTTTTTCACCGGTGACGTGTAGGTTGAGGTTCATCAGGTGAAGAGCAGATTTCTTGTTGTTAGTGCAGTCCTGAAGGGCGATTCAGGCATCTAAACGATGGGGAATTTCAGGGGACTGGCCTGGAAATATATGTGACGCGTCTGTTAAAAGTTCGGTGAGTCATGATTCGTGAGAGTTCTTTTACCAGGGGGGATGAAACAGTCTTGAAAGCTCAGTCTCAAACCACCCTTCGTCATCAAATTTCATGTACCGGTATTGGTCTGCACAGCGGAAAACAAATCCACATGTGTTTGCGTCCAGCCGCCGCCTGCACCGGTGTTGTCTTCAAGCGAATCGATGTGCCGCGCGGCGAACAGATCATCCCCGCGCGGTATGATAGGGTGAACGACACAGTTTTGGGCACGACCTTGGCAAACGAAGCGGGCGCTGAGATCGCCACCGTCGAACATCTTATGGCCGCTTTGCTGGGTTGCGGTGTTGACAATGTGCTGGTCGAGCTTGACGGTCCTGAAGTGCCGATCATGGATGGAAGCGCCTCGCCTTTCGTTTTTCTGATTGAATGTGCGGGGCTCCGGCAACTCACCGAACCACGCCGCTTTGTGCGTATACTCGAGACAGTGCGTGTTGATGCTGTGGGTGGTTATGCGGAGTTGAGCCCGGGAGAAGGGCTCACGACTGATTTTGAGATCGAATTCAACACGGCCGTCATTGAGCGGCAGGCCTACTCTTTTGCCTTCAGCCGGGCTGGATTCAAGATCGAATTGGCCCGTGCGCGCACCTTTGGTTTTTTGGCGGATGTGGAAGGCTTGCGTAAAAAAGGCCGCGCACAGGGAGGCTCTCTCGACAATTCGGTTGTCATTGATGGTGATGCCATCCTCAATCGCGGCGGCTTGCGCTATTCGAATGAGTTTGTGCGCCATAAGGTTCTGGATGCCATCGGTGATCTTTACCTGGCGGGGGGGCCGGTTATAGGTCATTTCACCGGCGTGCGCTCCGGTCACCGCCTGACCAACTTGGTGCTTCGCGAAGTGTTTAATCGGCCCGATTCCTGGACGTATGAAACGCTCCCCGACAGTATCGCTCCGGTTATTGCCAGCACAGTGGATGCTGCTCCGGTGCACGAGCCGATTTCTGCCGTCAGAATAGCTTGAATTAGCGATTTTTCTCTTGATGCCTTTCCTGGGCATCCCTCCTTTTCGTGCAGATTGCTGTTAAATCTCGTATGGTCCCGGGCCGGGAAGTGCGCTAAAACAGTCCGTGGGATCATAAAAGAGGGTGTGTAGGCTGAGCCTTTCATCCATGTGCCAAGACAGGAGATAAGTCCGTTGAACATCACTTGGGATGGATCTTGGGTTTCGAACATAAAAAAGCTTGCCACCGGTTTGGCTCTGGCGCTTTTTGCCGCTGTGGCCTTGAGCGCCTGTGGAGGGGATAAGGATACGCTTGAATATGTCGAGCGGCCTGTTGAAACGCTCTACAATATTGCCGTCGATAAACTCGCAGACAAAAACTATCGTG
>JAJFIO010000012.1 GCA_021774915.1 Alphaproteobacteria bacterium
AAGAAATCCTGTTAAACACCCTTTCGGCGGATAAAGATAAGAGTGATATTGATGACATACTCATCCTTATACGCCGCCTTATTACAGAAGGTTTCATTGAAGTGGTTGACTGATTTGCGCGATATTTGAGATTGCATTATAATCCGTTTTTGATGAAAGGCAGGGATAGGCCCATGACGGAAAAACCTTCTGGCAACAAGAAGCCTCCTCAATCGCTCAGAGACAGTGATATTCGTACACGTGATATTGTGAGCCGCCGCTTGGCCCTTTCCACTTTTGGTCTGGGGGCTACCGGGGCGTTGGCCATAGTGCTTGGCATTTCACGGGCAACAGCCAGCGATCCAAGTGATGAAGATCAACCCTCCGTGGCTGACTATAAGTGGCGGTCAAATTCTGACTCCAACACCTATGGTGATACGACGCAGACTGACGCGCGTGACGGTACAGATGTGACGGATTCCGATCAAACGGTAGTTGCGGATGAAAAGTCAACGCCCGATTCTGATGTGCGCCATGTGGCTGACAGACGCGATAGAGATTAAGTTTGGTAAGTGCAGTTATTCACCAATGCCATAATTTAGAGTGATCCTTGATTTCTGTGTCCAGAGCGCTTGAGAAATTTCCTGCTCGTCTGCGCACCATGGCGGGGATCTAGGCCAGCGCGCCGGGGCTTTGGGGATAAAATCAACTGACCCGCAATTGCTTTTTATTCGGTCCAATATCGGCTTTGCTCCCAATACGAACTTCATTTTATGGCCAGGGGATTATGATTGATCTGAAAAAACTACTTCTTCTCGTCGCGGAAAAAATTTCAGGCGAAATGGGCCATAACTTTTTGCGTGCCCTTATGCTCAACCTCAAAAACGCATTGAATGCTGATCTTGTTTTGGTGACGGAAGGGATTGGCGAACCGGCAGGCCGGGCGCGTTCGATATTTTGCGTACAAGATAGTAAGGAGGCCGAGCAAATAGAATATGATTTGGCTGCCACGCCATGTGAATTGGTTTATCAGGGAAAACATGTCGTGATCCCCTGCGATTTGGCGAAACGGTTCCCGAAAGAAGAAGGCTATGAAAGCTATATTGGTTCGCCTTTGCGGGATCGCGCGAAAAAAGTGATTGGACATTTTTCTGTTTTTTCACGTGCGCCTCTGGAGCAAGAAGAAGACAGTGCGCGGCTGTTCCGTATTTTCGCCTCGAGAGTTGAAATGGAACTTCAACGAGAAGCGTATGAGCGTGAACGCGAGTCATTTATCGGCACGCTTCGTCAAGCAAATGCCTTGCTTGAACGCCAGCGTGAAATCGCCAGAAAGTCGAACAGCGTTAAATCCGAACTGCTGCGCATTGTAGCTCATGATATGCGCAGTCCTCTTGGCACGGTAATCAGTCGTAACGAGTTGGCGCAAACCTTTATTCAACGAGGTGACGAAACGTCTTTGAAAACCGCCTTTACATGTTGCGAAATATCGATCGAGGCGGTGGAGCGGATGGACGCCCTGATCCAAGATTTGTTGCAATCGGCTAAGGACGACGTGACTGAAATGTCTTTTGCGCCAAACGCTTTCGACTTGACTAAAACACTTAGCGCTATTATCCGCCTGAACGAGGCGGCTGCCCTAGCAAAAGACATTTCCATTCGGGGGTCTTTGCCGGAATCGTTGATGATTGTAGCGGACGAAAACCGTCTGACCGAAGCTGTGGACAATTTGATGAACAACGCCGTCAAATTTTCGCCTCCTGGTAAGTCTATCTCGCTAAGCGCTGAAACCACGCCTCAGGGAGGTGTTAAAATCTGCGTAAAAGATCAGGGACAAGGCTTTATGCACGCTGAGATCGACCACGTGTTCACCCGGTTTGCCGCGCTGTCTGCAAAGCCGACCGGCGGCGAGCAATCAACTGGTCTGGGTTTGTCGATCGTTAAGGCTATTGCCGAGCGGCACGGCGGCACGGTTGCGGTTAAAAGTGCGGGCCAGGGAAAAGGCGCGGCCTTTATCCTCAATTTGCCAAGTCGCGCGACGGCTTGAGCCTATGCTTCAGGCCTGATAGGTCAGGTCTATGGCAAACCAAAAACCCTTGCAGAAAAAACCAGCAGCGGACGTATCCAGCCGTCAAACGGCGGCGGATCTATTGAGCGCAGTACTGGACAAACGGATTACCTTTGACCGCGCGCTGCATCGCGCCATGGCGCGCGGGAGAATGGCCACGCTGAGCCCCCGCGACAAAGCCTTTGCGCGGCTGCTGGCGGTGACGGTATTGCGCCGCAAGGGGCAAATAGATGACGCACTTGCCCGTTTCATAAAAAAGCCTCTTCCGGTCAAGGCGGAACGGGCGATTCGCGCTTTGCAAATAGGGGCGGTAGAGCTTTTGTTTTTGGATGCGCCCGCCCATGCTGCGGTGTCCAGCGCGGTCGCCTTGGCGGCAACGGACCACCGCTCTGCCATCTATAAAGGCCTCGTCAATGCGGTACTCCGGCGCGTTGGGCAAGCGCGGCAGAAGATCCTCCTGGCCCAGGATCCTGTTGCGCTCAATGTTCCGGCCTGGTTGCGGGCTAGCTGGACTGAGGCCTATGGAGAGGCCGTCACTGAGGAAATTGCAAAAAATATTTTAACCGAGCCATCCCTGGACATCACGCCCAAGTCTGCTCCTGACGCAGAGGCACTGGCCCGCCCGCTGGGCGCGAGCCTCTTGCCCACGGGCACGCTGCGCCGTCCCATGGGCGGTGTTGTCGATGCTCTGCCAGGCTTCGCGCAAGGCGCGTGGTGGGTGCAAGACGCTGCGGCGACGCTGCCGGTCAGGCTGCTGGGGGATATCAGCGGCCGATCTGTGATCGATCTGTGCGCGGCGCCCGGTGGCAAAACCGCCCAATTGGCATCGCTCGGGGCGGAGGTGACAGCGCTCGACAAAGCTGGCGGGCGCGTGAAGCTGATCAAGGACAATTTAGACCGGTTGAATCTCACCGCCCACTTTATTGAAGCGGACGCTTGCCAGTGGCGGCCCAAGGCGCCCGCCCCTTTTGTGTTGCTGGATGCGCCATGCACCTCCACCGGCACAATCCGGCGGCACCCTGATGTGATGCATCTGAAAGGCCCTGAAGATGTGAGGGAACTAGGGCCGCTTCAGGCTGCGCTTCTGGATGCGGCAGCTAAGATGGTCGCGCCCGGTGGTCTGCTGGTCTATTGCACGTGTTCGCTCCAACCTGAAGAAGGAGAGAGGCAGATCGATACTTTTTTAACCCGGCGCCCGGATATGGTGCGGCAAAGCCTGACGCCCGGCGAGGTGATGGGATGTGCACAATTCATCACTCCTCAGGGTGATTTGCGCACATTGCCCTCTCACTGGCCGGAATATGGGGGCCTTGATGGGTTTTATGCCGCCCGTCTTGTGAAAAACTGAAAGTGGATTTTAACTTGAGCCATGTCAAAACTGCGCCGCCATTTTTATGCCATTGTTGTTAAACCATGATTGATTACAGGAGATCTCATCACCGATGACGCAGCCCGTGCCTTATGATTTGTTGGGAGGAGAAGAAGGGGTTCGAACTTTATGCCGGGCCTTTTACCGCATTATGGACGAAGCACCGCAAGCCCGGGACATTCGGGTTATGCACAAGCCGGACCTTGCCCCCATGGAAGACAAACTGTTTGATTATCTGTCGGCCTGGTTGGGCGGACCGCCGATTTATCGGGACAAAACGGGCGGTATGTGCATCACTGCCCCTCATAGCCCTTATACCATTGGTGAGAAAGAGCGTGATCAATGGCTGATGTGTATGGGCAGAGCGCTGGAAGAAATCGGCGCCAGCCAGGAGATCAAAGATATGTTGAAAACGCCATTATTCAGGGTTGCGGACATGTTGCGCAACAAATCGGAACAGGCAGACGCAGCCCGTGAGGGATGATATAGTCTTGTCGAGGATCGACGGGATTGCAGGAGCGCCCGAAAGATCCCTTGTTTGATAAACCATCAGAGCCGGAGTAAAAAGTCGCGGGGCGTGATTGTAACAGGAGTGCACACGCATGACTCAATACCTAACCTTCCGAACCCCTAAATTTATCTATTTTATCGTACCGATGTTGATCGCTACGGCTCTGGCTTTGAGCGGGTGTGCGCGCTCTCTTGGGCCAGGTGAATATGATCGCATGGCGGTCGGCCGGGTGGCCCATACGGATTTTGGTGTCGTGACCGCCATGCATAACGTCACGATTCGCGGCTCCCGTTCCGGTCTGGGCCCCGGCGTTGGCGCGGTTGCCGGAGGGGTGGTCGGATCTACAATTGGAGGCGGTACTCCGGAAAACGTGCTTGGCGCGATCGGCGGCGCGGTGGTGGGTGGTCTGATCGGAGCCGCCGTTGAAGAAGGCGCCACCAAGCAGAGGGGGATCGAATACACGATCCAGCAGCCGAGCGGGAATGTCATCAGCATCGTGCAGGCTGAAGGCGGCCCCGTGATCATGCCGGGCCAGCGGGTGCGGATCGTCTACGGTGCCGACCGGGTGCGTGTGGAGCCTGATTACTAAGAAAGTAACTCTTCCGAGTCCGGACGATTCGGTGTCCATAAAGCCTGCATGCGGTTGCGCCCTGATTCGCGAGATGCTAATTTTGCATATGACTCGCCCGATAAGAATCGCACCCTCCATTCTGGCGGCCGATTTCGCCAAGCTTGGCGAGGAAATTCGCGCCATTACAGATGCCGGGGCTGACTATGTTCATGTTGATGTCATGGACGGTCACTTTGTGCCCAATCTCACCCTTGGGCCTGATGTTGTGAGGGCGCTGCGTAGGTTTTCGCCCCTTCCTTTCGATGTGCATCTGATGATCTCCCCGGTGGATGGCTTTATAGAGGCGTTCGCGCAGGCGGGCGCCGACATCATCACCGTGCATCCGGAAGCCGGGCCTCATCTGCACCGGACCCTTCAGACTATCAAGCGCGCCGGCGCGCAAGCCGGTGTGGCGCTCAATCCGGCAACACCTGTGGAGGTCTTGGACCCGGTTTTGGGTGATCTTGATCTTGTGTTGGTCATGAGCGTCAATCCGGGCTTTGGCGGGCAGACATTTATCGAGTCGCAATTGGAGAAAATCGAAGCGGTGCGCACGCGTATCGATAAGGCTGGTCGGGAAATTGCGTTGGAAGTGGATGGTGGCATCACGGCTAAAACTGCGCCCGGCGCCATCGACGCGGGGGCTGATATTCTGGTGGCGGGAACTGCGACGTTCAGCCTCGGAGAGGGCGAGGCCGGGAGCGATTATGCCGACCGGGTGGCGGCTTACCGGGCCAATATGGATCGATTGCGGGGGGCGCTATGACGGATGTTTCCTTTAAACCTTCCAGCACTGCACCTGTAACGTCGCCTCACGGTGAACTCGTGACGGATCTGGCTCAGGAGAGCTTATCGCGCGCTGCCACCGCGCTACGGACTTTGTCTTTCCGCTCCTTGCCGTATCATCCCAGCCTCTCGGGGCCTTTGCCGGATCGCATTGTGTATTTTCCTGTCGATTTTGCACCCCGATCCCCTCAGACCCGACTTGATCTGATGTCACACCGTTATGTGTTTCCCGGCGGCCTAGTGCAGGCCAATGGGCAGACCCCGCCCTGGCGGCTTGTCCCTCCCAGTGAGGAGTGGGCTGAGGCGCTTCATGGATTTTCCTGGCTCCGTCATTTTGAAAGCAACCGCGATCAGAATGCCAAGGACCATATCCACTGGTTGATGAGCACATGGCTGAAGGAGTGCGGTCAATGGCATTCCATAGGGTGGCGACCCCCTGTTCTCGCCCGGCGTCTGATTTCGTGGTTCATGCACTCCAAACTTATTTTGCGCGAAGCCGATCTGGTATGGCGCAGTATGGTATTGCGCTCTCTGGTGCATCAGGCGCGTTATCTTTTCCGTGCCGCAAAATGGGCATCATGCGAGGGGGAGGGGAAAATTGTGGTCGCCACAGGCCTCAGTTTTTCTGGCCTGTGTCTGCCAGATGGCGCCCACCGGCTGGAGCGGGGCTTGGCGATGCTTATTCGGGAATTGGACCGGCAGATTCTCCCCGATGGCGGCCATATCAGCCGCGATCCTTCAGTGCAATTGGCGATATTGCTCGACATTGTTTCTTTGAAAGATGCGCTGGTGGAGCAGAACTATCCTGTTCCGGATAATTTGCAGGATATGATCGGACGCATGGCGCCGATGTTGCGATTTTTCCGCATGGGGGACGGACGGTTGGCCCTGTTTAACGGTTCGGCGGAGGAAGATGGCGGCGCCATTGAGTCGATACTCTCCCGCCCTGACACGCGGGCCAAAACTTACTCTCAGGCGCCTTATTCAGGCTATCAGCGGATCAAAGCCGGGCGCACCTGTCTGATTATGGATACGGGTCGTGCGCCCCGGCGGGGTTTTAGCCGTCATGCTCACGCCGGGTGCCTCTCCTTTGAAATGAGTGTCGGGCGCCATCGCCTGATCGTGAATTGCGGGGCGGCTGTTCTGCAGGGTGAGGCTTGGAAAAACGCCGCCCGCGCGACGGCGGCCCACTCGACGATAACGCTGGCGGACAAATCGTCTGCGACCATGATCAAGCACCCTTTCATCGCAGGGTTGCTTGGGCCGCGCATTGCTGCAGGTCCTGAAAAGGTGACGTGCCTGCGGGAGGAAAATGAAGAGGGAATCTGGCTGCTTGGCAGCCATGATGGCTATCAACAACGCTTCGGGCTTCTTCACGAGCGCCGCCTTTATGTGCGGAGTAATGGTGAGGATGTTCGTGGCGAAGACAGCTTGCACCCACCGTCACAGACAGGCGCTCTCGCACCCAAGCGTGTCCGGAGGGCGGCGGGACACAAAGGGACGGCCATTCCCTTTACTTTGCGTTTCCATCTCCACCCGGAAGTCAAAGCTTCTCTGGCGCGAGATGCCAGCCGGGTTCTGCTGCTCCTTCCCAATGGGGACGGCTGGCGGTTTCAAACCAATCAGCCGGGGATATCCCTCGAAGAAAGCGTCTATCTGGGCAAAGGTGATGTCGGCCGCCGTTCCTTTCAGATTACCGTGCCCGGTATTACGGGCGTTGGCGAGCCGTGCGCGATCAAATGGGCGTTGCGCCGTCTGTCGGGATCGCCTGAGGCGGGCAGGCTTTAGGCCTTTATTTTTTTTAAGTTTTTCCTGTTTTTCTAGCATTGGCATCCAGGGAGTCCGGCCAAACGGCGGGCTTTCGCCCTTAGTTGAAAACGTGTATGTTGACTCCGCCTAAGCTGAGACACTCAGTCATGGGTTTTCTTTGTCGTGTCAACGCCTTGGGGCCAAATGGGAAGCAACGGAACGCTGAAAGAGCTCCTCGCCCCGCGCATGTTGGGCAAGGCGGGATATGATGTCCTGATGGCGGTCCTCGCCATGCAGATGGCTTTGTGGCTGCGTTATGCCTTGGCCAATGGTGAAGGGCACGATCTCTTCTATCTCTGGATGGCCAGCGCCACCAATGGCCTGATCGCCGCCGTGGTTTTCAGTGTGATTGGTCTTCAGCGGGGCATCTGGCGCTATTCTTCTATTGAAGACGTGATCCAGATCCTCAAGGCGGTGACGATTTCGACCGTATTGTTCGTCCTCGCCATGTTTTTCCTGACCCGGCTTGAAAACCTTCCCCGGTCGGTGCCGTTGCTCCAATGGCCCATCTTGGTGGGGCTTTTAGCCGGTTCTCGCCTTTCTTACCGTATGCTGCGAAGCGGTGATTTTGCCGCTTTTTTCAGGCACGATACCCAGGCGCGGATTCCGATTTTGCTGGCCGGCCCCAGCGAACTGGCCGACCCTTTCATCCGCGAAGTGCAGCGGCTGGGGCCAAAGGGCTTTGAGTACAGGATTGTTGGTCTGGTCGATGAAGACCGGACCAATTGGGGTCACCACGTGCGCAGCCGGCGCATTCTGGGGAATTTTGAAGCGCTTCCCCAGATTGTAGAGGACTTGAGTGCACTTGGGCGCCCTCCCCATAAAATTGTGATCACCGACCCCGATATGGACGGGCGCGACGTGCGGCGTCTTCTTGAGATCTGCGACGCGCTTGGCATTGGGTTGGCGCGCGCCCCGCGCTTGACGGATTTGCAGGCCAGCGACGGCTCGTCACCGGTCGATGTGCACCCGATTGATTTGCGCGATCTTTTGGGGCGGCCGCAAAAGGTATTGGACCGCACCGCGATACAAAACATGGTTGCGGGAAAACGGGTTCTAATTACCGGAGCGGGCGGGACTATCGGTGCTGAACTGACGCGGCAGGTGGCGGCCTTGGAGCCGGACACCTTGGTGATTTTAGATAACAGCGAGTTCAACCTTTATCAGGTCAACCTGGAGATGGAGGAATCCTTCTCTCATATTGAACGCAAAGCTTTTTTAAGCGACGTGCGCAACAAGGATGAAGTGACCCGTGTTTTTAAGCTGGAGAAGCCGGATATCGTCTTTCATGCCGCGGCTCTCAAACATGTTCCGCTCGTTGAACAGAACCCGGCCGAAGGGATTCTCACCAATGTGGCCGGAACGCGCCATGTCGCCGATGCCTGCCTGAGCCACGATGTCGATGCCATGGTGATGATTTCAACCGACAAGGCCGTGAATCCGTCGAGCGTTATGGGCGCCAGCAAACGCGTTGCTGAACTCTATTGTCAGGCGCAAGGGGTCGCCCAAGAGACCACACGCTTCGTCACTGTTCGTTTTGGCAATGTCCTGGGGTCGACGGGATCAGTGGTGCCGCTGTTTCAGCGTCAACTGGCCCGTGGCGGGCCTTTGACCGTGACCGACAAAGACGTAAAACGCTATTTTATGACGACACGTGAAGCGGTGGAACTGGTTCTTCAGGCAGCCACTTTAAAAGGAGAGGGTGGTCCTACGTCTGCAACGCCGCCATCACTTAGCGCCGCCGTTCAGGCAGATGGCCGTATCTATGTGCTCGACATGGGAGAGCCCATCCGTATCCTTGACCTGGCGCTGCGTGTGATTCAACTGGCTGGATTGAAGCCATATGAGGATATCGATATCAAGTTTACCGGTCTCAGGCCCGGTGAAAAACTGCATGAGAGCCTGTTTCATGACTCTGAGCAATTGGTTCCCACCAAAATCAAGGGGATCTTTCTGGCCACGCCGCGTTTGATAGATTTGCAGCATTTGGTCCCCGCTCTGGAGCAATTGCTGGCCGCAGCCGAGGCGCGCCATACCAAGGTCTTGTATGATCTTATTCGGCAATTGGTGCCGACCTACACAGGGCGCCCACAGACCGGCCTTGTGGAAGATGAGCCTGCTGGTCAGCCTTTGTCGGAAACCGCCTCTCCCACACTTCACTGATCATACAATTGCCTTTTTAGAGCTTCAGATCAGAAATGAAAACGCTCTGGACTTCTCGGCCGGTGGGAATCATGCTAGGCGGGGCCTCTCAGATATTCACTTACCTCACACCAAGAGTTTTTCCATGAGCGTTATGTCCATAAACGTTTCTGAGGAGCGCCCCATCCGGCGCGCCTTGATATCGGTTTCTGACAAGGAAGGCCTGGTTGATTTTGCTAGGGGCCTGACCAAGATGGGCGTCGAGATCATCTCGA
This sequence comes from Alphaproteobacteria bacterium, assembly GCA_021774915.1. GTDB lineage: Bacteria > Pseudomonadota > Alphaproteobacteria > SMXP01 > SMXP01 > JAJFIM01. The sequence goes on from JAJFIO010000012.1 coordinate 9,547, forward strand.
CCGGGGGTTCTGCTGCAACTCTCAAGCAGGCTGGCCTTGATGTGACCAGCGTGGAAGACGTCACCCATTTTCCCGAAATCATGAACGGACGCGTCAAGACGTTGCACCCCAAAATTCATGGCGGGCTCTTGGCCGTGCGCAGTAATGCTGAGCATTGTGCGGCGATGGAAGCGCATGATATTCAAGGCATCGATCTGTTGGTGGTGAATCTCTATCCTTTTGAAGCGACGGTTGCAGACGGCGCTGATTTTGACACCTGCATCGAGAACATTGATATCGGCGGTCCGGCGCTGATCCGCGCGGCGGCAAAAAATCATGGGTACGTGACGGTGATCGTCGACAGGGAAGATTACGACCGGGTCTTGGGCGAAATGGATGCACAGGGCGGCGCCACATCGCTTAACTTGCGCAAAAGCCTTGCGGCCAAGGCCTATGCCCGCACGGGGTCTTATGATGCGGCGATTTCCCAATGGTTTGCCGCTGAGCTAGATGATCCCGCGCCATTCCGGCGCGTTTTTGCCGGCACATTGCGTCAAAGTTTGCGTTATGGCGAAAACCCCCATCAACATGCGGCCTTTTACAGCACTTCCGATGCCCGGCCGGGCGTGGCGACGGCCCGTCAAATCCAGGGCAAGGAGCTGAGTTACAACAACATCAATGATACCGATGCAGCATATGAGCTGGTCGGAGAATTTGACCCCGCGCAAGGACCCGCTGTGGCGATCATCAAACACGCCAATCCTTGCGGTGTGGCCAGGGGCGAAACATTTTTAGATGCTTATAGAAAAGCTCTGGCGTGTGATCCGGTGAGCGCTTATGGCGGGATCATTGCGCTCAATGGCCCGCTGGATGGCGCGGCGGCGGCAGACATCGCTAAAGGCTTCGTGGAAGTTATTATTGCGCCGGAGGTGGATGACGAAGCGCGCGAGATTTTGGCGGCAAAGAAAAATCTCCGCTTATTGATTGCCGAGGGCTTGCCCGATCCTGCGGCTGGTGGTCTCATGTTGCGTTCAGTAGCGGGCGGATTTTTGTGCCAGGACCGAGATGCCGGGCGTGTCGCGCAAGAAGCGCTTAAGGTGGTGACGAAACGGGCTCCCAGCGCGGATGAATTGGCGGATCTCAGCTTTGCCTTCACAATTGCCAAGCATGTCAAATCCAACGCCATTGTTTACGTAAAGGACCAAGCCAGCGTCGGGATTGGGGCGGGGCAGATGAGCCGGGTGGATTCAAGCCGGATCGCGGCGCGCAAGGCAGAAGACGCCGCGCATCATGCCGGCGCACCAACACCGGCCACCACCGGGTCAGTTGTGGC
>JAJFIO010000111.1 GCA_021774915.1 Alphaproteobacteria bacterium
ACTCTGAATTTCTTGGCGCTTTGCAATCATTTACCGATCCTAGCCATCCTCTTTACAATGACCCAAAACTTGGAAAACTTTTGCGCTCGCCGGAGTCCAGCGAGCGGATGAAAGCCTGGTTCGCCTTTCAGGCAGCAATCAAAAATGGAGACTCTCTGGAAGGCTACAATGAGACCGCACTCAAAAAGGCCGTCTGGGAGGCGATCGTGGAGGCTGCCGACCGTCATTACGAACCGGGTGCTTTTACCACTTTCGCCGCCTATGAATGGACATCCTATATTGATGACGTAAAAAATGTGCACCGGAATATCATCTATAAGGATACAAAAAACCTACCCGCGCCTTTCGACGCCCGGCAGTCAAAAAACCCACAAGACCTTTGGAGTTTTCTGGAAGAGGCAAGGTCGAATGGTGTCGAGGCGATCACCATTCCCCATAACCCTAATATGAGTGACGGCCTTATGTTCTCCCTCAAGGATGTGACGGGAAAGCCGCTCGATGAAGCCTATGCGGAGCGGCGCACGCGCATGGAACCAATCGTCGAAATCACGCAAAGTAAAGGAACCTCAGAAACGCACCCCGCTCTGGCGTCCTATGACCCTTTTGCAGACTTTGAAATCTTTTCGAACTTACTGGTTGGCTATGGCTGGGTTGGTGCAATCGAAGGCAGTTACGTCCGTGAAGCCCTGATGCAAGGTGTTAATCAAAAAGCGCTGAAGGGTTTCAATCCCTTCATGTTCGGTTTTATAGGCTCCTCCGACAGCCACTCGGGCAACACGGTGATTGATGAAAATAATGTCACAGGTTGGGGTGGCTCTCGATATGACCCGATACCGGCCAGCCGTACGAACAGGGAACTCTGGAATGGTCTGCCTTATTGGTCCTTAAGCGCTTCGGGTGTTACGGGCGTTTGGGCGGAAGAAAATACCCGCGAACAAATATTTGGTGCCCTTGCCCGCCGCGAAACCTATGCAACGACGGGCCCTCGTATGCGCGTGCGTGCGTTTGCCGGCTGGAATTACGATCCAGACATTCTGCTTCAACCTGACTGGGTCGCACAGGCTTACAAGCAAGGCGTGCCCATGGGCGAGGTTTTACAGGGTCAAACCGTAAATCAAACACCCCGGCTGCTGGTATGGGCAGAAAAAGATCCACGGGGTGCGAACTTGGACCGTATCCAGATCATCAAGGGATGGAGCGAAAACGGGAAACCAAAAGTTAAAATATTTGATGTCGCGCTTTCGGGCGGACGCATGGCCGACGCAAACGGTCTCGTGCCGCCAATCGGTAACACAGTGGACGTGGCCAGCGCGCGTTATACCAATGATGTCGGTGCCTCGGATCTCAGCGCCTTGTGGGTTGATCCGGATTTTGATCCAGCCGCTCCGGCGTTCTACTATGTCCGTGTTATCGAAATCCCGACACCACGGTGGTCAACTTATGACGCCCATGCGCTCGGTATCGAGCCGCCTGAAGGCGTATCCCCATGGCTGCAAGAACGCGCTTTCACATCACCGATTTGGTATGAGCCCCAAGCCTTACCGTCTTTGTGATCGCACAAACCCTCTATACGATTGGTTCTAAGCGCGGTTTCGTTCACCTATATTTTCGTACCCACGGGAGCTGAGGGCTTCATGACCGGCACGGATCATGACACACAACATCCACTTGACGGCCTGAGCCGTAGTGAACACCGCCTCTCCCTGGTGGCGGTGATCTCGTGCATCGGCATTGCCGGAATTGGGTTTGGCCTGACCTTCCCCCTCCTCGGGCTTGCCATGGAACGCATGGGTATCCCCGAATCCCTCATGGGGTTTAATGCAGCGATGTTTGCCGTCGCCACGCTCACTTTCGCCCCACTCGTTCCAAAATTGATGGGTCATATTCGGACCGCCCCCTTGCTGGTCTTGTCCATTTTTGTTTCCATCGTCTCTTTATTGAGCTTCAAGGCGTTTGAGAATATCTGGATCTGGTTTCTTCTGCGCTATATCCTCGGCGCATCGCTGGCGGTTATTTTTGTCATCTCTGAAATCTGGATCAACCAACTGGCCGGACATCAGGTGCGTGGAAGAGTGCTTGCGCTTTATGCCATGGCGCTGGCCGCAGGTTTTGCCACTGGTCCTGTTATTCTTCTGATCACAGGCCCACGGGGCTGGGTTCCTTTTATTGGCGGCGCGGTGATCTTAAGCCTGGCCGCCGTGCCGCCGTTGTTGGCCCGCCACCTCGCCCCGCAAATTGATCACACAGAACTCTCAAGCTTTTGGTCCATGGTGAGAAAAGCGCCGACGCCGCTGTTGGCGACAATCCTATTTGCAGCCTTTGAAGGAGGTGTGTTCAACTTCCTGCCCATTTATGGTGTGCGTACGGTTTTTACCGAAAACACAGTACCGCAGCTTCTCGTGGCCCTGGCCTTGGGAAGTCTTGGCTGTCAGATGCTCATCGGCTGGCTGGCCGATAAGGGAAACAAGCGACATTTGATGATCGCACTTGCCCTGCTGAGCGGCATTGGCGCCCTGGCGTTGCCTCTGGTCATCAACCATCCTCTGATGCTCTTTCCAACCCTGTTTCTCTGGGGTGGCGTGTTTGAAGGGCTTTACACGGTGGCTTTGTCGGATGTTGGCGCACGATTTACCGGCGCCGATCTGGCTGTCGTCAGCGCCGCCATGGCTACCGCTTTTGGCATCGGAGAGCTGTTTGGCCCTGTGATCGTAGGTCTGGCCATGGACATCTGGGGCCTATCCGGCATGCCGGTCTCCCTGGCCTCCATGGCAGCGGTATACTGTTGTTTTGCGCTCTATCGGAGTTTCAAACCCCATTAGCCATGATATCAACCCGCCTGAGACGCCAAACCCCTTGGATTTTCTTGACACTTGGCCCGTGAGGCGTAGAGTGCGCCGGTTGAATTTCGGGGTACAAAACTGGGGCTCATGCTCTGCCCGGAGATACCCTTCCAAGGCCTTGATGGAGAAACGAGAATGGCTAAGCCAACCACGGTAAAAATCCGTTTGAACAGTACTGCGGATACCGGGTTTTTTTATGTTACCAAAAAAAATGCCCGTACGATGACTGAAAAAATGGTGGTCCGTAAATATGATCCGGTCGTCCGCAAACATGTGGAATTTAAAGAAGGCAAGATCAAATAGTTACAGATGTGTTTGCTTAAAGGGAGTCGCATATGGCTGTCGCTGAAAACTGGAAGGAACGAACCTCCGAACTGGACTATCGCAATCAGGCATTCATTGACAATGAATATGTCGATGCGGCCTCCGGCGAGACCTTTGAGTGCATCAGTCCTATTGACGGTCAGGTTCTGACACAGATTGCCTCCTGCGACGCTGAAGATATCGACCGGGCGGTGCGCGCAGCGCGAACTTCATTTGAAAGCGGCGCATGGGCTGACTTGCCCGCAGCCAAACGCAAACGGGTTCTTTTCAAATTCGCTGATCTGATCGCGGCCCACGCCGACGAACTGGCGCTGCTCGAAACCCTGGATATGGGCAAACCCATCTCTTCTTCGCGACGCGAAGACATACCGGGGGTCGCCGGCACGGTGCGCTGGTTCGCCGAAGCCATCGACAAAATTTATGACGAAATCTCGCCAGCAGATGGCAAAGGCTTAGGACTCATTACCCGAGAGCCTTTAGGCGTCGTCGGCGCCGTAGTGCCGTGGAATTTTCCCTTGCTGATGGCGGCATGGAAATTCGCCCCGGCCTTGGCCGCTGGCAATAGTATTGTGATCAAACCCGCCGAACAGTCGCCGCTGACCGCTTTGCGTGTTGCTGAGTTAGCCGCCGAAGCGGGTCTGCCCCAAGGCGTTTTCAACGTGGTGCCCGGATTTGGAACCAGCGCCGGACAGGCGCTCGGACGGCATATGGATGTGGACGCCCTCGCCTTCACCGGCTCTACGGAGGTTGGAAAGCTCTTCTTAAAATACTCCGGCGAATCCAATATGAAAATCATATCGCTGGAATGCGGCGGTAAGTCGCCAAATATTATTATGGAAGATACGGAAGATCTGGCGGTGGCCGCACAGGAATCAGCTTTGGGCATCTTCTATAATTCCGGCCAGGTGTGCGTGGCGGCCTCCCGCCTTCTTGTTCACGAGAATGTTCGGGAAGCTTTCCTGGAAAAAGTTGCGGAGTTTGGCACGAAGATGGTGCCGGGCGATCCTCTGAATAGCACAACGAAACTGGGTTCCATGGTCGATGAAAATCAAATGAACCGCGTGCTCAGCTATATCGAAAAAGGTAAGAGCGAAGGCGCAAAATTGTCGCTGGGCGGTTCTCAGGTGCGTCAAAACTCTGGCGGGTACTACATCGAACCAACCATTTTCGATCAAGTTTCCAATGATATGACTATCGCGAGAGAGGAAATCTTTGGGCCGGTGCTCTCTACCATCACCTTCAAGAACCCTGAAGAAGCTTTGCAGATTGCCAATGATACAGTGTACGGCCTTCGGGCCAATGTGTGGACGAGCAATGTCAACACTGCGCACAAAATGGCCAAGGCTCTGAAAGCCGGCACCGTCAACGTCAACACCACTGACGGGGGCGGCATTACCATGCCCTTTGGCGGCTACAAGCAATCAGGATTCGGGCGGGACAGTTCCCTACACGCCTTTGATAAATACTGTCAGCTAAAAAGCACCTATATCCGGATTACCTGACCCCAGAGTGTTCATCACTTTCAAGTTCTCAAAAGGCCGGCTCTTCGTCTGGCCTTTTGCCTAGAGTCTTCACGCTTGGAAAGTCTCTTAAAGAAAAGTGGTCGACCAGCCTTTTGAAAAAAGCGCTGCCAGAGGAGGCCTCTCCAACAACAGCCTGGCCGACCACAACCTTACGCACTCAGGAGATGCGGCGGACCTGAGTAAAGCGCAAGGATTCTCCTTAGGGGATCTGCCTACCCGTTTAATCGTTAACCCATCGGTCATACGGGCTGACGGCCAGCCGGACCCTGAAATTTGGCCACCTTGTTGATTTGCGGCCATCAGGGGGATAGTCACACCCCACCCTTTTTTCCGTCGCAGAGACACACCTATAAAGTGCGTGACGGTATTTTTACGCCTAATTAGAATCAAAGCAGAAAATTAACGAATTGTAAACCCTGATAAAAATAGGGGTTTCAAGGAAGAAGAGCCCTTTTAGCTTTCACGCAGACGTTCGCGAATTTCCTGTAGAAAACCCTGCCTGTCGCTTTCGATTTTACTAAGAACCTCTTTGCGCGCTTTCGTCTGCGGATCGTACTTTGCGCTCCACTGAATCATTTCAAGAATGACAGGCACGAGATCAATGCCCTTCTCCGTAAGACGGTAGAAATAACGTCTGTGGTTGTTTGGGTCTCGGGATTTTACAAGGATGTGTGCAGACTCAAGCTCTTTCAAACGATCCGCGAGGACATTGGTTGCAATCCCTTCACTAGCCTCTAGAAATTCTCCGTAGGTCTTACTTCCCTTCAGAACAATATCCCGAATGATCAGCAGGCTCCAACGATCCCCGAAAGTATCGAGGGCGAACGCAACGGGGCAACCCGTGTGACGCTTTTTCACAGGATGAGGCATGGAAACATTCTAAACTCATTACTTGCAATAAGCAAGTTGTTAGGATAGGGTCAATTTTACTTGCTATTTGCAAGTAATAAAACTCCCTCTGATTTCTGCGCCATCAAAACTTTGATCCGGGTGGCGTGATAACGAAAGGACACCCAAGCCATGTCACCTGAAATCTACTGGCTCACCTTGGTCGTCGTATACACCGCCCTTTTATGGATGCCCTATGCTGGCGTCAGGATCGCGAAAATCGGTTTGGTTCGTCTCCTGGTGAACCCGTTACCAGGAGACGATCCGTTTGATAAGCCCTGGGCGCACCGCGCCTATCGGGCTCATATGAACGCCATTGAAGCGCTTACCACCTTCGCCCCGCTGGCGCTTGCGGTTGTTGTCACAGGCTCCGGCAATGAAGTCACTGCACTGGCCTGTAAATATTATGCCTACGCCCGCCTGTTGCATGCGCCGATTTACATTTTGAAAATACCGGTATTGAGATTGTTGACATTTATGGTTGGGCTCGGCGCTACATTGGTCTTGGCCGGTGCACTGATCATGTGATCATATGTTCCCTTAATCTTTACTTCCAAACACCACTTCCCCTGTGATCCAAAGGAGAAAAATTGTGAATGAAATTGAAAATGCCGTAGCTGGACATTACGGTGACAGCGCGCTGTTGACGCGCATTCTTACCGCATTGGAGAAAAGTGGTGTCGATACAAAATTCCTGTCGGCTGATGATCTCGCACCAGTCGATGAATTTCACATCGGCGGACGTGCGGCAACCGAACACGCCCTGGCGCAAATACCGCTCAGCAAGGATAATCATGTTCTCGACATTGGCTGCGGCATAGGCGGAGCTGCCCGCACAATTGCAACACAAATCGGGTGCCGGGTTACCGGAATTGATTTAACGCCTGAATTTATCGAGGTTGCAAAAGTACTTACAAATTTGACCCGTCTTACAGATCATGTCTCTTTTGAGACGGCAAACGCTCTGGCCATGCCTTTTGAAGACAAAACCTTCGAAGCGGCCATCACGCTGCATGTCGCCATGAATATTTCTGATCGTGCGGCTCTTTACGCTGAAATTGCGCGAGTACTGAAACCGGGCGCTACACTGTGTATTTATGATGTCATGAAGATGAGCGATGACGATATCACCTTTCCCGTGCCTTGGGCACAAACCTCCCAAACCAGTCATCTGACGACGCCCGATGAAATGCAGGTTCTCCTCAGCAATGCTGGATTTGAAATAAGTGACGTGGAAGAACGCACCAAATTTGCGATTGAATTTTTCCGGCAGAGACTTATCTCACCGGACCGTGAAACGCCGCCATTGGGAACTCAACTCATCATGGGGGCGGATACGAGCAACAAATTCAAAAACGTGCAAAATAATATCGAGCGTGGCTGTATCGCCCCAGTGCAGATGATTGCACTAAAATCAGTCTGAATAAGCAGAAAATTTCAACTTTACGCAGCGTCGGCAACCACGCGGTTGCGTCCATCTCGTTTGGCTTTATAGAGCGCCTGATCGGCACGCTTCAGAAGTGCTTCAGCGCAGTCGCCCTCGCCATCCCAGTCAGTGATGCCAATACTGATGGTGATGTTAAGCTCGCCCTCGGCTGTCTTGACCTTGAAGGGAATTTCCGCAACCTCCTGACGCAGACGCTCAGCCACCATATAGGCAAAAGACACATCAGTTTCGGGCATGGCGACGACGAATTCTTCCCCACCAAAGCGGCATGCCATATCAATTCCACGGACATTACTTGAAAGGCGCCGGGCAAATTCTTTCAGCACTTCGTCCCCGACATCATGCCCATGGCTGTCATTGACTATTTTAAAGTGATCTATATCGATCACCAAAAGAGAAATAGACCTACCACTCTCTACGGATTTGCTGATAAGGTTTTCCAAGTGGCTCGATAGATAGCGCCGGTTATAAAGACCTGTCAGTTGATCGGTTATGGCGACCTCAAGCCCAGCTTGAAAATCATCGCGTAATTTATCCGCATAGCGCTTGCGTTGAATCTGAGTTTTTGCGCGCGCCGTCAACTCGTTTCGATCAATCGGTCTGGTTAGATAATCGTTGACGCCCATATCTAGTCCGCGCACAAGTCGCGGCATATCTTCTTCATCTACCAACATAAGTATCGGGAGCTGCCGGGTCTCTTCATGAGTACGTAGCTGAGAACACAGCCGCAATCCATCGAATTCCTCAAGAGACAGACTCACGATAGCCAAATCAAAATCTTGATTCCGCGCCCGAAGCAGCGCTTCCCTGGGATCAGACTCAACCACGACATGGTGATTTGTGGATAAAGTCTCAACAATTTTTTCTGCATAGAGTGGCTTGTCTTCAACAACCAGAATTTCCGTCGAATCAGTATTATCGAGCACCTCTTCAATATCAACCGATATCAACCCCATTTCAGTGCCCGTGGCGTATCTGGCGCGCAATTCATCAGTCGCCATCTTCAGCCGAACAAGACTTTTGACGCGTGCAAACAAGGCAATATCATCAACGGGTTTGGTGAGAAAATCATCCGCACCCGCCTCAAGGCCGCGTATACGATCCGACCTCTGGTCAAGGGCCGTAACCATGATAACGGGAATATGTTGTGTTTTGGGGTTTTCTTTTAGTTGACGGCAGGCTTCATAACCATCCATATCCGGCATCATAACATCAAGGAGGATGATATCCGGGCTTTTGGTTAAAGCCAGTTCTATGCCGTCGGCAGCATTTGTCGCAGACAGAACATCGAAATATTCCGCCATTAACTTGGCTTCCAAGAGCTTCACATTTACAAGAACATCATCAACGACCAGTACGCGAGCAGACATATTTTTTCATCTTAATCGTCGAGGAAACTTTTAATTGTCTCGAGAAACGAAGAAACCGATATAGGCTTGGCAATGTAAGCTTCACAACCACCACTCCTGATCTTTTCTTCATCCCCCTTCATGGCGAAGGCAGTGACCGCAATAACGGGTATGCTCGCCAGATCATCATCTTCTTTCAGCCACTTGGTGACCTCAAGACCGGAAACTTCCGGCAATTGAATGTCCATCAAAATCAGGTCAGGGCGGTGATGGCGCGCAAGCTCCAGCGCTTCCATTCCATCTTTGGTTTGCAAGGTGGTATACCCTTGCGCATCCAGAAGATCATTGAACAATTTCATGTTCAATTCATTGTCTTCTACAATCAGGACAGTCTTGGCCATTGAGCGTTGCTCTTTGCCTCCCCCGTTTATATCCCGTTCTAAACTAGTACGCTTTTGGATTTCCATCGGGTGGGTCCGGGTTCCATATCTTCAATCGAATTTCTCGCCTTAGCTCGTTTCTAAATCACTCAAAGACCGAATCGAAACAGGCTGATTTCTTATCAGACACCAAGATCCTTAACTAAGTATTGAAGCGGGTCTCTCCAACGCCTCAAAACAGACAGAGCGCCTTGCTCTTCTGCTATTTCATTGGGGCAATTCCCAAGAATCACAGGCTTTCATGCCATTTTCATGTATGATGGGGGTGACTTCAGAAAAGTGAAGAAAGAAGGCCGTTTACCATGCCCTGTTATGAGGGGGCCAGGATCCACATTATCCTTTTGTTAACTATAGAGACACGAATCGCAGGGATATGCCGACTTTTCAACCCACAAAAGAGCAGATTGACCGCCTGAATTTCCAGGCGAATCAGCCTCTGCTGATCACCGATGCAGATGAGGTCCTGCTCCATTTCGTGGCGGGTCTGGAGCAGTTCTTGTCCGAAAAAGGACTCTGGCTGAACCTTACAAGCTATCACTTGGCAGGGAACATCAAAAAACAAGGGAGCAACGAGGATTTTCCTCATGCTGACATTGCCGATCTGGTGGCTGAGTTTTTTGCACAAGGGGTGAGCGATTTGCAGCCCGTCAAGGGCGCCGCAGACTCATTACGGCATTTGTCACGCCGCCTTCAGATTGTAGTCTTGACCAATCTACCGACGGAACACCAGTTAGATCGGCAGCAGCACCTGGCGCTTCATGGTATGCCCTATCCCGTCATCATTAATGAGGGAAGCAAAGGCCAAGCAATCCGCTACCTTGCCGAGAAAGTGCAAGCCCCCATATTTTTCCTAGACGATGCACCCCAGCACTTGGCTTCCGCCAAGGAGTGTCTGGCTGAGTGTATCTGTATCCACTTTGTGGCTGATAAACGCCTGTCCCAGCTGACGGAAATTCCACCGAATATTGACCACAAGGCTGAGTCTTGGTCTGATATTATGCAGGTCATCACGGATCATCTGGACAAAATCACCCCTTAAGCCAGAGATGTCAGCCATGCTGGTGAAATGGGACGGTTAAAGCTATTCGAAAAGATCTAGCTCATGCGAATTGGCGTTGATGTAGGCGGGACAAAAATTGAGGGGATTGCACTGGGAAGCCAAGGCGATATCCTCGCACGCAAAAGAGTGCCGACCCCACAAGGGGACTATGCCCAGATCATAACGGCGATCCGGGATCTGGTGCTGGCGCTGGAAACAGAAGCCGGCGGCGGCGCGCCCGTAGGGGTCGGTATTCCCGGTACGCTTTCCCCAGATACCGGGCTTGTCAAAAATGCCAATACCATTTGCCTTGTTGGACATCCATTGGACAAGGACCTCGCCGACGCGCTGAAGCGTCCCGTCCGACTGGCCAATGACGCCAACTGCTTTGCCATCTCGGAAGCCTCCGATGGCGCCGCTCGCGATGCCGAGGTCGTTTTTGGGGTCATCCTGGGGACCGGCTGCGGCGGAGGTTTGGTGGTTCGTGGAAATATTCTCACCGGCCCTAACGCCATCAGTGGTGAGTGGGGTCATAACCCCCTCCCCTGGCCCCGTGATGATGAAAGGCCCGGAAGGACCTGCTATTGCGGAAAATCCGGTTGCCTGGAAACCTGGATATCGGGTCCGGGATTTGCTGCCGATTATGCGTGTCACGAAAACGAAATGAGGGATCCCGAAACGATCCTCGCTCTTGCCCGATCGGGCGATGCGGGCGCCCGGTCTGCTCTAAAGCGCTATACTGATCGCCTGGCGCGCGGACTAGCCGTCGTGATCAACATTATTGATCCAGACATGATTGTCGTGGGTGGAGGAATGTCCGCCATCAATGAGCTCTATGAAGAGCTGCCGCCTTTGCTTGACGAATATGTGTTTTCGGATACGGTCCGCACGCCCATCGTACGCAATGTTCATGGCGCAAGTAGCGGGGTCAGAGGAGCCGCGTGGCTATGGCCCGAGACATAGAAAGTCCCGTTTTTTCATTTTGCCGGGATTGTTTTCACGCCTTACCGCTTGTGAAGGCAGGCGGAACGGCACCGAGATGTTCAGCCTGTGGATCGCCCCGTGTTATTGCACATGACGAACTGGACGCACTCGGCATTGCGCATCTCGATTGTGATGCTTTCTTCGCCGCCGTGGAAAAGCGCGACAATCCGGAACTGCAAGACAAGCCGGTAATCATTGGGGGCGGGAAAAGGGGAGTGGTCGCCACCGCCTGTTACAATGCCCGTCTTTATGGTGTGCATTCGGCCATGCCCATGTTTAAGGCGCTCAAAGCCTGCCCCAACGCCGTGGTCATCAAGCCTAACTTTTCCCGTTACAGCAAAGTAGGCCATCAGATCCGCCGCCTCATGGAAGAAACCACGCCGCTGGTCGAACCGCTGTCTATTGATGAAGCGTTTCTGGATTTGCGGGGCACTGAGCGCCTTCACAGACAGACACCGGCACAAACCGCTGCCCGCCTCGCTGACAGAATCGAACGGGAGACCGGCATCACAATATCAATAGGACTGAGTCACAATAAATTTCTCGCGAAATTGGCCTCCGACCTCGATAAGCCTCGAGGGTTCTCCATTATCGGTAAAAAAGATACCCTCTCCCGCCTGGGGGCCTTGCCTGTTTCCAAGATCTGGGGTGTGGGCGCCGTAACACAAAAAAAGTTGAGCCGTGCAGGTATCCATAAAATCAGCCAACTTCAACAGATGGAAGAGGCGGTCCTCCAGAAGCGTTATGGTGATATCGGTTTGCGCTTATCCCGGTTGTCGAACGGATTGGATGATAGGAGTATTCATCGTCGCGCAAAAGCTAAAAGCATTTCCGCGGAGACGACATTTGAAAACGATATATCCAGCCTGACTGTCCTGAATGCTCAACTTTGGCCATTGTGCGAAAAGGTTTCTGACCGTACAAAAAACGCCAAGTTAGCCGGGCGTGTGATTACCCTGAAACTAAAAACATCTACATTCCGCACCCTGACGCGGCGGCGCACTCTGGCGGAACCCACGCAATGGGCCGAAGCCCTCTATAAGATTGGCAAAGAACTGCTTCAGCTGGAATCGGACGGAACGGCGTACCGCCTTTTGGGAATTGGCTTGGCTGATTTATCTGCTACAAACAATTCTCAGCAACCGAAACTCATCACTGGTGATGAAGATCACGATGTAGCCACAGAGCAGGCCATTGATGCGGTCAGAGACAAGTTTGGACATGAAGCTATACGCAAAGGGCGCTGAAGGCTTTCTCCGATCATAGTGGATCAAGTGCAGATGAAGATTTTGATTTACGGCACCTATAAAAGCGGATCAACGGCGGTCTATGAGGCCATCAGACAATCCGGTGTACAGTATGGTACGTATTATGAACCTGAAGACCTGTCAGAAATCAACTTCACTCGTAAGCATATTCTTTGCAAATATCTCAACATCCAGAATTTCGAATCCGACGCCAGCATAATAGAGTCCTTTGACAAAGTTATTTTACTGGTTCGCAATCCGATCGATCGCTTAATCAGCTGGTGCATTTTATTCCCAATGTCGGAATGAATTTCACAAACGACAACAATGCTAAACGCTACCTGGAGTTGCTGGAGATAAAATCCAGCAATCCTGACAGCATAAGCTTACTTGAAATTGTAAATACCTTGTCGGAAATATGCTCCATAGATTTTCTCGCGGAACACAAATCGTTCAACGAAGGGTTTATTTCCGCAAAAAACAGAATTCGGAATAAGCTTGTTTTAAGATATGAAGACTTTATTGCAGGAAACACTCAAGACCTTAATGATTATCTTGGCACGAATGTTGTGCCCAGCGTTGCTCTGCCGAAAAAACTTAGCATTATCAGCCGCACGAAATCACAAGGAGAATGGCTAAATTGGTGCACGCAGTCAGATCTGGACTTTTTCCCCCGCACCTTCGCCAATTTCAATCACGTCTTTGAATATGACTTTTCTCTGCTCGGGAATGAGCCTGACAAGATAATTTCATACGATAAATCAGTGGGTTATATAACGCGATGCATCACAGATTATCGCCGGCGGTATAAACTCCCCGACTATGACGGCACGATCAGAATCGGAAAAGAAGGTGAACTTTTTGATCAGGCCGAGCGCCTTTTCCAGTCAAAGAAGTTCCGACAAGCCGAACAGATCCTCCGGCAAGTGATCCAAAACAACCCAGCTCTTCCGGGCTTTTATCTTTTCTTGAGCAGATTATTAGAACGCCAGGGCCATTTTCAGGACGCCATCAACGAGGCCTCAAATGCTATTCATATCGATCAAGAAAATTCTTATGCTCATATTTTGATAGCAGAACTCTATTGCAAAACTCATAAAGCGGAAAAAGCCCTAACACACGCTGAGCAGGCGATTTCACTCACTGGCACACAGGCCCCGGCATATATTCAACTGGCTCATGCATTAAGCCAGCTTAACAGACTTGATGAAGCCATCGCACAAATCAAAATCGCCATCGCTCTTGATCCGGAAAACCCTTTTCCGATCTCGTTCCTCGCGGATTTACACCTCAAACAGCGCAATGCTACCGATGCCGCTAGAATCATGCGCACAGCCATCGCACAGAAGCCAGACTTTCCCCGTTTTCACTTTCAATTGAGCCGCGCTTTAGAGCAAAGCGGCCAGATCAAAGCAGCCCGAGACGCCCTAAAAACTGCGCTCGAATTTGATAAAGATAACGAACACTATCAGGCGTTCATGGAAAAACTGTCTGCGCACGAGGATTAAGAGACAACAGACAGGTTGACCGAGGCGCGCTCTTTCTTGATACCTTCGGCGAGCAGAAAGGCCAGTTCCAGGGCCTGGCTAGCATTCAGCCGGGGATCACAATGAGTGTGATAGCGTGATGACAAGTCATCTTCCGTGATGGCTTGCGCTCCGCCGATGCACTCCGTCACCTGCTGACCGGTCATCTCTACATGTACACCGCCGGCATAGGTGCCCTCCGACTGATGAACCGCAAAAAATTCCTGCACTTCCTTCAGTATGCGATCGAAGGGGCGGGTTTTATATCCGCTCGATGCTTTGATTGTATTGCCGTGCATTGGATCGCAAGACCAAATCACATGACGGCCTTCCGCTTTTACTTTACGGATGAGGTGCGGCAAATATTTTTCGACTTGCCCCATGCCAAAACGCGTGATCAGTGTCAAACGGCCAGGGTCATTATTCGGGTCAAGCACATCGATCAGGCGGATCAGTTCATCGGGGTCCATGCTGGGACCGCATTTAATTCCAATGGGGTTATGCACGCCGCGCAAAAACTCCACATGCGCACCATCCACTTGCCGCGTGCGATCACCAATCCACAACATGTGGGCGGACGTGTCATACCAGTCACCTGAGGTGGAATCGACGCGCGTCAACGCCTGCTCGTACCCTAATAGCAAGGCCTCATGGCTGGTGAACTGCTCGGTCGACTGAAGCTGAGGTGAGTTATCCGTGTTAATTCCGCACGCGTTCATAAACTCAAGGGATTCGGCAATACGGTTGGCGATGTCTTCGTAACGCGCCCCCTCGGAACTGTCGGCGACAAATCCCATATTCCAGCGATGGACGTATTCCAGCGTTGCGTAGCCACCGGTGGCGAAGGCGCGGAGCAGATTGAGCGTCGCCGCCGCCTGGCTGTAGGCCTGAATGAGGCGCTCAGGATCGGGCTGGCGCCCCTTCTCGTCAAACTCGATGGCGTTGATGATATCCCCGCGATAACTCGGCAGTTCCTTCTCGCCTTGGCGCTCCGTGAGCTCCGAGCGCGGCTTGGCGAACTGCCCGGCGATCCGGCCCACCTTCACTACCGGCACCGCCCCGGCGAAGGTCAGGACCACCGACATCTGTAAAAGAAGGCGGAATGTATCGCGGATATTGTCGGCGCTGAATTCGGCAAAGCTTTCCGCGCAATCACCGCCCTGCAGCAAAAACGCACGTCCTTCAGCGACTTGCGCCAGATGCTGGCGCAGTTTGCGCGCCTCTCCGGCAAAAACCAGCGGCGGATATCCAGCCAAGGTCGCCTCCGCCCGCGCCAGCGCCTCCCCGTCCGGATAGTCGGGAACCTGACTGATCGGCCGCGCGCGCCAGCTCTCCAAGGTCCATTTCTGGGTCATCAATGTCTCATCTTTGGTTTACGTAAGGTACTTAGGCGCCGCACGGGCGAGCGCCCCTGATTTCTGAAGCGGGTTTATAGGCGAAACCGCTGCAAATGGCCAGAGCCCGGTGCGGCGTGGATTACCCGCACCCCATGCCACGACATGCAACACCATATGGGTCATTTTGGTCGCACAGAGGAAATGCGTCCGCCCTTCGCTTGTTTCAGCGGGAGGGCGCCTGAATTATCCCCGCTCACCTCCGCCACCTTGAACTTGCGGGTCGTCATGCCGCGCTTTCCCTCTCTCTCGCATCATGACCGCGCCAAGCACGGCCATCCAGAACGACACACGCAAAACGCACCGTCTTTATACTTACCATACGGATCACCTGAGCGCCGCGTCGTTTGCGAAAGTCTGCATCGGCCTGCAACCCATCACGCATCTTTGTCGAGACGTCCGTCCCTCAAATGAAAGATGTGATCGAAGCGATCAAAGATTTTCTCATCGTGGGTGACCGCAATGATGGCGGCATCCTGCTCGACCGCAAGTTTGCGCAGAAGATCCATGACGATGCCCGCGCGTTTGGAATCAAGCGCGGCGGTGGGTTCGTCAGCAAGAATAATGCGCGGCCGGTTGGCGAGTGCGCGCGCAATGGCGACGCGCTGCGCTTCGCCGCCCGAAAGCTGAGCGGGCATGGCGTCCTTGCGGCCTCCGACTTCTAGATATTCCAGCAGTTCGACGGCGCGGCGGCCCGCTTCCTTTTGGCTAAAGCCTGCCAACTCAAGCACGATCGCGATATTGTCGGTCGCATCAAGGAAGGGCAAAAGATTGTGAAACTGAAAAATAAAACCGATCTTATCAAGCCTGAGGCGTCTGAGGTCGGTTCTGAGCCATCGGTTATCATAAACCACATCGCCATCAAGCTGCATCCAGCCGCTCGCGGGTTCGAGAATACCGCCGATCACATTGAGCAGCGTCGTCTTGCCCGAGCCCGAAGGCCCAAGCAGCGCCACGACCTGGCCAGGATAGATTTCGATCGAAACTTTTCTCAGCGCATCTACGCGCGACTCGCCTTCCCCAAAATACTTGGATATGTCTTTGAGCTGAACGATGGGCGCGCTGCCGGGGATTTGTGTCATCTCAACCCCCGAGCGCTGCCGCCGGATCGACTTTGAGCGCGGCGCGCACACCAAGACTGCTCGAAACAAGGCAAACCATAAAGATGATACCGCCGAACACGAGCGCATTCTCCGGTTCGAGCACAACCCGGCGTGGAAAATAATCTTTGATGGTAAGCAAGATGACGAGGCCAAATGTCCAACCAATTCCCCCGAGCGCGAGCGCCTGCTGCACAATAAGCCCAACGATGGTGCGGTCCGGTGCGCCGATCAGCTTCAAAGTCGCAATCTGTTTCACCTTTTCCATTGTCATCGTGTAAATGATGAGTGCAATGATGACAGCGGAAACTACAAGCAGGATGAACATGAACAAACCGATCTGCCGCCGGGCGCGATCGACAACAGAGCTGGTCAGGATCAACTCCTGTTCAGCCTGTGTCGTCGCGGCAAGATGCTTCCAGTTTCGCACCGTCTCGGCCACGCGCATCGGGGCGGCGTTCGGGTTCAGACGGGCGATGACCGCATTCACGGTGTCCTTGCTCTGAATCTCTGCGCCACGTGCGAGCTGAACACGCGAGGCGGGCGGGGCCAACTCGAACTGAAGCTTCTGCGCATCAAGCAGCGTGATATAGGCGGCAGGATCGCCGCCGGAATTGACGTGGTTCTTGACAAGGCCGACCACCGCAAAGGTATGGCGTCCAAGCCTGATGCGATCCCCCAGGGTAAGGCCGGTGCGTGAATCAGCAATCATCTCGTAATGGCTTTGCGTGATCGGCCGCCCGGCGACAAGGCGCACAGGGGCTCCTGGCCGACCCGGCTCATAACCCACGACATAAAGGCGCAGCTTGCCGCCCGCGTGCTCAGCCTCCACCGTCTGATAGGTGATGCTGCCGGACGCGACCACGCCGTGAAGGCGCGCGACCGCCTCGCGCGTATCGCCCGGAATGCGAGATGCTTCAGCGAACGGCCCGCGCGTGCCGGATTCAACAACCCACAGATCAATCGCCGGGGCCCGCGCGATCGTCAGCGCATCAACGACCAAGCCATTGTAAATACCGATCATGGAAAGCACGACCGCCATCAGAAGGCTGAGGCCCACGCAGGTCAGCAGGAAACGGAACAGGTTATGCCGCACATCGCGGTACGCGAGGTTCATGGTGCGAAATCCGTGACGATGCGCGCCGATCGCCCGTCTTTAAGGCGGGGCACAATTTGTGCGACGAGCGCAGCGCCGGAGGGAAGTCCACCCACAACTTCAAGACGGGCATCCTCGCTGCGGTGACGGAAGGTAGCGGTGATCCGTTTGAGACGACCGTCATTCACGATCCAGACCATGCCGGTCCGTCCATCAAAGCCTGAGACCGCGGCCTCCGGCACCAATAGCGCTTTGTCCAGATTGGCGACCGTGATGCGCACTTCCGCCTGCTCACCCAGGAAGATTCGTGGCGGGCATGTGCTGCATTTCACCCAGACGCGGCGCTCTTCGCTGACACGGTCGCTCTCTATGCCGATGCGCACGACGCGGGCCTTGAATGTATCTTGCGGCAGCGAACGCAAGCGCACTTCGGCCAGTTGACCTTCGCGGATGGCGCCTGCACGCCCTTCATCAATATAGGCCTGCGCCCATACGGTTTCGGGCGCCAACAATGTGAAGATGGTATCGCCCGCCTTGATCACTGATCCGGCCTCCTTGAGCCGCTCGACCACAATGGCGTCAAACGGCGCGGTGAGCACATGATGATCAAGCAGTGTTTGTTCAAAATCGAGTTCTGCGCGCGCGTCGGCAATAGCGGCCTTGGCCACATCGACCTCGCTGAGCGCCACGGCAAGTTCAGCGGCCGCGACATCCGCGTCGCGCTTGGCCTCCTCAGCCGCCTGTTCGGAGGCAATATTGCGACTGACAAGCGCCTGTTGGCGCTTATTGGCCTCCTCCTTCTGGGCAAGAATGGCGCGCGCTTTGAGCACATTCGCCTCGGCTTTGCTCACGCCGACCTGCGCACTCAGAAGCCCGGCCTCGGCCTTGGCGACTTTCGCCTCCTGCTCAGCAGTATGCAGGCTCGCGAGCACGTCGCCTTGTTTGACGTGATCTCCTGCGTCGGCGGTCAACTCGGTAAGCGCCGCGCCAACCTCGAACCCGATCTTGGAGACGATACGCGCCTCAACCGTTCCAAGTCCGAACACGCGAATGGCGACGTTCTGCTGAGGCTGAACAACCGCCACCGAAACGGAGCGCGTATTGAAAATCAGATAGAAGAAAACAACAAACACGGCAGCAGCAAGGCCAGCCAGAAGATAGCGATTCAGTGTCTTTTTCATGCGAACTCCTCACAATGGCGGCTATCAAGAGGAGGGTCGATTCTCGGCCGATCTCCTGATGCGCATGATCGGGCCTATTATGGAGCAGACCGCCTCAAGCACTCCCATACGCCAACAATGCTTTGATTCTTATAGCAAAGTCATGCGCCGCTGTCTTCAAAACAACGTGCTTGTCTGGAGAAAGGGGGGGTTTAAGGATTCAACCCGCCCGGCGCCGGCCCAGCCGTCATTGTTTACACAAAGAGGAAATCAGCCGCATTCAGGTCTGTGGCGGTGACGCCGACCAGGGTGAGGCTATCGCCGGCGCCAAAGTCGATCACCGTGTCACCGCCCACCTGAGTGGCCGCCGCCTGCACTTCGGCAAAGGTATCAAACGCCACGCCAAGGCTCAGCTGAATGACGTCATCAGTAGCCGCCCCGGCAGTGAAATCCTGAAGCGTGTCATCGCCTGAGCCGCCCAACAGTGTGTCTTGGCATTCAAACTTATTAATGCGAAATGGCAAGCGCATTGATGCAGTGCTTGAACCTAAAAGGATAAAACAGAGGGCATATTTAAGGCTACCGATCTTAGGTCACAGCAATGTGACAGTCCAATCGCAAAAACAAACCGGCCTTGATGTGGACTGACACTCAAGAGTCCTGATCGTGTTACCGCATGGTGACCAGTTCTTCCGCCGCGGTGGGATGCACCGCGATGGTGGCGTCGAACTGAGCTTTGGTTGCGCCCATGAGAACGGCAATGCCGAGCACTTGAATCATCTCTCCTGAAGACGGTCCCATGAGATGAACCCCAAGTACAATATTGGTTTTTTTATCGACCACCAGTTTCATCAGCGCCTTTTCGCTCGCGCCGGTCAGCGTGTGCTTCATGGGTGTGAAGGTGGTTTTAAAAATCTCGACATCATGACCCGCCAGTCTGGCATCTGCTTCGGTCAAGCCTACCGTTCCCAATTCCGGCTGGCTGAATACCGCCGTCGGAATACCGGCGTGATTAACCGCAGTCGGATTATTTTTAAACACGGTTTCAGCAAAAGCCGCGCCCTCGCGAATAGCCACCGGCGTGAGGTTGGCGCGGTTGGTGACATCGCCCACCGCATAGATATGAGGCACGTTTGTGCGTGAATAGTCATCAACCACGACGGCGCCGATCTCGTCCAGCGCCACGCCGATCTCCTCCAGCCCCAGACCTTGGCTATAGGGTCGCCTGCCGGTCGCCACCATCACAAGATCCGTCTCCAATACGTTGCCATCGGCGAAAGTAACGGTAAAATATTCCGTACCTGATTTTTCTTTTTTCTCAATTTTTTCGATCAGAGAATGGGTGAGAATTGTGACGCCCTTCTTCTCCATTTCCAGATGCAGCCCAGCGCGCAGATCATCATCAAAGCCGCGTAGGATTTCACCCTTGCGATAGCTTAAGGTTGTCTCAACCCCCAAACCATTAAAAATCCCGGCGAATTCCACTGCGATATACCCGCCGCCGACAACAAGAATGCGCTCCGGGATCTGCTCCAGATGAAACGCTTCGTTTGAGGAAATCGCGTACTCCATGCCGGGTGTGGCTTCGTCCTTCCAGGGCGCCGCTCCCGTCGCGATAAGGATCGTCTTGGCCGTCACTGTCTTATTGAGCGCCTGCAAATAGACCGTATGGGAATCTTTCAATACCGCGCGCGATTGAAATATTTCTACTCCGGAAGATTCCAAGTTCCGGATGTAAATCTGATTAAGCCGGTCGATCTCTTTGTCTTTGTTCGCGATAAGGGTTTTCCACGAGAATGTGGGGCGCTCCACTGACCACCCATAAGCCGCGGCATCCTCAAATTCTTCGGCAAAATGGCTAGCGTAGACAAAGAGTTTTTTTGGCACACAGCCCCGAATGACGCAGGTGCCGCCCACCCGGTACTCTTCGGCAATAGCGACTTTCGCCCCGGCAGCAGCAGCCACCCGGCTGGCGCGCACACCGCCCGAGCCCGCGCCGATGGTAAACAGATCATAATCGAATTCAGTCATCAGTGGATAAACTTTCTAGTATGCGTTTCCCGGTCAAGCGCCAGCGCGCACCGGGATCCAGGGTAACAATTTGAGGGCTTTGTAATTGTAGCCCTAGACCCCGGCTCGGAGGCCGGGGAACATTAATGTAATTTCTCGGAGCAGACTAACAATTGCCTCGTGCATGATTCATCCAGGCAGAATATCGGCATCACCCGCGCGTCCGACAATCACTTTAGACGCCAGGCCGATAAACAGTCCGTGATCGACAACACCGGGAATGGCATTTAAAAGTTGCGCCAGTTCTTCCGGCCTGGGAATCGCGCTGCACGCGCAATCCACGATGAGATGTCCTCCATCAGTTTGAAACGGTTGACCTGAATCGAGCCTGCGTAGACGGGCATCATGGCTTGTGCAGCCTGCCGCCAGCGCGGCCCCTTCTATTTTGCGCAGTGTATGGGAAAGCCCGAAAGGCACCACTTCCACCGGCAAAGCAAAGCGCCCCAATGTGGTCACCAGTTTGGCTTCATCGACGATCACGATCATCTCATCACTGGCCGCCGCCACGATTTTTTCCCGCAGCAGCGCCCCGCCCCCGCCTTTGATCAGGCGGAAGGCAGGGTCCACCTCGTCAGCACCATCCACAGTAACGTGCAGTCGCGAAAATGCATCAAGCTCTTTCACGACGATCCCTAATTCCCGGGCCAGCTCTGCCGTCCGCAGCGATGTTGCCGTGGTTTCTATCGCCAAGCCTTGCTTCACGCGGGCCGCCAGCGCATGCACGAAATACTCAGCCGTTGAACCCGTTCCCAGACCGACCAACATGCCGTCGGCAATAAAGTCCAGCGCTTTTTCGCCCGCGCGCTTTTTTTGGTCTGCTATGTTCATTCAATGCCGCCCATGCACAGATATTTGATCTCCAGATAATCTTCGAGGCCATATTTGGAGCCTTCCCGGCCCCCGCCCGATTGTTTGACTCCGCCAAAGGGCGCGACCTCAGATGAAATAATGCCGGTGTTGATCCCGACGATTCCATATTCAAGAGCTTCAGCGCAGCGCCACACGCGGCTAATATCACGGGCGTAAAAATAAGCCGCCAGACCAAACTCCGTATCATTGGCCATGGCGATCACGTCGCCTTCGTTTCTGAATTTGATCAGGGGCGCCAGAGGGCCAAAGGTTTCATCACGCGCCACCAGCATTTCCTGTGTCACGCCGGTCATCACCGTCGGCTCGAAAAACGTACCCCCTATGGCATGCGCCCCGCCCCCTTCAATAACGCGTGCGCCTTTTTGCGTGGCGTCGGCTATATGGCTTTCAATTTTTTCTACCGCGGCACTGTCAATCAGTGGCCCTTGAGTCACGCCCTGCTGCATTCCATCGCCAACTTTGAGGCCTTTGACCGCCTCAACCAGTTTTTCAGCAAACGCATCATAAACGCCCTCCTGAATGTAAAGACGATTGGCGCAAACGCAGGTTTGACCGGCATTGCGGTATTTTGACATCATGGCGCCTTCAATGGCGGCATCCAGATCGGCATCATCGAACACGATGAACGGCGCATTGCCGCCCAGCTCCATAGATGTTTTCTTGATGGTCGGCGCGCATTGCGCCAGCAGCACGCGGCCAATCTCCGTTGACCCCGTAAAGGTCAGCTTACGGACCACCGGATTTGACGTCAGCTCGCCACCAATCGCTTTCGCCGATCCGGTCACAATATTAAGGACGCCATTGGGCACGCCCGCCCGGGCCGCCAATTCGGCCAGCGCCAGGGCGGAGTAAGGTGTCTGGCTTGCCGGTTTCACCACCACAGTACACCCCACCGCCAGCGCCGGACCGACTTTCCGGGTGATCATGGCGCAAGGGAAATTCCACGGCGTGATGGCCGCGACCACGCCGATGGGCTCTTTGAGCACCACGATGCGTTTGTCTGCGGAAGGACCGGGAATCGTATCACCATAGACGCGCTTGGCCTCTTCGGCAAACCACTCGATAAAAGACGCCCCATAGGCAATTTCGCCTCTGGCTTCAGCCAGCGGTTTGCCCTGCTCCGCCGTCATCAGCTTGGCCAGATCTTCTTGGTTGTCCATGATAGCCGTGAACCAGCGCATGAGCACTGCGGCGCGTTCCTTCGCCGTTTTCGCCCGCCAAGCGGGTAAAGCCTTCTCCGCCGCGCCGATCGCCAGGGCAGTCTCACCCGCACCCATTTTGGGCACCGTTCCTATAACTGCGCCATTTGCCGGATTGGTCACGTCGAGCGCGCCACCCTCTGCCGCATCGCACCATGCCCCATCAATATAACATTGTGAACGCAGCAGCGCGGGATCGGACAGCAAGTCTTTGAGTGGCATGGTTGATTTCCTTTTTAAGGCAGGATCGCTCCCTCCTATCTGAGTAGCGCGTCTCCCGCCCCCTGCCAAGTCCGGTTTGTCCGCATCCTCCACATCCGCTGCAGTTTTTAGTCAATCCAGGACAGGGAAGCCGGACAGAAGGTCGCAGACAGCTTTTGACTCACATCAAAAAGTCTGCGCCCAGGACCACTAGGGTGCCCGCATATTCTTTTATGTGATGAGGAGATCAAAGCACAATGACTATCGTAAGGGGTACGGGTATGGCGCTTGCCGGCTTGCTGGCAGGCGCTTTCATGGGGGATCTGGCGCTATCGCCTGCCATGGCGCAAGAAGAAGCGTCGCCCTGGCAGGTGCGGGTGCGGGGTATTGCTGTTGTGCCTGATGAGGGCGGTCCGGTCTCCCCTATCGGCGGAACGGTGAATATCGACGATTCATTCGTGCCGGAGCTAGATTTTACGTACTTTTTCACCGACAACATCGCCGCTGAACTGATCCTCGCAACCGCAGAGCACACCGTAGCGGCGACCGTCGGACCGACGGCGCTGGGCGAAGTTTGGCTCCTACCCCCAACGCTGACCCTGCAATACCATTTTATGCCCCATCAGCAGATCAGTCCTTATGTCGGCGCGGGCGTGAATTATACGATCTTTTATAATGACAACGCACCGGCGGGTATCTCCATCAATTATGAAGATTCATTTGGCTGGGTGCTACAAGCAGGCGCAGATCTGAAAATTGATGATCATTGGATGCTGAATGTTGATGTGAAAAAGGTGTTCCTCGATACCGATGTCAGCATTAATGGCGGCGCCATCACTGCAAAAGTCGATATCGATCCCTGGATCTTCGGAGCCGGCATCGGCTATCGGTTTTAGTCAACCCGGGTCACCTCAACCGGCGTGCCGTTAAACGCGGCATTGCCGGAGACCGGGTCCACGCGCAGGTCATCGGTGAGATCATTGTGACTGACGCCGGCATGTTCTTCAGCGATCCGCATACGGACGCCGGGCCGGTCGTGACCCCAGCCATGGGGCAGGCATACGGTTCCGAGCATGATATCCGCGCTCGCCACCGCTTCCACGTACAGGCTTCCGGCGCGCGAGGCAATCTTTACAAGTTCTCCGCCTTTTAACTGCCGCTGCGCAAGGTCGTCAGGGTGCATATAAAGGACGCAACGCTTGGGCCCCTTCACCAGACGCTGATAATTATGCATCCAGGAATTATTGGAGCGCAAATCCCGGCGGCCGATAAGCCGCAAAGGAGCGCGGACCGACTCATCGGTAAAGAGGTCACGCCCCGCCCGCTCAATGTCGTTCATGAATACCGGAACCGCGCAGTTGATTCTCTTATCCGGCGTCATCAGGCGCTCAGGCAGTGCGGGCGCCAGTGGCCCCAGATCAAGGCCATGGGGCGCGTGCATGAGTCCCTCCAGCGTCAGATCATAGGGGCCTCGCTTGAGCCCCAGATCCACAGCCTCAGCCGGGGTGAAAGGGTCTGGCGCGGGAGCGCCCTTAATCTTTGCCATCATCTCGGCCAGCCCTGCGAAAATTTCCCAATCATCGAGCGCGCCCTCGTCTTTGGAGAACACCGCCGGGCTGTATTTGACGGTATTGCGCACCGCAAAGATGTTGAAAATCAGATCGAAGTGATCACGCTCCAGCGGTGAAACCGGTGGCAGAATAACGTCGGCGTGACGCGTTGTCTCGTTGAGATAGGAATCCACCGACACCATGAACTCTAATCCATCAAATGCCTGGTCGAGCTGGCGGCCATTGGGTGTGGAGAGCACCGGATTGCCTGCCGCCGTGATGAGGGCGCGCACCTGACCGGCGCCGGGGGTAAGAATTTCCTCGGCCAGCGCCGCGACCGGGGTCTGGCGGTTAAATTCGGGCAGGCCCCGCACCCGGCTGCGCCACGTATCATAGCTTCCCGGATTGGAATGCGCGATTAGATCCACCGCGGGCTTTGCAAACAGAGCCCCGCCCGGCCGATCGAGATTGCCCGTCACGATCATGATCAGCTGGATCAGCCATTGACACAAAGCCCCGTAGCTTTGTGTCGAGACCCCCATGCGGCCATGCAGGGCAGCACTTTTGGCGGCGGCAAAATCACGCGCCATGTGGCGAATATCTTTAGCCTCAATGCCGGTTACCGCCGCCGCCCGCTCCGGTGTGAAGTTTTTGACGGCAACGCGGACCTCTTCCAGCCCATCAACAAAGTCAGACAGATGAGAGCTTACGGTCAATTCCTCCTCGAACAGCGTATGGAGAAGGCTGAGAAGAAAGGCGGCATCCGTATCAGGGCGAATGAAATGATGCGCGCTGGCGAAAGCCGCTGTTTCGGTGCATCGCGGATCGATGACCACCACCTGCCCGCCTCTGTCCATCACCGCGTGCAAGCGGTTCTTCACATCAGGCGCCGTCATCAAAGAGCCATTCGACGCCAGCGGATTACAGCCAATCAGCAGAAAATGATGCGTTTCATCAATA
>JAJFIO010000112.1 GCA_021774915.1 Alphaproteobacteria bacterium
TCCAGAACCGCGCTGAGATCCTCAAAAGGCCCCAATTCCGGCAGGCACAAGCGGTCCGACTGCTCCGCCGCTTCAATGATATTGGCGCGCAACCGCGCTTCATTGACACGGGCCACGATGGTCCGCGCCGTACGGACAGGCTGAAGGCGAGAAACGCCGAGCTCAGTTGCTTTTTGCACCAGATAATCGAGGCGCATGCGCTTGACCGGCGCAAACAGCAGCCACAGATCCGGCACTTGAGTTTGCGCGCGCTCGGGTGATAGTAACCGCAGGGCACAAGCCCGTTTGCCTTTGCTTTCCACCACGGCGCGCCACTCGCCGTCACGGCCGTTAAACACCGCTACCGGATCAGCCGCGCCTAAGCGCATCACATGAATGAGATAATGGGCTTGGGGACCGCTCACTTCCACTTGTTGATTCGCCAGCAATGGTGCATCGACAAACAGACGGACTTTGAGAGAATCGGAATAGGCGTTAGTCATGACGGTTTCTCTGAAATAAAGTAGGACATTACGTCATGGACTTAGCAGAAAGCCAACGGAAATGACCGCACCTCCCAAGAAGCTCGGCTCTGGCGTGCAAGTGGCTGACGCCGCCGGCAATTGGGTCGACCGCACTGCGCCCCGGCCGTGGCGCCCTTATCTGCGGCTGGCGCGGGCTGACCGGCCCATTGGCACCTGGCTGCTGATGTGGCCTTGCTGGTGGGGACTCGCCCTGGCCTCATCCACCGTTGGCGCAAGCTGGCCCGATCCGATATTGCTCGGTCTCTTTGCACTCGGCGCCTTTATCATGCGTGGCGCGGGCTGCACGTATAATGACATCATTGACCGGGACATTGATGCCCAAGTCGCCCGAACGGCCGCACGGCCCATTGCCAGCGGTCAGGTGAGTGTCACACGCGCTTGGGTCTTCGTCGGCGCGCTGTGTTTCCTCGGCCTGATAATCCTCTTGACCCTGAACGCTTTCACAATTCTGCTTGGTGTCGCGTCTCTCGGTTTGATCGCAATTTACCCCTTCATGAAACGCTTGACCTATTGGCCGCAGATCTTTTTGGGGTTGGCTTTTAACTGGGGCGCACTGATGGGCTGGGCAGCCGTCACCGGCGCTCTTACCCTCACGCCGCTGCTGCTCTATGGCGCCGGCATTGCATGGACGCTGGGCTATGACACCATCTACGCGCATCAAGACAAAGACGATGACGCGCTGGTCGGCGTCAAATCAACCGCGCTTAAATTTGGGCAAAACACGAAATCCTGGCTGTGGGGGTTTTATGGGCTCACGTTTTTTCTGCTGGCCTTGGCGGGCAACGCCACCGGGCTCGCCTGGCCCTTCTTTGTGGTTTTAAGCTTTGCCGGCGGGCATCTGGTGTGGCAGATCAAAACCCTGGACATCAACGCGCCGGATAATTGCCTGACGCTCTTTCGCTCCAACCGGGATTTTGGGGCGCTCATCTTCCTCGCCATCACCTTCGGCGTAGCCTTCATCTCGTAAGAAAAACTCATATAATCTGCGTGACCTATGCGTATTTCTCGTTTTGTTCACAGCAGCGCAACCTTAACCTCGGCTTCACTGTATTCAGGATAAATTTCTTCGCTATTGTCACAATAATTGATATATTAGATCTGTTAAGGGGCTAGATCTAAGGAGGAGGGAGAGATGATTTACAAATTGACTACAACAGCTTTCATCGCAATTGCCGCGATGGTGGGTTTGTTACTTTCTTCAGCGACCGTGTTCGCTGGCGATACATATGGCGTTTTCTATTACAACAAAGACACCGGCGCTTACGGATATAGCTATAATTACGCCGATGCGGATGATGCTGAAGCCAGAGCCTATGAAGAATGCTCATCCTTCGGCGGCGGCTGTCGCCATATCGTCACCTTCCAAGGTTGCGGCGCCTTTGCCGAATGGCGTAGCGAAGATGACACATATGTCTATGGCTTTGGTTATGATTACAGCACGCTGAAAGGGGCGCTTGACCGGGCCATGGAAGAATGCATGGAGCGTAATGACGGCTATAAGTGCGGCATCATCATGTATGCCTGTAACGACTAACGCCTGAACACGCGCCCCATTTCAAGATTGATAATCCCGCGCTAGGCCTTCCTGCTCGGTACGAGATGCAGTTAGCTTTTCGCATCCTGACCGCTTGACGCGGCCTCGCGATGGGCTATTTTGCGCCCCATGACTTATCAATCGCTACGGGACTTTATCGAAAAACTGGAGGCCGAGGGTGAGCTTGTCCGGGTGGGCGAGCCGGTTTCGACTTTCCTTGAGATGACGGAAATTCAAACCCGCCTCCTCGCCGAAGGCGGCCCGGCGGTTTTGTTTGAAAACCCCGTGGACCAACATAACCAGCCAACCTCCATGCCGGTTCTGGTCAATCTCTTTGGCACGGTGAAGCGCGTAGCCATGGCGGCAACCATGGGGGGCAAGGAACGCTCACGAGCTCAAGACCTGCGTGAGGTGGGTGAGACGCTGGCGCTATTGCGCCAACCTGAGGCTCCCACAGGCTTTAAAGACGCGGCCAGCAAACTGCCTTTGCTGAAAACCGCGCTCACCATGAAACCCAAAATCACCAACACGCTGACCACTGCACCTTGCCAGGAGGTGGTGCTCACCGGCGCGGACATTGACCTGGGAACTCTGCCCATCCAGACCTGCTGGCCGGATGAACCGGCGCCGCTCATTACCTGGCCTCTGGTGGTGACCAAAGGCCCCGGGGACCGCCCGGAAGACGCCTATAATCTCGGCATTTACCGGATGCAGGTCACAGGGCCGGGCACCACGCTGATGCGCTGGCTGAAACATCGCGGCGGCGCCCAGCAATTTGCCCGCTGGAAAGAACAACACGCCGATCCCCTGCCTGCCGCCGTGGTGATCGGCGCTGATCCCGGCGCCATCCTCGCCGCCGTCACGCCGGTGCCCGACACATTGTCCGAATATCAATTCGCCGGGCTTCTGCGTGGGCGCGCGGTGGATCTGGTGGCGTGCAAGTCGGTGCCCTTGAAGGTGCCAGCGCAAGCCGAGATCATTCTGGAAGGCTATGTCTGCTTGGACGAGGCCGGCGACGAGGGCCCCTACGGCGACCACACCGGCTATTACAATGCGATGGAGCGCTTCCCCGTGTTCCGCCTTTCGGCCATCACAAGGCGCCGCGCGCCGATTTACCTCTCGACATTCACAGGCCGCCCGCCTGACGAGCCCAGCGTGTTGGGCGAAGCCTTGAATGAAGTCTTCATTCCACTGCTGCAACAGCAATTTCCCGAGATCGTGGATTTCTGGCTACCGCCCGAAGGGTGCTCCTACCGGATCGCAGTGATCAGCATCAAGAAAGCTTATCCCGGCCACGCCAAGCGCATCATGATGGCCACATGGTCTTATCTGCGCCAGTTTATGTACACCAAATGGGTGATCGTGGTGGATGACGACATTGATGCACGCAACTGGAATGACGTCATGTGGGCCATCAGCACACGGATGGACCCAGTGCGCGACATGACTTTGGTCGAAAACACGCCTATAGATTATCTCGATTTCGCCTCACCGATCTCAGGCCTCGGGGGCAAGGCTGGCTTTGACGCCACCAATAAATGGCCCGGCGAGACAGTGCGCGACTGGGGCACAAAACTGCGCATGAGCGATGATGTGATCAAAGCTGTTTCCGAAAAATGGGCGCGCCTCGGCCTGCCGGGATCAGGTAAGAGCATTTGGTGAGATGCAAGTTACTCTTTCCTCCCTTTTTCGTCATCCTCGCGCTTGACGCGGGGACCCAGGCAATCCTGAAAGGCCGTGCGAAAATCAACAACTGTGCACTATCGCCCCTGGATACCCATATCAAGTACGGGTGTGACGCCGAACAAAGGGTACAGGTATGACGCTTAAAAAAGTGCACGGGCAGAACAATTGTTGCGTCACCACCGAGCCACACTTCCCTCCCTTCCCCTCCTGCGCTAATCTGGGCGCTGATTGATTCTTAGAGTCTACTCCCTCAGCCAAGGAGAGTTGCAGCCCATGACCTTCATTTCCCGATTGGTTCTATCGGCCCCCTTTGTATTGGCGCTGGTCGATTATCTGGAATTTGGCGCCGTCGTTCTGGCCAATGAAAATGTAGATGCATTCTGGCAGAACCACGCCATGCGCGAGACGATCTACGCCGTGGTGATTGCGGGCGTCATCCTGAACTTTATCTGGTCGACCATCACGCCGATGAAATTGATGATGATTGCGGTGTTCGGCACGCCTTTTGTGCTGTCCTTCTGGGTCGCGAATTTTTCTGTCGGCTACGGCGCTTCGCCCATCGCGCAAATGTCTTTCGCCAATCATCTGGCGCAAGTGGTGCTGTTCGGTGTCGGCTATGCCATGGCGCTTTCAACCAAACCCGGCAATGGCCCACCCGCCTGACCATGCCCTCAAGGAGAATCACCCATGAACTTCGTTGTTCCCGTTACCGCCCTTTTCGTTGGGCTCCACAGTCTGCTTGCCATGACGCTCGTCTTGAAAGTCATGCACTTTCGCCAGAAAGATAAAATTGCCTTTGGCGATGGCGGCAGTGAAGGCATGCAGCGGGCGCTTCGGGTTCAGGGAAATTTCATTGAATATGTGCCCCTGGCTCTGGTTATGATCCTGGTGCTGGAACTTCAAGGGGCTTCGGCCATGCTTCTCTATGGCCTGGGCACTGCGCTTTTCTTTGGACGGGCGCTCCATGCCTATGGCCTGTCGCGATCCGCTGGCACCAGCCCCGGCCGGTTCATCGGCACGCTTCTCACTTGGGCCGTCTATTTTGTGGGCGCGATTGCCTGTCTGATCTACGCTTTTTAAGCTTCTCTTTGTTTCCCTCCATTGCGGTTTGCCCTCGTCCTGTTTGACGCTATAAGAAAGCCGGTTCGCGCTTCAAACAGGACGGTCCCCTTTAATGACTTCATCGCGTCTTTCACAACAAACCCTAGATCTCACACAAAGCCTGATCACCCGTGCGCTCAAAAGCGGCGCGGATGCCGCCGATGCCGTTCTCTTTGAGGGCGTATCTTTCGACGCCTCCTTCCGGTTGGGCAAGTTGGAGGAAATCGAGCGCTCCGAATCACAGGATCTGGGCCTGAGGGTGCTGATCGGCAAACGACAGGCCAGCGTTTCAACCACGGATTTCAGACAGGACACTCTTAAAGCGCTGGTCGAGCGGGCCGTGGCCATGGCGCGCAGCGCCCCGGAAGACCCCCATTGCGGACTGGCGCCGGCTGACCTTTTGGCCACTTCCTTCCCTGACCTTGATCTTTATGATGCGCATGAGCCGGACGGCGAAGAGCTGGCCGCCCTGGCCGCTGAAACAGAAGAGACCGCGCGGGGCGTCCCCGGCATTACCAATTCCGACGGCGCAAGCGCAAGCTGGGGCCGAGGCGGGGTGGTGCTGGCCACCAGCGAAGGCTTTATAGGCAGTTACAACTCCTCCAGCTTTTCGCTCAGTTGCGCAGTAATCGCGGGGACTGGGATGGAAATGGAAAACGCATATGATTTTCATTCAGCCCATCACCGCAGTGATCTGAAAAACCCCGATGAAATAGGCGCAACAGCGGCCCAGAGGGCCCTGCGCGCGCTCCATCCGCGGGCCATCGCCAGCGGCGCCTATCCGGTGGTTTATGAAGACCGCGTATCCAACTCTCTGCTCAGGCATTTTGCAGGCGCCATCACCGGCACGGGCATTGCGCGAGGCACAAGCTTCCTCAAAGACAAAATGGGCGAGAGCGTCTTCGCAGACACTATCACTCTTGTTGATGATCCGCACCGGCTGCGCGGTCTGGCATCCAAACCCTTTGACGGCGAAGGCGTCGCAAACAAGCCCGTCAATCTGATTGAAAAGGGCATGCTCACCACCTGGTTACTCGATACCGCCACCGCCCATCAACTGGGTCTGACCACCACCGGCCATGCCTCTCGAAGCGCGGGCGCGCCGCCATCCCCTGGCTGGACCAATCTCCATATGGCGCCGGGCAAACCAACACCCAAAGAGCTCATCAGTGACATCGCCGAAGGTCTCTTCGTCACCTCCATGTTCGGGCCGTCGGTCAACCCCACAACGGGCGATTATAGCGCCGGGGTTTCAGGTTTGTGGATCGAGAACGGCGTCCTTGCCTATCCCGTCAATGAGATTACCATCGCGGGCAACCTTATCGACATGTTCAAAAACACGATGCCGGCAAATGATCTGACGTTCCGTTTCGGCACCAATGCCCCGACTTTGAGAGTAGAGGGGATGACGGTCGCAAGTGCCTGATACAGAGGTTTCTCCCCCGGACACGGCGGAAGATCATGCTCTGCTGTTAAGCGCCATCGCGCAAGCGGGGGCCATCGCGCGGCGGTTTTACCAGGCTGATTTTGATCGCTGGGACAAGGGGAAAAACGATCCGGTGACGGAAGCCGATGTGGCCATCGACACCATGCTGCGTACCGAGTTGACGGCGGCCCGGCCCGCTTATGGTTGGCTGTCGGAAGAAACCGAAGATAATCCGAACCGCCTGGGTTGCGATAAAGTCTGGATTGTTGATCCCATTGACGGCACCCGCGCCTTCATCAAGGGACTGCCGCATTTTGTTGTCTCCATCGCACTCTCCTGGAAAGGTCAACCGGTAAGCGCCGCGATTTACAATCCGATAACGGATGACCTCTATGAAGCGCAAAAGGGCCAGGGCGCACTCCTGAACGGGATCGCCATTCAGGTCAGCGAGTGCCAAGAAATCGAAAATTGCCGCATGCTGGGCGATGCCGCCTTGTTCGCCAGCCAAAAATGGCAATACCCCTGGCCTGAAATGCAGATTGAAAGCCGTAACTCCATCGCCCTAAGAATGGGGATGGTGGCCAGCGGCGCATGGGATGCCTGCCTCACCCTGGCGCACAAAGCTGATTGGGACATCGCCGCAAGCGATCTCATCGTCTCAGAATCAGGCGGCCAAGCCACTAACCACCGGGGCGAAACGTTCACCTATAATCTCCAGAACCCCAAACATCACGCGGTGGTCACCGCCGGGCCCGCCCTCCACACTAAACTGATCGACCGCGTAAGTCATATTTCCCTCTCCGACCCCTAACACAGGGGCCATTCTGCACCCTTTTTAAACTCGTTAAGGTCTGGTTGAGGCCCTTGCCGATAGACTACACACGATATATCTCACAAGGAGAAGCCTCCGATATGAGAACCGATGACCGTTTTGAAAAGTGAGTATAATCCTGTGACACAACAACTTCTTCATCTGGTGTTTGGCGGAGAGCTGAACGATATCGAGGGCGTGGAACTTAAAGACCTCGACGCGGTGGATATGGTCGGCCTTTTTCCCAATTACGCATCTGCCTACGACGCTTGGAAGGCCGCCTCTCAATCCCATGTTGATAACGCGCATATGCGCTATTTCATCGTCCATCTGCACCAACTGATCGACCCGGCCCACCCTGTCGACCAAGACCAGAACACCGCGCAGCACAAAGCGGGTTAGAGCTTTTTTCACAATGTCATGCTCGGGCACAAGACCCGGGTATCCAGAGCAACGAACCCAAGAGGCTTGGCGGCGTTCTGGATCCCCGCGTCAAGCGCACTACTGTCCCATTTAAATCTGTTGTAGGGCAAGATCGAGTTGGTTTTTGTCTCGTTTTGGTGGGGGTTCGGGTTGCAGGAGTGCATTGATGGATCTCCTATGCATGAGATTTTGGGTTACGAG
>JAJFIO010000113.1 GCA_021774915.1 Alphaproteobacteria bacterium
AGGCAACGAGATCATCGAAATCCAGCGTACGCCCTTCTTGCGCCGCCGCCATATCAGGGGCCAAGGCTGCGCGATAACGCCAGGGCGCAATTGTCTTGATATTTTCAAGAGTGACGTCCTGCCCCAGAGCCTCCAGAAGAACGCCGGGATCGCTTGACGCCGCCTCTGCTTCGTCAAAACCAGAGACCACGGGTTTCAGCGCCTGCACTTCCCGCCCCTTGCTGAGCAATTGGCGGCAGAGCAGCGCCGTGATATAGGTTTTGCCGATATCGGTGCCGGAAGATGTGATAAAAAGACCGGACATCATGGCGCATCTCGTATCATAATCTTATCATGGACGAGTTCGGCAAGGCGTTTGATATCTTCCTCCTTGTGCGCGGCGGTGAAAGTAAACCGCAAGCGCGCTGTGCCTTCAGGCACGGAAGGGGGGCGAATCGCGCTCACCAGAAACCCGTGCTCTTCCAACAGACGGGACG
Organism: Alphaproteobacteria bacterium; assembly: GCA_021774915.1. GTDB lineage: Bacteria > Pseudomonadota > Alphaproteobacteria > SMXP01 > SMXP01 > JAJFIM01. Next base: position 477 of record JAJFIO010000113.1, read on the forward strand.
CGGCGAGCGTTCGCTCAGGGTCACCCAACACCAGAGGAATGATGGTCGAGTGCGGCGCGGCCAACCCCACAAGTGAAGCAAAGAGCCGCGCATTCGCCAGCGGCCTGTCTCTCAGTTCTGCATCGTCTTCAATAATATCAAGAGCCGCGAGGCAGGCCGCCACGCACGGCGGCGGCAGTGCCGTGGTATAAATAAAACTCCGCGCTCGTGTTTTAACAAAATCCACAACCGATTGCGAGGCGCACAAATATCCTCCGTATACGCCCACTGCTTTGGAGAGCGTTCCCATCTGCAACGGCACATCGATATCGCGCCCTTCCATAATTTGCGCCGCCGTCGAGCCGCGCCCCTCCCCCAGCACGCCAATGCCATGGGCGTCGTCGGTCATCAGCCACGCGTCATGAGCGCGCGCCACTCGGGTGAGCGCTTCCAAAGGGGCCAGGTCCCCGTCCATGGAGAACACACCATCAGTCAGCAGCAGAGCGCGGGGGTGATCCGCGCGCATGCCTGCCAGAAGGTCCGCGGCATGATCGACATCGTTATGGCGAAAGACGACGACCTTTGCCCCCGCTAATTGCGCGCCGCCATAAAGGCAGGCATGGGCCAGTTCATCCACCAGAATAAGATCCCGTGAACCGGCAAGACTGGGGATTACACCCAGATTGGTCAAATAGCCGGAGCCGAAGACCACGGCCGCCTCTGTTTTTTTCAGCCGCGCCAGGCGCTCCTCCAGCGCGGTGACCAGAGGATAGGTGCCTGTTACGAGACGCGATGCGCCGGCCCCGGCGCCAAACTCCAGCGCCGCTTGCACCATTGCCTGTTTGACCGCTGGGTTTTGGCTTAAGTTCAGATAATCATTGCAACAAAAGGAAATCAACGTGCGGCGGCTTCCGTCCGCACCCCGGCGCACGGCGCGAGAATCAGCGCCTCGCTCCGTCTCCACCAGGCGGCGGCGCAGGGACCGGGCTTCCAGATCCTGTAATTTTTCCGCCGCAAAAGCATCGAGGGATGACATCTGATCAAATCTCTCATCCGTTGGAAAAAAACCTTAAGTGGTGTACAGCAACCGCACGTGAAGCCCCACATATCTTAAGCCGCAAAAGCCATACCTGAAAATGTCCACTCTGTCGCCTTCTTCTCCCCCATCCTGGCTGACCGCCGGGCGCGATCATGTCTGGCTGCCTTATACCCAGGTAAAAACCGCGCCGCCGCCCCTCGCCGTCAAAGCCACTGAGGGCGCGCATCTTGTCTTGCAAGACGGCCGCGCGCTGATCGATGGCTGTTCAAGCTGGTGGACGGCGTGTCACGGTTATAACCACCCGCATATTGTCGCGGCCATGCAGCGCCAGCTTGAGACCATGCCCCATGTAATGATGGGCGGGATCGCCAATGAACCGGCCTACCTCCTGGCGACGCGGCTGGCGGCGCTCCTGCCCGGTGATCTTAACCGGGTCTTTCTTGCCGATTCCGGCTCGGTCAGCGTCGAGGTCGCCATGAAAATGGCGCTGCAATACTGGATCAACAAAGGCGAAGAGGGCCACAAGCGCTTTGTCTGTTTTGAACACGCCTATCATGGCGATACCATGGGCGCGATGTCGGTGTGCGATGTCGACAAGGGCATGCACCAGGCATTCAAAGGCGCGCTCATTCCACAGCATCTACTGACCATGCCGACCACGCCTGAAGCCAGGGAAGCGTTTGACGCCTTTCTGGCGCGCCATCACGAACACCTTGCCGCCGTGATCATGGAGCCGCTGATACAGGGCGCGGGCGGGCTGAAATTCCACTCAGAAGACACGCTTCGCTTCATCCGCAAAACCACCGACGCTTATGGCGTGCTATTGATCTTCGATGAGATCATGACCGGCTTTGGCCGCACAGGGACCTTGTTCGCTTGCGAGGCGGCGGGGGTGGTCCCCGACATTATCACGCTGTCGAAAGCGCTGACCGGCGGGACAATGCCGCTTTCAGCCGCTGTTTCCCGCGACCGGGTGAGCGACGCCTTTATCAGCGACAGCGATGCCGCCGCCCTCATGCACGGACCCACCTTCATGGGCAACCCGCTGGGCTGCGCTGCCGCCAATGCCTCGCTCGATCTGTTTGAGAATGAGCCGCGCCTGGAACAGGTGAAAGCCATAGAGGCGCATTTTGCCCGAGTCCTGCCCGCCGCCCGTAATTTTAACGGCGTGAGGGATGTGCGCGTGCGCGGCGCGCTCGGGGTCATCCAGATGCGTGATATGCCTCAGATGCAATGGCTCAAAGACCGCTTCATAGAAAAAGGCGTTTTTATCCGGCCCATGGCGGATGTCATTTATATCGCCCCGCCCTTTATCATTTCACAAGATGAGCTTGATCAGCTGACCGACGTCATGCTTGACGTCACGCGTGAGTGGGCGCACCGGTTTTTGTAAAGGAACCCAATGCTCAGCACTCCTCGACGACTTTCCCATTTCCCCGGTTCGACAACCATTTCATATAGTCCGCCGTTTCCCGATTTGACGGTAAAAATGTTTCCACGCGCAATTCCTGCAATGTCACGTCCTGCGGCGTGCCGAATGTCGCAATCAGAGAATGAAAGACGAGTTTCAGACCCTGCTTTTCCAGCTCAAATGAGGCCACGGGCTGAGGCGGCGCATCGCACCAGTCAGGCGTGATCCAGCCCTTGGGAAATCCCTCATACTGAATAATTTCTTCCAAAATCATTTCCGCGTTGGCGTCACCGCCCATATTCATATGCTCGCGTCGCGCCCGATTCAACGTCTGATAAGCAACCGTCTCCCAATTGGAGATGAAAGGCCGCAATCCTTTGGGGTGAAACAGCATGCGCAGGATATTTTTATCTCCATCTTGAGACATTTCACTCCACACCGTCTCAAGATTGATAAACTCATTGAACAGACTGAGTGTCGCGCGGTTCCCCATGATGAGGTTCCAATACCGATCCACCACAATGGTGGCGTGGGGCTCGCTATAGGTCAAGAGAAGCTCAAGGCCTTCACGCACCGCGCTGAGTTCCGGCCCATCCAAGCGGCCTTCCGGGTAGACGGGCGCAAATCCAGCGGCGATAAACAGCCTGTTACGTTCGCGCAAAGGAATATCGAGAGTTTCGGAGAGGCGGACGATCATATCCCGGCTGGGGCGCGCGCGGCCCGATTCAAGAAAACTGATATAGCGCTGGCTGGTTTCAGCCTGCGCCGAAAGTTCGAGTTGACTGACGGAGCGGATCTGTCGCCAATGCCTGAGCAATTGGCCAAAGGCGGAAAGCTTCTGACTTTTTGTTGGCGCGGCAAGGGGGTTTTTGACGTCCATATCCACGATCATAACGATGGCGCTCCTGCCTTTGCTATTCCCTTGCTGGGAATTGAACTTCGGCGCCAAAGGGGCCGTAGCTCCGTTTTGCCCCACTTATCGCGAAACCTCAACTTCATCATATAGGATTCGATCACGGCCCACACACCCCCAACAAGGCGTTCTACAAAAAAAGTTCACACCTTTTATCCGGCATTCCCCTTTTGGGAATTGAGAGCCCTTTGGCGCGTTCATAGTTTTTCAGACAACGCTAAGCCGGTCGCACACATGAAGTGGCGGCCGAGCGTTGACAAACCAGGAGGACATAAAGATGAACACTTTCGCACCCAAGACCACGATTATTGCAAGCCTGATACTCGGCAGCTTCGTACTCGGCCAGCCCGTCCTTGCCGGGCAGTATGACAAAGCCATGTCAGGTTGTCACACGGCGATCCAGACCGAACTTTCCATCCCTGCGGACGCTTACAAACACAAGCTGACCCATATCAAAAGTAAGGCCCGCACTGTTGAACTCTGGTATGACATTAGCAGCCGCGAGGTGGAGGACAGCTATACGGCCCATTGCAAGGCCCGTAAAACGAGCGGTGAAGTCACTTCCCTGGTGACAAACACAGCCACGAATTAGAGTCAAATCCAATCAGGTTTTGTGTAGTGATTTCCCCTCACCCAGCTATCGCTCAAGTTCGCGTGACGCTCACATAAGCCTTCTCATCCCTCTCCCCCTTGGGGGAGAGGGCAGAGTGAGGGGGAATTCTTCATGATTGCAAACAGCTCCAACTCTCACCTCCAGCACCAGCGCGCTTTTCCCAAATTCTTCCCGCCATCAAATAATGGCCGAATGTCGGCAATTCAAATGTTTCTTTGCGCAGGTAAAGCATAACTATAATGTCCTGGTGAATTCGAGTGCATGTGTCGCCAACGCTTCCCATTTATCGCTCTCGTTTTCTGATACGATGTACCAGCCCTTCAAGGGTGGTTTCGTTTTGAAGGGACTGAGTGGTTTTGGGTTCTTCAGCCCGAAGGTATCCGGGTCGAAGCCCAGCCCTAAACGAAATCCCATACCGTCCTTGCAATGGAAGGCAAACATCTTGCCGTTGCACTTCAGTCCCGGCGAACTCATCATTTTACCCAACTGAACGTCATCATTAAGCACGACGAATATATCAGCAATGCGATCAAATTCGTTTGTTAAATCTGTCATGCTTTCAAGCTCTCTTTGTCTTTTTTTGACAGAGACGCCACAACCAGATCGTAAGAATGATCGGTGAGTTCCTTAATCAAGACGTCCGGAACGGACCGCTCCATCAGTAGAGTGTTCCAATGCGTTTTGTTCTGATGCCAACCCGGCTTGATCGCCGGATATGTGCGCCGTAACATGGCCGCGCGCTCCGGATTGCATTTCAAGTTGATAAAGTGGAAAGGCGGAACTATTTCTCCATCCATTTTAAGCGCCCGCACATTCGTCATGGCAAACATCTTACTTCCAACCTTCATCCAAACGACATCGCCCTTCATGGGGGTGTCTTCCATCACGCCGGGTTTCGACAGACAATAGAGTTTGAATGTATCGAAATTCACCTATTGGCCACTCTCGGCGATAATTTTTTCGGGGCCGCCCTCGGGCATTTCGGAGAATGACGGGAGGGCCGGATCCACATAATCCCACGCCGGGGCGCGGCTCGCATAGACGACCATCTGCGGCGTCACGACATTTGGATCATCCAGACTTGAGGCGCGGGGAAAGACCATGCCCGGCATACCGGAATTCTTGGAATAAAGGGCCGAGCCGCAATTCGGGCAAAAACCCCGGCTGACAATATTGCCGCTATCGGCAGGGTGATCATAAAATTTCACGTCGCCAGAGACCGTAAAGGCGTCTTCAGGAATCACGATATGCGTGCCATGTCCCGTGCCGCTTGATTTGCGGCAATCGACGCAATGACAGTGCGCAACGATTTGGGGATCGGCCGCACTCTCGAAGCGCACCGCGCCGCACAGACACCCACCTTTAAAACCATCAGTCATTGTCGTTCTCCTTCAGAGTTGATTTAGTGCGAGGGGGACTATATTCTAGTCACTAGTGAATTGCAATACACAAGTGACTAGGTCAAATGTCAAAATCTACCAATCGAGAGCCGCGTTCAGGATGCCCCATCGCCACCACCCTCGATATTGTAGGCGACCGCTGGACGCTCATCATCCTGCGCGACATGCTGACCGGCAAAAGTAAGTTTTCGCAGTTTCTGGACTCTCCCGAGCGGATCACAACCAATGTGCTCACCGATAGGCTTGCACTGATGGAAGGGGCGGGTCTCGTGCAAAAAACGCCTTATCACTTGCGGCCAAAGCGGTTTGACTACGCCCTAACGGAAAAAGGGCTGGCGCTTCTACCGGTCCTTCAGGAAATCTGTCGCTGGGCCAATCGCTTCATGCCCGAGACATGGACACCGCCGCCAAGCTTCATGAAGCGCAAGGGTGACTAAATCTTGAGTTCAGGCGTAATCATTCAGGCACCTTTACCAGCGCCCTCGTCTTTGCCATCTTGGGGGTTCACTTCCAACTAAGGCCCACCAATTTTCGGAAATCCAATATGCCTCTCACACGTGACCTCGCGGCCATGGGCCGGACCTCTTACGATCTTCTGGTCATTGGCGGGGGCATCACCGGCGCGTGCATTGCCCGCGACGCGGCCTTGAGGGGCCTGTCCGTGGCGCTTGTCGAGGGGCAAGATTTTTCTCACGCCACCAGCGCCGCCACATCAAAACTGGTGCATGGGGGCCTGCGCTATCTCAAATCGCTGGAGTTCAGCCTGGTGCACGAATCCCTGGCCGAGCGCCAGATCTGGCTATCCATGGCGCCGCATATGGTGACGCCCCTCCCCTTCCTCATCCCGACCTGGGGGATGGGCGCGCATAATTCTTTGTATATCAGGGCCGGCCTTACGCTCTATGATCTCATGTCCATGGGTCACCGGAAAACCCCCGACCCGGATGTGTCTATACCTTCCCATAGAACGTTTGACAAAAAGCAGGCGCTCAATCTGGCGCCCGTGCTCAAAGGCACGCCGCTCACCGGCGCGGCGCTCTATTACGACTGTCAAACTTATGCGCCCGAACGGCTGGGCCTGGAATGCATTCTGGACGCCCGCGCCGCTGGGGCCGCCATCGCCAATTACGCCAAAGTCACCCGTCTGCTCCGCCAAGGCAACACAGTCACCGGAGCCGAGATTGAAGATCAACTTCAGAAAGGACGCACTGAAATCAAGGCAGCGGTGACGGTCAATGCAGCCGGGCCCTGGGCCGATCTGTTGCTTGACAGCCTGGGCAGCGCCTCCCCTGCCCGGCTGATCCGCTCCAAGGGCCTGCATCTCATTACACGATCCCTCAACGACACCACTGCCATGATGGTGCCCACCAATGGGACGCATTTTTTTGTTCTGCCCTGGCGCGGGCATTCGATCATCGGCCCCACCGACACGCCGCATGAACAAGCGCCCGAAGCGGTGCGCGTGAGCGAAGAAGACATCGCAAGCCTGCTCGTGACCATCAACAAGGGACTGCCCCACGCGCACCTGACCCGCGCCGACGTGGTGCGCTCTTATGTGGGCCTGCGCCCGCTGATCGACACGTCAGATCCGGGGGCCAGCGATGAAGCGCCCGGCACCTATCGCGCCAGCCGCAAGGCGGAGGTTTATGATCACGAAGAGACCGATAAGGGCCTCAGCGTCAGCGGCCTGATTTCCGCGATGGGCGGCAAATGGACCACCTCACGCCATGTCGCCCAGCAGGTCGTCGATATGGCCTATGCCAAGTTGCATCGCTCCGCGCCACCCTGCTCGACACAGTATACTCCGACTTATGGCGGTCATGTCGGTCGGTTCGCAGGGTTTATCGCCGAAATATCCCGTCAGCACCCTGACATTCCCGCGCCTCAAATGCATCATCTGACCCGGCTCTATGGCAGCCGTCTGCCAGAAGTCCTGGCGCTTGACACTGACGGCATGGCGCCGCTCTCAAAGAATTCGATGGAGTGCGCGGCACAGATCACCTATGCGGTGCGTCATGAAATGGCGCAAACTCTGATGGATGTCTTGTTTCGCCGCACTGCCGCGCTTGCTCTCGCCCGGCCGGGGGATGCGGCCATAGAACGTGCTGCTGAGACCATGGCCCGTGAATTGGGATGGGAGGGCGCGGAAAAAACGCGCCAGATCGATAGCGTTTATACAGCCATGGCGCTTAATCATATGGCTGAACGTTAGGCGCATAAAACCGTCATCCCCTACGCGTCACAACCGGGCGCAAGACCCGGTGGTCCAGCGGAGGCACGGCTTTTGGCTTTGATTGACTGGATACCCGCGTCAAGCGCGGGTATGACGTGAGGAGGGCGCGCGGGGATGAAGTGAGGAGGGGGGATGCAGAAAAGGTTTTAAGGGGCGAACTTGCCTTCTTTTATGAACTCCTCTTCTTCATCCGTATTCGGACGACCCAATATCTGATTACGGTGAGGAAAACGGCCAAAGCGGCGGATGACATCGCGGTGCTGGCGGGCATGATGGGCGGTTTGCTGACTTTCCAGCCTTAGGGAAGTCAGCTCAACGCATAAATCCTGATGTTTGATCTCTTCAGAATGCATGAACGGCATATAAAAGAATGACCGCCGCCCATCAGGCGTCTCCCGGTCGCGCCCTTTTTCCAAAGCCCGCAAGGCGGCGCTAAGCGCCAAACCATCAAACAAAAAAGCGCGGGGGCTTTCGCGGTACATATTGCGGGGAAACTGATCGAGACTTAAGATCAGCGCCAGAGACCCAGGGGCTGTTGTCTCCCAGTCTGAAACCCCGTTACGGTCTAAATCTTCTTTGAGCAAGAGCACTGTCGATTCAAAAAGTTTTTTAATACGCGCGTCAAAACCAGCGTCTTTTTTGAACCAAGCCTTCGCCCCGGTTTCGGAAAACCAGAAATCGAGAACGTCCTGAATATGCACTCTCCCCTTAGCTGACGTCATTTGCTGGATCCACTTTTACGATTATTATTTACAAACGATAGCCTTGGGCCCCGATCTTCTCAAAAACCTTGCTATCCAGCTGACCAAAAGCCCCAGTTTCCGGGTCATCAAAAAATAGCGGATCGGGGCAGCGCTGCGGATCAAAACCCTCTTTCACCAACTCGACCTTGCGGTGTTTGAAGGTCCCCGTGGTCTCGATTTCCGGCTGAAGCCTGAGGAAAAGCGGTCGCGCATAATCGGGAAGCTCCTGTGCAAGGTAGTCGTGCAGCGCCTCCAGATTAAACTGATCCGTACACACAATCGACGCCATCCCGGCACGCCCCTCCATATGAGGAACCGATACGCCATAGACATTCACTTCCAAAACACCCGGAAACACCGAAATGACTTCGGCAATTTCTGTCGTCGAGACGTTTTCGCCTTTCCACCGAAATGTATCGCCGATGCGATCGACAAAATAATAATAGCCCTCGATGTCTTGGCGCATCAGATCTCCACTGCGAAACCATTGATCGCCTTTTTGGTAAACATCTCTCAGGATTTTCTTTTCGGTTTCTTTTTTTGCGACATAACCGGCAAAGCGCCGCCGGGGCTCATCGTCGATCTCACCCAGCATTTCACCGACCTCATCGGGCGCCGCTTCGATACAAAACCCGTCTTCACCCCTGAGCGGCTGTTCCGTCTCAACATCGAACTTGACCAATGTGAAGCGATATTTCTTGGCAAGAAAACCGGGAATGCGCCCAACAGAACCGGGTTTTCCATCATAATTGAACAGAGCAATATTGCCTTCCGTCGAGCCATAAAACTCCAGAATTTGGGGCAAGTGAAACCGTGTTTTAAATCGATCCCAGATCTCCGGCCGCAATCCATTGCCAATGCACACACGGATTACATGTTGGCGCTCATTCTCCGTCTCCAGAGCGTTCAGCAGATAGCGGCACAGCTCACCGATATATTGAAACATCGTGACCTGATAGCGCACACAATCATCCCAGAATTCGCTGGCCGAGAATTTTTGTCTGATGATCACCGACCCACCGGCGGCCAAAGTGGCGCCGATTGCCGCCAACCCGCCCGAAGAATGATAAAGCGGCAGAACGAGATACATCCGGTCTTCCTGTTTGGCTTTCACGGCCGCCGCAAAACTGTGCATGATATTACCGATCCGCACGTGATTAAGCTTTGCTGCTTTCGGCAGACCCGTGGTGCCGCTTGTGAAAATATAAAGGCAGGGATCATTTGCCACCACGCCCTCCCGCACCAAGGCGGGCAAGGCGTGCGGAGCTTGGCTCTCAAGTGTGGCGTCCAGATCATGGGCGCCGTCCCCGCGCGCCGAACCCGTCCCCGTGAGCCAGACGGCGAGAGGGTTTTTAAGGAACCCTTTGGCGCTGTCATAGCCATTACTACATTCGGCGCCCAGAATCAGATGCCGTGCATCAACGATATCCAGACAATGACTTAAAGCGCGCGATTGAAGGTGGGTATTGATAAGCGCCGTCACGATGCCGGCCTTGGCCATGCCGAACCACGCCATCAAATATTCAGGGCGATTCTCCATCATCAGGGCGACCGTTTCACCGCGTTTAATCCCTTGGCCCAGCGCCCAACGGGCATACCTATTGGCCGCCTCATTGAACTGGCGATAGGTGATTTGCTGATCTTCAAAATAGAACGCGTTGTTATCGGGACTTTTATCCGCCCATTTTTCCAGAAGGTCAGCGGTGGTGATAGGCGAGTCCGGCGTGTTAAAGGCGATGGAGCGCAAGACGCGCCGGGCGCTCACAACGAACGAGATGTCACGCCTTAATTTGTCGATAAAGCCCATGCAAGGTTCCCTTTCGCCCAAGAATTTGCACAATACGGATAGGGCATGACCCGTCAAGGCGACAGGGCGAAAAGTCAGGAGAGATCAAATGAAATTGAAGATGGATGCAGATCGGCGGACAGTGCTCAAAGGGTTGGGCGCGCTGGGCGGCGCTGGATCTTTAAGCACCATATTGGCCACTCCAGCTTTGGCTGAAGCCGTAGCGGAAACCCTTGAGACCGTCACCTTGACAACGCAAGCCGGGCAATTGGTAACGGCGAGCCTCGCCACACCGCAAGACACAAAGCTGCCTGCCCCCGCCATCATTTTGTTTCACGAATGGTGGGGCCTGAATGACAATATCAGAACCATGGCCGCTGAGCTGGCCGCCCACGGCTATCTTGCGCTTGCGGTCGATCTGTACAAAGGCGCATTTGCCACCACGCCTGGCCAAGCACAAGGGCTGATGAGTGATCTGAACGAGGAGGACGCCGGTGATACGGCAACCTCCTGGATCAACTGGCTCAAAACGGATGCGCGTTCCACAGGCAAGACGGCCACACTCGGCTGGTGTTTTGGTGGCGGCTGGTCTTTGAATGCCAGCCTGCTGACGCCGGTCGATGCCACAATCATTTATTACGGGCGGGTCAACAAAACAGCCGACGAGCTGGCCGCTCTCAAAGGCCCCGTGCTGGGCCAGTTTGGCAGACAAGACAAATTCATCAATGAGGAGATGGTCAGCGGTTTTGAAGCGGAAATGACCAAAGCGGGAAAAGACTTCACGACCCACTGGTACAGCGCCGATCACGCCTTCGCCAATCCGACCAGCGCCCGTTATGACGAACCCGATGCCAGCCTGGCCTGGTCCCGTACACTGGCTTTTTTAGAAGAGCACATAGGAAAAGCATGACGGCTTTAGACCAAACAAAACAAATGCTTTAGGCCGCAAGCCCAAGTCGGCGGCGCATGCCATTGATATGCTTTTCCAGACCGCGCGTGGTGTCCTGATAGCTTTTGCGCAAAGCCATGGCGCTTAGCCATTCCCGGATGCGCATGCATTCAGCGGGCATGCGCACGCCAAAGATTTCTTCATAGGCGGCAAAGCGCTCCAGGAAGGGGGAGTAATGCGTATCAACCAGAGAAACTTTCTCGCCAAACCAGAAAGGCCCATCGCTCAGCTTGCGCAATCCCTCGTTCTCAAGGAACCTGAAAGCATCTTCCAGTTTTTGCACGGCCTCGGCTTTCATCGAAGGATCCTTATGGACCGCCGAAAGCTTGAAACTCGCGGGAAGATAATACGCATCGCAATAATGCATCCAGATCCGCGCTTGCGCGCGCGCAAATGCTCCGGCGGGCATCAGTGACGGCGTGGGGAACACTTCTTCGAGATATTCATTGATCACCGCAGATTCATATATGGTCCGACCTTCATGACGGATCACCGGCACTTTTCCATATGGCGATATTTCATCGAACCAGTCAGGCTTATTCGATAGGTCCACTTCCATCAACGTAAAATCCAGCCCCTTTTCGATCAACACCATGCGGGTGCGCTGGGCATAAGGACAGGCGGCGTAACTGATGAGTTCAAGTGTCGACATGGGATTACCGGATCCTTCCCGTTAAAACTGATGGATCAGCCTACCCTATCCGGCTTCATTTGGCGCGCACTCTTTTTTTTCTGCACAGATCCCGTTCAGGACGCAAAATTGCGGATACGCGCCTTCATTTGCCGCCACACCCGGCGCGGTTCTTCCGGAATGGGCCCCGGATCCGTCCGGCGCACCACAACGCCTGCGAGCGCAATAAGACCATTCACAATACCGATCATAACAAACGGCGCCCACGGCGCGATGGCGTCAAACAAACGCCCGCCAATGATACTCGAAAGGATAATGCCGATCGCGCCCACCACGTTGAACATACCGACCACGGAGCCGCGTTCGGCAAGGGGCGCTTCTTGTCCGATAAGCGTTGTGGCGCCAAAAAAGGCGCTCATCTGGCCAATACCCAGCATGATAAAAAACGGCGTCGCGCTTGAGGCCAGAGGATCGCCCACAAACATCGTGCTGGTATACCCAATGCCTGCCAGTGACATGCAAAAAGCAATACCGGTCACGCGATTGATCCGATCAAGTATAAAACCCATGATCGGCGCCCAGAGCAGCGCGGCTGTTTGCACGGTCACAAAGATCATCGCGCCCATTCCTGCGGCCTCACCGGGTCCAAAACCTTGGTTGTGGGCGGCGACAGTACCCCAAACCACCGTGAACGTGCCGGTAACAACGAGATCGCTGCGCGCGACGAAGGCGGAGGCATAGGCAAGCGCGATGCGCGGATTTTTCCCATGCGCCAAACCGCTGCGGAGCAGGGTTTTGATATGCGGACGTTCATGACGCTTGGTGGGCGTGCCGCCTTTGAGCCCAAACCGGATAACCAACACATTGAGCAAGCACAAGCCAACGACCGCCCAATGCATCGCCCGCCCCGCCCAAATGGGATCCATGCCCTTCGAGAGCAAAACCGCAGGTAAAATTTTACCGAATACCACCGTGATCACGACGACGCCCAGACCATTCATGATACCAACGACGGCCACCATCCGGCCGCGTGAAGATTCTTTAGGGTAGTCGGCAACGATGGTGCCCAGCATCCCTATGGCCGCTCCGATGCCCACGGCGTAAATAACCCTGTAAAGGGTCAGTTCGCCTACGGAAGAAGAAAAAGGATAGAGAAAATACGCCGTGGCCATCACGAGCATACCAATGATAAAAATGGGACGGCGGCCAATGCGATCGGCGGCAACCCCCACGGCGCCAAACATCAGAATTTGGATAATTTCGGTCCAAACCACCAAGTCGCCGTTTATGGTACCAAACTCCTCTCGCGGCAGATGAAGGTTGGCCCCTAAGACATAATTCGTGCCTACCGTGACGAAGACAAGAAGACCGATGGAAAAAAAGGAAACGACGACAAGGGACCAGCCGTTCAACCGACTAATGCCCGTCGCAAGCGGAAGGCCCATGATTGCCGCCCCGGCGTCAGACGTTGTGTTAGAACTCTTCGAGTCTGTCATCAATTTCCCCCAAAAGACCACTTGGCGCGATCATCAAACGTTTCTCAGCTTGTATCACATATATCCAGCATTAAAAATTATCCGCACCACAGATTAGGTCAAGCTTAAGGGCGTAATTCGAGGGGAAAAAGACCGGGCGGTCACCTAAAGCTTGGCAATCAGGGCCCGCGCGAGCGCCACGCCGCCTGACCCTCACTCGGGTTTAGGGCCGTCCTCCACTTGAACGCCTGGTTTGGCATAAGCGAGATAGTCTTGCGTGATCTGGTTAAGGCCCGCCGAAAGGTCCATCGCTTTTTCGCCCGCACTTGGCCCAAACAATTCTCTTAAAGCCACATCCCACATATTGCGCATATTGGGATACACGCCTTTTTCGACACAGGCATCATACGCCGCGTCAAGCAGATGTGAGCGGGCTTCGATAAACGCTTCGAATGTTGAGCGGATTTGATCGCGATTTCTTAACGCCATGATGACACCTCTTCTCAAGCAAAGACCGCCGCGAAGGGCGCACGCCCTTTAAAGAAGAATATAGTATAGTAACTTTGAAAAGGTTGTCACTTTAAGTATGCGCTCGCACGGCGCAAAGGCTCATGAGCGCATGGCCGGTCGGAGCCGGTAGCACAAGGCCGCCTAAAGCAAGCCGGAGATGGTGGTGAACGTTCCTGAGACCTTGCCGCCCAAAGCGCCCGTCACTACAATGATCGCCACGGCAATGCCGGCGACGATGAGTCCGTATTCCATTGCCGTTGCGCCACTGTTATCACGCACAAGGCATATGATTTTTTTACCCATAAAGCGAACTCCCTCTCGGCTCCAGACGACTTAATATCTGCTCGCTTCATAATATTTCTCGCACGAGCAATTGTGACCCTAACGCATAAGAGCTGAACGAAGCTTGAAGCGATTATTTTCAATCTCTTTCAAATTGTCTTTAATCAGGGGCAAAAGCCAAGGGACGCCGTCATGGCGATCACGCCGCCGGGCCGGATCGCCCAGAGGTCTATCCCCGCTTGTCCCTGCCGGGCCTTTCCAGCCAGTTCAAAAGGGGCGTCATCGAACAGGGGCGCATGAGCGCGGCAGGTGAATGTTATGGGTGTCCATTCAGGACAGGAACGCAAACCAGCCGTGATCAGAAGAAGCGCAATATAGGGGCCCTGAACGACCAGCCCCGGATAACCCTCGACCTCAACCGCAAAAGGACGATCGTAATGGATGCGATGGCCATTGAAGGTCAGTGCGGAAAAACGAAAAAGGGCAATGGGATCAGGCTGCACGGAAATGCGCCAATCGCTTTGCGGCGCTGCCGCGATGGGATCGGGAAGAACAGAATCAACAGCGCCGGGGACTGGCGCTTCGCGATAAAGGATGGTGCGCACCTCATGGAAGGCCAGGCGGCCCGCCGCCACCACCTCTTCACTCAATTCGACAAAGACGAGCCGACCAGAACGTCCGTTTTTCTCGGTAATTTTTGTGATTTCCCGTGTGCAGGTGATCTCCTGGCCCACGCGCAAAGGTGCCTCAAATGTCAGTTTTGATCCGGCGAACATCCGCCGCTTCAGAGGCACCGGCGGCATGAATCCGCCCCTTTTGGGATGGCCATCCACGCCCAGCCCATCTTGCGGCGCGCGGGGCGCAAAATACATCCAATGCCAGCCGCACGGCAGTGGGGTGCCTGCGGCGGGCCACAGCCCCTCCCCCCCTAACAGCACATCCATCTGGGACACGGAACGGGGATCAACAACATCCCTCAGGACTTCCCGCCGCCCCACCCATTGCGAAAAGGGCGTGATCATGTGCGCTTAAGCCCACACTGAAACACCTTTATCAGGGCATAGTCTTTGCTGCGTGACCCTGGGCACACTCCCGAGCGCCCGCCCTGTCGGAATAATTTACACATTTTGAACCCTCCCCCTTGGCGACACTGATATCGGGAAGTTAATTTGCCTCATTTCCGTCGGCATAAGACTTGCTTTACACTTACATATGATATCAACAACGAACGAGATGTCGTTATTACCCTGTTTGGCTATCATGATCATGGAGTGTGGACCGCATCATCCGGCTCATTCAAGACATAAGCCTTATTTTGATCCATGTAGCATTACAGGCATACACATTCGGACCACCGGGAAAGACCAGTGAGCAATACTTTTCGCGTTTCATTTATTGTGCCTGCTTATAACGCCGTCAGCACACTGCCGCGGTGCCTGGAAGCGCTGATGAATGACGCGGATGAACAGACCGAGATTATCGTGGTCGACGACGCCTCCCCGGATGACTCAGCCGCTCTGGCGCGGCGTTATGGCGTGAAGGTCATCGTGCTCGATACCAATTCGGGACCTGGCATCACGCGAAATATGGGGGCCGCACAAGCACAGGGCGACATTCTTGTTTTTGTCGATTCCGACGTCGAGATCAAACCAGGGACGCGGGCGCAGATCATCGCCTTTTTCGACCAGAACCCAAAGGCGGCATCAGTCTTCGGCTCCTATGATGATAGCCCCAGCTCCCCGGGCGTCGTCAGCCAATATCGCAATCTGCTGCACCATTATGTCCACCAGGCCAGTCCCAAACTGGCATCCCATTTCTGGGGAGGCCTGGGCGCCGTAAGGGCAACGGCATTTTGGGCAGTCGGCGGCTTTGCCAACTCGGGCCCCTTTATACGTAAAATCGAGGATGTCGAATTCGGCTACCGGCTGCGCGATCAGGGTTATGAGATCTATCTGGATAAATCGATCCAGGGGAAACACCTGAAAGGATGGTCTTTGTATTCGATGATTCGCACGGATGTCCTGATTCGAGCTCTGCCCTGGACCAAGCTTGTTCTTGAAAGAAAGATCGCCCCCAATGATTTCAGCCTGTCCTGGCCGCATCGTCTGTCAGTGCTGCTGTCAGGGTTGATTGCCCTGGCCCTTCTCTCAGCGCCATTTGCCCCTTCTGTCCTGGCCATCGCCGCTGTGGCTTTACTGATTTTTGTGGCCCTTAACCTTCATCTTTTCAGGTTTTTTGCCACACATGGTGGCATAGCGTTTGCAGCCATGTGTGTTGGTTTACATGTGTTCTATAACTTCTATACAGGGGTGAGTTTCGCCATTGGTTTATTTCGGCACACACTCATGCCAAAAGCGGATCTTTCGGTTCCGAAGACAGAGGATACTTAACGTTTTCAACGTAGTGTAATGTAAGGAATTTTATAATGGCGTCGCATGGGAGTAATAATATGCACGGAAACGTTCAGTCGCGTGAGGGCAATCAAGAACCGTCCCGGCCCGATGTTGTGGTAATCGGGGGAGGCCCTGCCGGACTGACGGCTGCTTATGAGTTGAACCGTTATAACAAGACCCCCTTGGTGTTGGAAAAGGACCATATTGTAGGAGGAATCGCCCGCACCGAAAGCTATAAAGGCTTCAAGTTTGATATGGGCGGGCATCGGTTTTTTACAAAATCCCAGACAGTTCAGGATTTTTGGGAAGAAATCCTATCGAAAGAATTCATCACCAGGCCGCGCCTCTCGCGAATTTATTACAAAGGGCGTTTCTTTGCTTATCCGCCGCAAATGTGGGATGCCCTCACCGGCTTAGGATTCCGCGAATCCCTCAACGTCATTTTCAGTTACCTTAAATGGCAGACCTTTCCGCATAAAAATGTTGAATCCTTCGAACAATGGGTAACGAATAATTTCGGGCGACGCCTGTTCGAGATCTTCTTTAAAACCTATACGGAAAAAGTTTGGGGAATCCCATGTACGGAACTGCGCGCCGAATGGGCCGCCCAGCGTATCAAGGGCCTTTCCCTAAAAACGGTTGCCCGCAATATGGTGATGAAAACCGGCCGCAAAGTGACCACCCTGATCGAGGAATTTGAATATCCCCGGCAAGGCCCCGGAATGATGTGGCAAACCGCAGCCGACAAAATCGAAGAAGGTGGCGGCACGGTCATGATGGAAACGGATGTGATCCGCGTGAGCCGCACCGGCTATACGATTGACTCAGTCACGATAAAAACCGGTGACAAGACCCAGGAAGTGCCTGCCGATGCCTTTATTTCGAGCATGCCGATCACTGAGCTCGTTAGAAAACTTGAACCGGCAGCGCCTCAGGAGATCCTGGACGCGGTCAATCAACTGAAATATCGTGATTTCTTGACGGTTTGTCTGATCGTCGACCAGAAAGACACCTTCCCGGACAACTGGATCTATATCCACGAAGATCAAGTTAAAGTCGGACGCATACAGAATTTTAAAAACTGGAGCCCTGAAATGGTTCCCGATCAGTCCAAAACCAGTCTGGGCCTCGAATATTTCTGCAATGAAGGCGATGAATTGTGGGATATGAGCGATGAAGATCTGATCAAGCTCGGCACAAGCGAAATGAATGATATCGGTCTGATTTCAGCAGACAAGGTCATTGACGGTGTCGTTTTCCGGGTCCCCAAAACTTATCCCGTCTATGACACTGCTTATGCTGAGGCTCTGGATAAGATCCGCGACTATCTCGAACAGTATGAGAACATGAAGACGGTCGGCCGGAATGGAATGCACCGTTACAACAATCAAGACCATTCCATGTTGACGGCCATTTACGCCGTACGCAATCTTGTTCTGGGTGAAAACCATAATCTGTGGGATATCAACACGGAACAGGAATATCATGAAGAGCGGCTGGCGCCGGGACGCATCGAGAAAGATGAGCCGACACAAGATACGTATCAAAATACGGCGCCGAAGGTGGAAGCTGTCGCGGCTTCATCTGACTGATCGCACGATTTGAAGCACAGGGGTTTCCGGCGCAGTGGTGCCCGGGAACTCCTGACAAGAGGGCTTTGAGCGCGCACATGCCTTTATCCCTTTTGAGTGCACCTGACAGATAGGCACATGGACCAAAAAACTAAAAAGAATTTCCGCTTTTTTTTGATCTCCGTTGCCGCCTCAATCTTGATCTACACACTCTTGGTCTTTTGGAGCGGCGCCCCTGAAATATTGGATGCAGTCAAACGCATCACCGGTTTTCAACTCCTAGGCATTTTGATTTTGTCCCTGACCGGATTTTTGATCCGTTTTGGCCGCTGGTATTGGTATCTCCATCATCTGGACCATAATCTGCCCCTGCTGCAATCCCTGCGCATCTATTTTTCGGGTTTGTTGTTTGTGCTGACCCCGGCACGCGCAGGCGAAGCAGTCCGATCTGTTTATCTGCGTAAATATGAAGTCCCCTACGCCAACAGCCTCTGGGTGATGTTTCTGGAACAGGTCAACGATATTGCCGGTATGCTGATCCTCTCCTGCCTGATCATGAGTCTCTTCACCAATTCCATTCTGTTCATCATCAGTGTTGGCCTTCTCGTCATCCTCGTGGCCATGTCTGCGACGCACAGCACCACCATCTTGAAGTTTATACGCCAGCACCGACCGATCAGCGCTATGCCCAAGATCTTAAACCTCATCACCAAAGCCGAGCAGACCGCTGAAGGGGCGACAAAACTCTTTAACATCAAGCTGCAATTGGTGGGATTGACAGTCACTGTGTGCGCGTTCGCCCTGCAAGGCTTGAGTTTTTATTTGGTGACGCGCTTCCTGGGTCTGGACATAACGCCCTGGACCGGTATTGGCATTTATGCGTTCAGCCTCTCGATCGGCTCCTTTTCCTTTCTGCCGGGAGGTTTAGGCAGTACCGAAGCCATTATGATCGGCCTGCTCAGCCTGGCGGGCGCCGCCATGCCCGATGCCGTGGCCATTACAATTTTAGGGCGGGCGACAAATCTCTGGTTCGGCGTCTCTCTGGGCGCCCTGGCCACCTTGTCCCTTGGCCTGTCTCACAGAAAAAACGGTCTACCCGTGTTCAGTTTATGATGAATAATGATGATAACCTCATCCTCATAAAAGTATGAAACCTTATATTCATGGCATTCAGATTGCACTGAATCCCACAACGGAAAATAGTAACTGAAAGATCAAGACCCCAAATGCTTGAAGCGTTTCAGGATGGCACAAAAACACAAAAAACCCCTCTGGCCACGATGGGATCACCCGCCCATGCGTCCAGCCGCAAAGCGCTCATCCTCCTGATTCTGATCGTGTTGACGACTATGGCCGTTTATGCAGCCACCTTACGTGAAGGCATGAGCTGGCGTGCCGATGATCAGGGCATGTATCTGATGCACGCCGAAAACATCATCGCAGGACACCCCTACGCCAAGACCAATTATATTTTCAACTCGGACACATCGCTGGTGGGGCCGCGTCTTTACCCACCGGTCTGGCCGGCGCTTCTGGCGGTGCCTCTGGTGCTGCATGACGGCAATCTTGAGAGCGTCAAATATTACATGGTTCTGCTGTTTGGCGGCATTTTGATACTGACCTATCTGCTGGCCCGCGCCCGGCTGGATGCGATGACGGCGCTGCTTCCCGTCGTCGGCCTGGCTATCAGTCCCTGGCTGTGGGAATACAAGGAGAATCTCCTCAGCGAACTGCCCTTCATCTTTTTTGCTTTGGCCTCTCTGGTCACTCTGGAAGCCATCGATGCCCGCAACCGATCACGCGAGGCGCGGATGGTATTGGGTGTGGCCGCAGGCCTTCTGATCGCCCTGGCGTGCGGCACGCGGTCTGTGGGCATCGTGCTGATCCCAACTATTTTGTTTTATGATGTGGTGAAGTTCAGACGCCTTCGTCTGAACACCTTCTGGATATTGATGGTGAGCACCATCGGTATTGGCCTGCTGATGTCGTCAGGCAATTTCTTCGGGGCTTATGACAACCTCATCAGCCAGGCCACTGACGGTGGCGGCACCGAGGGTGGCGGCATCGGGCAAGGACGTGTCTTACAGACCATCCTTAGTCTGCCGACACATTTTGCCGAGCTTTTTGTCTCTCTCACCGCGCTCTGGGCGCTGGGGCCGAGCAACCCCTTCATCTTAGCCATGGGTGTTTTCATTTTAGGTGTCATGATCATTGGCGCCGTGCGCAGTGTTCTGGAACATTTCTCGTTGAGCGAAGCCTTTGTGCTTGGTTACTTCGGCCTGATCTTGATCCTCCCCTTCGGGGCCGGGCCCAGATTGGTGATGCCCTTCATGCCTCTGGCCGCCATTTATGCCGTCTATGCGTTTCGCGGCACAAATATTCAGGCTTTCGACCAATTTAAAAAAAGCGGGATGATCGGCCTGTGCACCTTCTTTACCCTGAGCGCCATTTTCAGCCATGGCAGCCTCTCCCACCAGCCCTTCACCGACGGCCCTATGAACCCCGATGCCAAAGCGATGGCCGCATCGGTTCAACAACTTGTCCCTGAAAATAGTGCGGTGATTTACAGGCGGGCGCGTCTGCTGGCGTATTTTTCCGGGCGGCCTACCTTACGCTTGGCGCTCAATCAGACCCGGATAAAAAACCTTCAGGACTTGGAAAGATTTCAGGTGGCGCTGGTGGTCATGGACAATGAATCTGACGAGACGTTGCAAGCGACCATTGATGCCTGCCCACTCGTCTTTGAAAACGCAGCCCGCCATGGCGAATACCGTCTCTACTTGGTGCATAAAAACGCGACCTGCCCGGCGGAATAGAGCTTTTGTCCCTGATCTGAAGCTTGCAGCAGCTCTTTATGGCCCACTGGGTCATCGGAGCTCCTCCCCCTTTTCGAAATGTTTCCCTTTCACTCCGTGATACTCTATGAAGAGGCCCGGATGTGATCGCCAAACCTTTTGCTTCATTGAATTTGCCTGACCTGTCATGACCCTGTCTTTATCAGATATAGAGAATGCCCGATCCCGCATAGCAGGCGGCGTCGTCAGCACGCCCAGCGCCCATTCAACAACGTTGTCTGAGATCACAGGTGCGGATGTTTTTCTCAAATTCGAGAATTTTCAGTTCACCGCATCCTTCAAAGAACGCGGCGCGCTCAACAAGCTGCTGAGCCTCGACGCAAACGCCCGCGCCAAGGGTGTGATCGCAATGTCGGCGGGCAATCATGCGCAAGGCGTCGCCTATCACGCATCGCGGCTTAACATC
>JAJFIO010000114.1 GCA_021774915.1 Alphaproteobacteria bacterium
ATTGATCCGCGCACCACATCCCCGCTTGACACCGAAAGCATTATTGAAAGCGTTGAGCAGACCGGACGACTGGTGATTGTCGATGAATCCGGACCGCGTTGCGGCATGGCGAGTGACATCTCCTCCATAATCGCGGAGCAAGCCTTCGGGGCGTTGAAGGCCCCCATCATGAAAGTCACGCCGCCGCATGTCCCCATTCCCGCAGCGCCCAATCTGGAACAACTATATATACCGAATGCAGAGCGGGTTATCGATGCCGTTCAGCAAACCATGGAGTACACACGATGAGCAACAACCAGATCACCCCCTTGATCATGCCCAAATGGGGCATGTCTATGGTCACCGGTAAAGTCGTCGACTGGCTGGTGGAAGAAGGAGCAAGTATCGCAACGGGCGATGAACTGGCCGAGGTCGAGACCGACAAGATCGTCAATGTGGTTGAGGTGCAGGGCAATGGCATCTTGCGCCGCCGCGTCGCCAAAGAAGGCGACGAGTTACCCATCGGCGCGCTTCTGGGCGTGATCGCGGATGCCGCAATGCAAGACTCCGAGATCGACGCCTTTATTGAAAAGTTTCAGGAAAATTTTGTCCCTGAAGAAGTGGAAGAAGGTCAGACCAACGAACCCTTAAGCGTCGAAGTGGATGGACGCCCCCTTTCTTATCAAAAGGCCGGCCCGGAAGATGCCGAAGGGACACCGGTGCTTTTTATCCATGGGTTTGGCGGCGATTCCAGCTCCTGGATGTTCAATGTAACGGACCTCGCTGCAAGCCGTGCCGTCTATACTCTGGACATGCCGGGTCATGGCGGTTCAGCCAAGGAATTGGGGCCTGATCCGTTTGAAACACTTGTATCCGCAGTATCCGGGTTCATTGAAAAACTTGAATTGGCACAGATCCACCTCATTGGACATTCTTTGGGAGCGGCTGTCGCCATGGCCGTGGCAGTACAAAAACCCAATAACATTGCCTCACTCACGATCGTCGATGCGGCGGGCCTCAGCGACACGCTCTCTGGTGGATCTTACATTGAAGAGTTTATCAAAGCCGAGCGCCGCAAAGACATGAAGCCCGCCCTGCAAAAACTATTCGCAAATCCTTCTCTGGTGAGCCGGGAGATGATCAATGAAACGCTCAAATACAAGCGCATAGAAGGCGTTGCAGAAGTATTGACCGCCATCGCCCGTGCCGTCTTTCCAGATGGAAAGCAGATTCATGTTTTTCGCGATAAACTTGAAGCACTCCCCATGCCGATAACAGCCATCTGGGGCGCTGAGGATCAATTAACCAACCCTGAGGACGCTCAAGGAATGCCGGAAAATGTCCGTGTCCACATTATAGACAAAGCCGGGCATATGCCTCATATGGAAGCCGCGCCCCAGTTCAACAAGATCGTGAGCGCATTCTTCAAGTCGATCGAATAGAATCTACTCTAAAATGAGTGAAAGCTCCCGCCTTGCTTTGCCAATCTTTCAATCAACGGCGCGGGGGTCCACCAGCGTCCTCCGTGCTGATCCCTTAAGGCGCAGATAATCTCAAATGTTTTCGCCAGTCCCACATGGTCGGCATAATGCATCGGGCCGCCACGATAGCGCGGGAAGCCGTAGCCATTAACATAGACGACATCGATATCGCCGGAGCGGTAGGCAATGCCTTCCTCCAAGATCTGCGCGCCGATATTCACCAGTGCAAAAATGCAGCGCTGGACGATTTCATCATCTGAGATAGATCGCCGCGCAATCCCCCGGGCTTCAGCTTCTTGCCCAATGATGGCGTCAACAGCCAAGTCAGGGATGGGTGTGCGGTTGCCCACCTCATAGCGGTAAAACCCGGCACCGGTTTTTTGCCCTTTGCGCCCCATTTCCACCAGACGGTCATGCACCGCAAAAGCGTTGGCATCATAAGCGGAAGGATCAAGCGCCTGGCGGATCATAGTGCCGATATCAATCCCCGCCATATCGGTCACTGCAATCGGGCCCATCGGCATGCCGAAATCATAAAGCGCCTGATCAATCTGCCCGGGCGAGGCCCCTTCGAGCAGCATCAACCCGGCCTCGCGGGCATAACCCTGCAACATGCGGTTGCCGATAAAACCAAAGCAGACACCAGCCACCACGCCCACCTTGCCGATGCGTTTCGCCAAGGCGCTCACTGTGCTTAAAACATCCGGCGCGGTTTTGTCCCCGCGCACGATCTCAAGCAATTTCATGACATTGGCCGGGCTAAAAAAATGCAGGCCTACCACATCTTCTGGGCGCTTTGTCGCCGCTGCAATCTCGTTGACATCAAGATAAGACGTATTGGTCGCTAATATGGCGCCAGGCTTCACCACGTCATCCAGAGTCTCAAAGACTTGTTTCTTAACCTCCATTTTCTCAAAGACAGCTTCAATTACAAGATCCATGTCCGCCAGGTTGGCATATTCGGTCGTGCCCGAAATGCGGCCCATACATTCATCCGCTTGGGCTTGAGTAATCCGCCCGCGTTTGACGTTTCCCCCATAGTTATTGCCGACACGGGCAAGCCCGGCGTCGAGCGCATCTTGCGCAATCTCAAGGAGGGTGACATCAATCCCGGCAGAGCTGAACGCCATGGCAATGCCGCCGCCCATGGTTCCAGCGCCGATGATCCCGACTTTTTTGATGAGGCGTTTAGCCGTGTCTTTGGGCAGATTCGGGATATGACCACAGGCGCGCTCGGCAAAGAACAAATGCCGCTGCGCCGCTGAT
Organism: Alphaproteobacteria bacterium; assembly: GCA_021774915.1. Taxonomy (GTDB): domain Bacteria; phylum Pseudomonadota; class Alphaproteobacteria; order SMXP01; family SMXP01; genus JAJFIM01. The sequence goes on from JAJFIO010000114.1 coordinate 2,727, forward strand.
TGCGGCGACGCACGTCGTTCCAGCGTGATCTCCCGCTCCCGCGCCACGCCTTGGGGGTAAGGCAGCAGTGCCGCCTCAACCGCATCGACGCAAGCCTGCGGCGATTCAAAGCCGCGCTTGCTTTTAGCGAGGGACTTACGGGTGTCGTCAAAAAGGCCCGCCGGAATTGACTGAGGGTCGATCATGATTTCAGAAAGGCGGCGCACGCCCTCGCCTTGCGCAAGAATGTCACGGGCAAAATCCGCCGCTTGCCCCATCAGATCGTCACCAGACAGCCGGTCGAGTATGCCGAGGGATAATGCTGTGTCCGCGGTGATCTGCTTGCCTGTGGTGATGAGGTCAAGAGCCGCTTTCACGCCGACCAGACGCGGTAGGCGCTGGGTGCCCGTAGCACCGGGAATAATCCCTAAAGTCACTTCCGGAAACCCGAGTTTTGTTCCGGTGGCAGCGATCCGGTAATGGCACCCCAGCGCAATCTCCAACCCACCGCCCAGCGTAAACCCGTGCAGCGCCGCAATCACCGGTTTGCCTGCCGCTTCCAACGTCTCTACCACTTGGCTCAAATGCGGCGGCTGAGGCCCTTTGTCGAATTCAGTAATGTCGGCGCCCGCCATGAAGGTGCGGCCGCGCGCGGCCAAAATAATCGCCTCCACCCCGTCATCTTCGAGCGCCTCAACCAGCCCTTCTAAAATACCTTGCCGCACGCCGTGGGAAATGGCGTTCACAGGGGGGTTATCGACCCACACATAAGCCAGCCCATCTTTTACTTCCATAGAAACCACAGACATGTTTCTTCCTTGTCCTTCTTGAAAGAGGATTCGAATAGAAAATTACGCCTTAAATTTCGGCGGACGTTTTTCTTGGGCAGAGGCAAGACCTTCTTTCACGTCAGGCAATCTGAACCCGAGAAACTCCAACGCCAGGGACGTGTCGAAATTCGGGCCCGCCAGACGCAGCCAGTTATTGAGCGCATATTTGGTGAAACTGAGCGCACTGGCGCTGCCCTCACTCAACTGAAGGGCTGTTTTGAGCGCCGTCTCATAAACTTCTTCGTCATCGACGCATAAAGAGACAAGCCCCATCTGCTCCGCCGCTTCACCCAAAATCGGCGTGTTGGTCATCAGATGATATTTGGCTTTGGCCAACCCGCACAGCAACGGCCAGATGATCACCGCATGATCCCCCGCCGCAACGCCAAGCTTGACATGACCGTCGAGAATGCGGGCGTTCTTTCCTGCAATGGAGATATCCGCCAACAAGGCCACCGCCAGACCGGCGCCGACCGCAACGCCGCGGATAGCCGACACCACCGGCTTGCTGCAATTGATGATATTGTATACGAGATCGCGGGCTTCCTTCCACACACGTAACAAAACGGCGTCATGGTCGATCATATCTTCAATGAGGGAAAAATCCCCACCGGAAGAAAAATTGTCCCCCGCCCCGCGCACTAGAACCACTCTTACGGCCTCATCGCCATCTATCTCAGGCCAGAGCGATGCCAGATCGGTGTGCATGCGGGCGTCCGCTGCGTTCAGTTTCCCGCTCTTTTCAAGGATGACCTCAAGAATGCTTGTCCGGGGCTCAGCAAAAGTGAGGCTGGGAAACCGCGCCTGATATTTTTCTAATGTGATCATGGGTTAAGAGTTAGCCGCGCATGGCGTTCATGGTCAAGAGATCATAAGTGGCGACGGGCTCTCCCTCCTGGTTAGTCACCTCGACATCCCAGCGCACTTCGCCATAGCCAGCGCCGATCCGCTCGGTTTTTTGCTTGCAAGTGAGTCTAACCTGGATGCGATCGCCGGGATAGACTGGCTTAGAGAAGTTCAGATTCTCCAAGCCATAATTCGCCAGGACAGGCCCTGGCGCCGGATCGACAAAAAGACCCGCCGCCGCGGATAGAATGAGATAACCATGGGCGACCCGGCCCTCGAAAAACGGATTGGCCTTCGCCGCTTCCTCATCCATATGGGCATAAAATGTATCGCCGGTGAGAGCGGCAAATGCCTCCACGTCTTTCAAGTTGATTTCACGCGATTCTGTATGCAGCGTTGTGCCGATGGCAAGATCCTCAAAATGTTTGCGGAAAGGATGCTCGGCACCGGTGATTTCATGCGCCCCTTTCTGCCAGACATCCGTAATCTCAGCCAGCATCGCGGGTGATCCCTGAAGGGCCGTGCGCTGCATGTAATGCATGACGCTGCGGATGCCGCCCAGTTCCTCGCCGCCGCCGGCCCGACCCGGCCCGCCATGAACAAGATGCGGCAAGGGCGAGCCATGGCCTGTCGATTCCTTGGCGCAGTCGCGATTGATGAGAGCCAGACGGCCATGATAACAGGCGGTTCCATAAACCATCTCGCGGGCGATTTTAGCGTCATGAGTAAAAAGCGAGCCCACCAGACTTCCTTCGCCTTTGCGGGCCAGGTCAATTGCATCGTTTGTGCTCGAATAGGGGATCAGGGTCGTCACGGGACCGAACGCTTCCACCCGGTGCACCGCTTCGTCCGATCCGCCCTCACGCATCCGCAATAAGGTTGGCGCGACAAAGGCCCCTTTACCCATATCCGCATCGACAAGCGGAAACTCCTGTCCGCCGCCATAAACGATCTCGGCTTCTTGCCCCAGTTCGCGAACCCGCGCGTTGACATCATCGCGCTGCGCCAGACCCACAAGCGGGCCCATGGCGACGCCGTCAGATCGCGGATTGCCGATCACCACTTTTTCCAACCGCTCCGCCAGCGCGCCTTCAACCTCTTCAATGTAATTTGAGGGCACGATAGCACGGCGAATGGCGGTGCATTTCTGTCCTGTTTTCACCGTCATCTCCGCCGCGATTTCTTTCACGAAGAGGTCAAATTCAGGCGAGCCAGGCGCGGCGTCCTTTCCCAGAATGGAGCAATTCAGCGAGTCCGTCTCTGCAACAAAGCGCGTGGCATTAGCCACAATCTCAGGATGGGTTGCCAATTTATGCCCCGTCGAGGCTGAGCCGGTAAACACCACCGCATCCTGACAGGAGACATGATCAAGCATATCGCCTAAGGACCCGCATACAAGCTGCACTGCCCCTTCAGGCACAATCCCGGACTCGATGATCCGCCGAAAAACCCGCTCACTCAAATAAGCACTCGCTGTTGCCGGTTTAACCACCGCCGGAACGCCTGCCAGAAGCGACGTTGCCAGTTTTTCCAGCATTCCCCAGCAGGGAAAATTAAACGCGTTGATCTGGACCGCAACCCCTTCTCTGGGCACAAAAATATGCTGGCCGACAAAGGTTCCGTTTCGCGAGACAATTTCCGGCGGGCCATCGACGATATGATGGGCATCCGGCAACTCCCGCCGCCCCTTTGAGGCGTAGACGAATAATGTTGCAAATCCCCCATCAACATCTATCCACGTATCGCTTTTGGTGGCGCCCGTTGCCAGTGAGAGTTCATAAAATTCGTCTTTGAATTGACCCAAATGCTGCGCGATAGCTTTGAGCATCAGCCCCCGCTCATGAAATGTCAGATTGCGGAGGTTAGGCCCCCCAACCCCGCGGCTGTGATCCAGAATGCGCCGCATGTCGAGCCCATGACTGCTACACGTCGCCACCACGTCCCCGGTCGAAGCGTCATGCAAATCGACAAAACCGCCTGACGCCGTCACCCACTCTCCATTGACATAATTTTGCAATTTCACGGTGAAACTCCCTCTTATACAGCATCCCAAAGACTCTGATCACAGAGCCGATTATATGATACAATATTGATAATATTGCAATATTATTGTATCATTTTAACGGCAAATGAAATTTTGACCCGCCTCGCGCCAGTGTATATCGTAAGCTCTTCCTCCCACCCCAACCCGCACGGCCTGCCCTTCTTGAGGTCATCACGATAACGGATCCAGTTCATTTATGTCTCAAGGTTTTCAAAAGACCATCGATACACTTGTGGCGAATTTTGCCAATCAACGCCCGATCCGCACCGGTTCTTTGATCGTCACCCTGTTTGGCGATGCCATCCTGCCTCGCGGAGGAACAGTCTCTCTCGCCAGCCTCGTCCGGGTTCTTGAAACCTTTGGTCTCAGCGAAAGACTGATTCGCACGGCGGCTTTCCGCTCAACTAAAAACGGCTGGTTGACCGCCACAAAAATCGGACGGCAAAGCTATTACAGCTTGACCGAATCGGGGCGTCGACAATTCGATGAAGCCAGCAGACGGATTTATGGCGATGTTGCTGACACTTGGGATGGCGCGTGGACGCTGATCATTCTTCCCCAAGGACTGGAGGGCAAACGCGACACCATCCGCAAAGATTTGATCTGGCTCGGATTTGGACAGATTACAACCGGACTGCTGGGGCACCCCTCGATCGATTCAACACCCACAATCCGGCATCTGTCTGATCATGGCGTTCTTGATCAGGTTATCATCATGCACGCCAGATTAGATCGTGTGACGTCCAATCAATCGCAAAATGACATGGTGCGCTCATGCTGGCCTTTAGGCGAAATCGAAGACCAGTACCGACATTTCCTGAAAACCTTCCGCCCGGTCTACAAAGCGGCGCGTTCTTCAAAAACGCTCCCACCCCATCTTTGCCTCCTGGCTCGAACCATACTCATTCATGAATACAGAAAAATTATTCTTCACGACCCTCTGCTGCCCCGTGAACTTCTGCCCTCAAATTGGCTCGGCACTTCAGCCTACCAACTTTGCCGTAATCTCTATGGACTTATTTATCAGAATGCGGACAAATATCTCACGAGTCATCTGGAATCAGCCGAAGGTCCTTTGCAGAACCCTGGGCGTAATTTTGAAAAACGCTTTGGCGGCCTGCCTCACAGCATATAGAGAATTCATGCTCAGCTGTTCTGCGGTGCTTGGGTATATTGGTCCCCCGGAAGCATTTCGGGTTTGTGCTGCCCAAAATAGCCTTCCGTATGGATAAGCGCCGGTGACGCACCCAAAGCCTTGGTCTTAGCAACACAGGCATCGACAAAGTCTGGACTGCCGGCAATGAAAACACTGTGGCGTGAGAGATCCGGCACAACTTCAGCTAATATGTCTGGAATGCGGCCTTGAAAACCATCACTCTTTTCCCTCGTTAGGGTGTAGAGGAATTTAAAATTACGGTATTTTTCCTGCCAATATTCCATTAAACCCAGGTCGTAGACATCTGCGCGGGTACGGGCCGAAAAAAGGATGGTCACAGGATAAGCAAACCCCCGCCGCAGAGCAGCATCCGCTAAAGCCAGAAGTGGAGCCAGGCCTGAGCCCGCCGCGAGGCAAAGTATCGGCGATTCAACGCCAGGATCTCCGATAAACGTGCCGTAAGGTCCAGAGATCTGAACACGACTGCCTTCATGCAAATCATCATGAATCCAACGGCTGGTCACGCCATCATCGACACGGGCAATCTGCAAGACGATTTCACCATTTTGCCGGGGCGCATTTGCTATCGAATAAGACCGACTGGGTACGCCATGCTCTTCAGAACCCATCATGATATATTGACCCGGCCAAAATCTCATCGGCTCACCCACCGGTCTTAGTCTGAGTTCCATGATACTCTGTGTACGTGGCACGCGGTCAACGACAATATAGGAACTGTTTTCGAGGGGAGGAAAAAGTTTTGGTCTCGCGTCTTCAGTGCCCCATTCGATTTCAAGCACATCATCAAGTGGCTTGGCCATGCACATCAGGCCAAAGCCTTTGGCGCGGTCCTCCTGGGACAATGCCATATCCAGCACAAAGCCTTGATCGAAGCGCCCTTGACGCACCTTGATTTTGCACTCGCCGCACGCACCCGCCCGACAATTATTCGGCAGCGCGTAGCCCGCAGCTTCCAAAGCAGAGAGCACTGTATTTTCCGGCTGGCATTCAATCTCCTGACCGGATGGAAACAGACGAATCTTCGACATCAGCACCCTTTTTACGCATGAACGTCAGGGATCTTACCTGTCATACCTTTCCGATAAGATCAAGCTGACCTAAAAAACCGGGATGATATCTTCCATCTCAACGTCGGAAATCTCTTTACCTGTAATACCGACTTCGGGGATGGCGGGAAACTCGGTCCCGTATTTGTCGAGCACACCTTTGAGGTTCAACATGGCATTGCGCCAGTTTTCTTTCTTCTGGTCATAGGTTGGGATTCCAAAGCCGGCTTTACGCGCCACTTCATCGCATGCGCGTTGATTGGCAATAAAGTCTTGCGGAATATCCCAGAATTCTTCCGGCGGCTCAAACAAAACACCTGACAGGAACAGATAGCCTGCGCGAATCTGCCTGGTGATGATCGCCTTGTCCTCATCTTTGAGATGCGGATAATCGCGTTCCATCAGCGACATGCAGATCGCCATGTGCCGCCCCTCATCCCGGCCGATATTGCGAAAAGCCTCCTGGAAAACAGGTTCCGTGCATCCCGCCGCCATCTGATGGAAAATGGTCGCCGCGGCAATCTCTCCCATCAGAAACGAACTGAACAAAACAGCGAGACTGTATTTCGGAACGGCGTTCTTATAGCCCTCCCAATAGCGCGCGCCATTGTAGTAAAGCCATTTAACGTTTTTCTGTGCTCTCAGACCCAGCTCCGATTTGGGCTCATGGGTCAGGTAACTCGTCGATCCCAAAAGTTTTGTGATTGCCAAGCCGCACATCTGTTCATGGTTCTGCTCATCACGGGTTACGGAGAAAAAACATCTGCGCACCGGATCCTCTTCGTGGGCCTCATAGGTTTTGATCAGCGCAGCTGCAAAAACCGGCGGGGCAGAAGCATCAAATACAGACAAGATGGACCACCAATAGGCGATCGCTTCACGCTCTTCCCATGAATATTTCTCGACATCGAACGTATCCCAACTCAATTTCGTCGGATCCCAGTTTTCGCGCTGGGCGGCTTCCCATATCTCCTCCATCTTTTTGGTTTTGGATTCCCAACTCAGAGGATAGACATTGGGCTGCTGCGTTTCAGGAGGAAACTCAACCTTATGGGCGATTCTGTCTTTGGGGCTCACGGCACGTTCTCCTCGTTTAATCTTTCCCTGGCGGGCCGGATGACCTTCGCTAGGGCGCAATATGATACATTATATTTATAATATCAATATTTTTGTATCACTTAAGGGCGCTTTCTGGCTCTTTGGACTCAAATGCCAGAAAATGGCCATTTTTCAGCCCTCCTATGAAAAGATCTGCAGCCAGATCAGCAATCTGTTCGCTGGTCAGCCCCTTTGCGGGGTCAAACCATGTGTAAGTCCAGTTGATCATCCCTAAAAATAACATCGAAAACACAGTGAGATTGGCTCTTGAAGCGTGCCCACCCCCTAAAATATCGCCGATAAGGGTGGAGATGAGACTCACCACACCGTCCTCTTGAGCAATGATGAGATCCCGATCCTCTGCACCCAACGCCTCAAGCTCATTGAGCAAGACGATATGCTTGGCTTTCGCCTTCTCATAAAGCTGTAAAAAATCCCGCGTCAGATGACGGAATTTATCTTCCGGGTCGCCCGACCCCCTAACGATGGCGCGCGCGGTCTGGCTCAGCGCCCTTGTATGTCCCTCCACCGAACAAAACAACATTTCCCGTTTTGATGAGAAATAATGGTAAAGCAAGGACTTTGATATTTTACACGATGCGGCTATTTCGGATATCGAAGTTTTATGAAACCCGTGTGCGGCGAAGAGCTCCGTAGAAGTATCGATGATATGCTGTCGTCGTTCGTCATAATCGGCAGATTGGGTCCGCGCCATGTCACATGACTCCCCTTCTCAATAACATCTGATGGGGCGCCGCTCAGGCGGGTCTGGTTCTTGCGTGACGCATATCAATCACACGGGCCGCTTTTCCTTCAGATCTTTCCAGTTTCATAGGCTCTTCCACATGAACCGTCGTACTCACCCCGACCATCACCTTGATTTGGTGCTTGAGATCCTGCGCGGTATTTAGGCGGTTTTGAGTATCTACCGCACCTTGTAAAGAGGAACATTCCACGCGCACAGTGAGGGAGTCGAGCGCTCCTTCGCGGTGGATCTCCAGAACATAATGAGGCGACAAGCGATCATCTTTCAAGATCAGCTCTTCGATCTGTGTGGGAAAAACGTTCACGCCTCGGATGATCATCATATCATCACTGCGCCCTCTTATGCGACCCATGCGCCGCATAGAGCGCGCCGTGCCGGGAAGCAGACGCGTGAGATCCCGTGTTCGATAACGGATGACCGGCATTGCTTCTTTGGTAAGAGACGTAAAAACCAACTCGCCTTCCTCACCATCTTCCAACACGTCGCCTGTTTCGGGATTGATAATCTCGGGATAAAAATGATCTTCCCAGATATGAGGGCCGTCTTTTGTTTCTATGCATTCATTGGCGACGCCGGGTCCCATCACTTCCGACAGGCCATAAATATCGACAGCGTCGATATTAAAACGCCCCTCGATTTCCCGGCGCATTTCATCCGTCCATGGCTCCGCCCCGAAAATACCAACGCGCAGAGAAACTTCGCGCGAATCAAGCCCCTGGCGCATAAACTCATCGGCCAGAGCCAACATATAGGACGGTGTCACCATGATGATATCGGGTTTAAAATCCTGCATCAGTTGCACCTGGCGCTCCGTCGCCCCGCCCGACATCGGAACTACCGTGCAGCCCAATCGCTCCGCGCCGTAATGCGCCCCCAATCCGCCGGTAAAAAGCCCGTAGCCATAGGCGACATGAACCATATCGCCCGGCTTGCCACCCGCCGCCCGAATGGAGCGGGCGACGACATCAGCCCAGATATCAATATCGTTTTTGGTGTAACCGACAACCGTGGGCTTGCCGGTGGTGCCGCTTGATGCATGAATGCGCGCAACCTTTTCACGCGGCACGGCAAACATGCCGAAGGGATAATTCGCCCGCAGATCGTCTTTTACCGTAAACGGAAAGAGACTAAGATCTTTCAAAGACTTCAGATCGCCGGGATGCACGCCTTTGTCTTCAAAAGCCTTGCGGTAAAAAGGAACATTGTCATACGTGTGCACAAGCGTCTTTTTCATCCGCTTAAGCTGAACCGCAGCAATCTCATCCCGAGACGCCTTTTCCAGATGATCTAATCTCGAGCAATCCGGCATTGGCCTAAAGCCTCCCTCCCCGTCTATCAATTAATGGTCACACCCGTTCGAAGATGGCGGCGATGCCCTGCCCCACGCCAATACACATGGTGCAGAGAGCATAGCGGCCCTGGCGGCGCTTCAGTTCAAGACAGGCGGTCAGCGCCAGGCGCGCGCCGCTCATACCCAGAGGGTGGCCAAGAGCAATGGCGCCGCCATGAGGATTGACGTGCGGTGCATCATCGGCCAACCCGAGCGCGCGCATCACTGCCAAGGATTGCGCCGCAAAAGCTTCATTCAGTTCAATGACGTTCATATCGTTAATATTCAGACCGGCTTGGCCCAGGAGTTTCTTCGTCGCGGGCACAGGGCCGACTCCCATGATGCGCGGGGGCACACCGTGTACGGCACTGCCGACAAAGCGCGCACGCACGTTGAGATCATATTCCTTGACCGCTTTTTCCGAGGCGACGATCATCGCGCATGCGCCGTCATTGACGCCCGATGCATTGCCTGCGGTAATAGTCCCGCCGGCCTTAAACGGGGTCGGCAGAGAGCTTAGCTTTTCAAGTTTGGTTTCAGGTCGCGGATGCTCATCGCGCGTGATGTCCTTTTCTTGTTGGCGGGAAACGCGCACGCGCACGGGAATGATCTCGTCATCGAATATGCCTGCTTCTTGAGCCGCCCCCGCCTTTTGCTGCGAGCGCCAAGCGAACTGATCCTGGTCTTCTCGTGAAATCTGAAAATCTGTCGCCACATTTTCCGCCGTCTCAGGCATAGAATCCACACCGTAGTGCTTTTCCATCAGCTTATTCACGAAGCGCCAGCCGATCGTGGTGTCATAGATTTCCGCCTTGCGCGAAAACGCGCCCTCCGCCTTGCCCATCACAAAAGGCGCACGGCTCATGCTCTCCACACCGCCGGCAATCACCAGATCCGCCTCGCCGCATTTCACCAGACGCGCCGCCTGAGCGATGGCATCGAGTCCCGATCCGCACAAACGGTTCACGGTTGCGCCCGGCACCACTTCCGGCAGGCCGCTGAGCAGAACCGCCATGCGCGCCACATTGCGATTGTCCTCGCCCGCCTGATTGGCGCAGCCCAGAATCACATCATCAAGACGCGCCCAATCCACTTGTGAAGTGCGCTCCATCAGTGCGCGCAAAGGCACCGCCGCCAAGTCATCAGGGCGAACAGAAGACAGCGCGCCGCCATACCGCCCAATCGGGGTGCGCACACCATCACATATAAAAGCATCATTCATCTTAGCTGAATCTCCACTTAACTGCCGGTATAATGCGGCGTTCTCTTGCCTAAAAATGCCGCCACGCCTTCGGCATAATCGTCCGAATTACCCGCCTGGCGCTGAAGCTCTTCCTCAACATCAAGCTGCGCCTCCAGCGTATTTTCCAGCGACAGCGCCAGCGCTTTTTTGGTGAGGCCGTACCCTAAGGTCGGTTGACCGGCCATTTCCAATACCAGTTTTTCCGCCTCACCCATCAAATCCTCATCAGGGTACGCTTTCCAGATCATCCCCCAGTCGGCCGCCTGCACCCCCGTGATCGGCGTTGCCAACATCGCGATGGCCTTGGCCCGCGGCAGACCAATGAGCCGGGGCAGGAAAAACGTGCCGCCGCTGTCGGGGATCAGCCCCAGCTTTGAAAAGGCCTGAATAAAACGCGCCCCTTCCGCCGCCAGAACGATATCGCACGCCAGCGCGAGATTGGCGCCCGCCCCGGCTGCCGTGCCGTTCACCGCGCAGAGGGTTGGTTTAGGCAAAGAGACGAGTTTAAGAATAAGGGGGTTATAGCCTTGCCTCAGCGATGCGCCGAGATCCGTTTTCGCGCCTTGGGCTTTGACCGCGCGATCATTGAGGTCTTGACCCGAACAAAAGCCCCGCCCCGCCCCCGTCAGCAGCACCGCGCGAATATCATCGCGCGTCGCCGCCTCATCCAGCGCCGCGCCCAGCTCCTCCAGCATCTGCCGGGTGACCGCGTTCAGCCGCTCTGGGCGATTGAGCGTCAGTTTAGCCACCCCCGCCTCAACGGTGAAAAGAATGGTTTCAAAGGTCATAGTGTTTAACGCCCCTTTTCACGCGCGCCCTCGCCCAGGCTGAAAACCCCAGAAACTCGGGAAATATTAATTAACCGACCGATCATTCATATTTTAAAATCAAGTCCCTGTCTATGGCAGATTAAATGACAAGAGGCGCCGCTAGCCCAAACCAGCCTGTTGTGTTTACTCTCAAACACCAGAGGATATATTTTAAGCTTAAATCTTTATCGAGCGTGTGGTACAGGCAATCATTCACTCTCCCCTTAAACTTCGGCACCGCAAAACCATGACCGTGTATCGCGAATTCATCAAATCAAATCTCGACTTCTCAACGAGGCCTTTTTTGTGCTTGCCGGAAGGCGCAGGAGATCTGACCTATGGCGCCGCAGGGACCCAAGTGGAAGACCTGCGCGCCTGCTATTCACAAGCCGCTTACGGCCTGGGCCACAGGGTCTGTTTGGTCCTCGACAACCGGCCGGAGTTTTTCATCCATTTTTTAGCCTTAAACGCTTTGGGCGTCAGCGTCATCCCGGTTAGCGCCGGACTGAGACCAGAAGAGATCGCTTTCATTTTCGAGCGCAGCGATACCGATCTCGTGGTCAGCCTCGATCAGCACAAGAGCCTGGTGGCAGAAGCCATTCGACAGTGCGATACAGCTATTCCCCTTGCGGCCTTAGAACACCTTTCTCCAGTGCCCAAGCCCTTTTCGCAGGCACGGCGCGGCGCGCCGGATCTGGCCAGCGAAGCCGCCATGCTGTTCACCTCGGGCACAACAGGCAAGCCGAAGGGATGTCTTCTTTCCAATGAGTACTTTACCGGCCTTGGGCGCTGGTATGCTGATATGGGGGGATTGTGCGCTCTGGAGCCGGGTGCGGAACGCCTGATCACGCCGCTGCCGGTCAGCCATATGAACGCCATGGCCTGCTCGTTCATGGCCATGCTTATGTCTGGCGGATGCATCATTCAGCTTGACCGTTTTCACCCCTCAACCTGGTGGGCTAGCGTGCGCGAGGCGCGCGCCACGATCCTCCATTATCTGGGCGTCATGCCGGCCATGCTCCTCAATGCTCCGCCAGAGGAAGAAGATGATTTCAGTGCCCAGATTAAATTTGGATTTGGCGCCGGCGTCGACCCCAAGCATCACCGTACTTTTGAAGAGCGCTTCGGCTTTCCGCTGATCGAAGCCTGGGCCATGTCTGAGACCGGTGCGGGGGCCTGCATTGCGGCCACCCAAGAGCCGCGCCATGTGGGCACACGCTGCTTTGGCAAAGCCTTGCCCGGCCTTGAAACCCGGATGGTTGACGAACAGGGCGAAGACGTGGTCCAAGGCACGCCCGGCGAACTTCTGGTGCGCCGCAAAGGGCCCAACCCGCGGCAATATTTCTTCAGTGGCTATTACAAGGACGCCCAAGCCACGGCGCAAGCCTGGGAGGGCGGATGGTTTCACACCGGCGATGTCGTGCGCAAAGATAGCGAGGGATATTATTATTTCGTCGATCGGCGCAAAAACATTATCCGCCGCAGCGGTGAAAACATCGCCGCGGTCGAAGTTGAAGGCGTTTTGATGCAAAGCTCCCTTGTCGAGAACTGCGCCGTGGCCCCCATCCCGGACGAGATCCGGGGAGAAGAAGTGATGGCGTTGATCGTCGTCGTGCAAGGACAAGCAAAAACGATAGAGACGGCTGAAAAAATTGCCGCTTCTTGCCGGGGCGCTCTCGCCTATTACAAAGCACCCGGCTACATTGCCTTGGTCGATAGCTTGCCGATGACGGGTTCGCAAAAGTTACAACGCGGCAGGATTAAAGAAATCTGCCGTGATCTGGCGGCGCGTGGGGAGTGTTTTGATCTGACCCCCATGAAATCACGCTCACGGCAAAACAACAAAGGCGCACGCGCGTGACTATGACACCGAAATCTTTTGAAGGCGTGGCCCTGGTGGCCCCGGTAGCTGTGCCTTATGTCCGCCATTCAGATCATGGCGCCGCGTGGTTCATCGGCCGGGCGCTCAAATCTATGATCACCACCACCGGACTTGAAAAATCAGACGTGGACGGACTGGCCATTGCCAGCTTTTCTCTGGCTCCGGACACGGCGGTGGTTTTAAGCGAACATTTCGGCCTCACCCCGCGTTTTTTGGAACACATTCCCATGGGTGGCGCCAGCGGCATTGTCGCCCTGCGCCGGGCGGCGCGCGCCATCCAGGCGGGGGATGCCGAAGTTGTAGCGTGCATCGGCGGCGACACCATGGCCAAGGGCGGTTTTGCCGATCTCATTTCCAATTTCAGCCGCTTCTCAACAGATGCGGTCTTCCCTTACGGCGCGGCGGGACCCAATGGCGTATTTGCGGGCATCACCCAGAACTATATGGCGCGCTATGGCGTTACCCGGGCAGATTTTGGCCGGGTCTGCCTGTCCCAGCGCCGCAACGCCCAAAGCTTTCCCCATGCCCTGCTGCAAAAACCCATGACCATGGAGGATTACCTGAACGCCCGGCCCATTGCCGGTCCGCTGCATCTTTTTGACTGCGTGATGCCCTGCGCCGGGGCTGACGGCTTTCTCGTGATGTCCACAGACAGGGCAAAAAAACTGGGCCAGCCCTATGCGGAAATTTTAAGCGCCGAAGAATTGCATAACGCTTATCCGGAAGACCCTATTGCCACGAGAGGCGGCTGGGCGCTCTATCGCGACGCCCTCTATGATGCCGCCGGAGCGGGGCCCGGCGATATGGATTTTCTTCAGACCTATGACGATTACCCGGTGATTGTGATGATGCAGATCGAAGACTTAGGCTTTTGCGCCAAGGGCGAGGCGGCCCGCTTTGTCCGCGAAACCTCTCTTGATGTTGACGGCGGCGGCCTGCCCCACAACACGTCCGGAGGCCAGCTCTCCTGCGGGCAGGCGGGGGCGGCGGGGGGTTTTCTCGGACTGGTGGAAGGTCTGGCCCAAGTGACCGGGCAGGCCTTGGGCCAAGCGGTTTCAGACGCCCGTATCGGACTTGTCAGCGGCTATGGCATGGTCACTTATGACCGCTGCCTCTCGAGCGCCGCGGTCATTATTGCGCGGGGGCCACAATGAGCACTCCCCTCACACCACCGTCATCCCGCACCCCGCTTTGGGCTGAGATCACCAAAGCGGCAAAAGAAAGGCGCTTCACTCTTCAAGTGTGCGCCTCCTGCGCCACGGTGCAATATCCACCACGCGAAGTTTGCCGCTCCTGCCTATCGGACAGGCTCGACTGGAGCCAAGTCGATCCTGATGGCACAGTGCTGACGTGTACGGAGCTCCATGTTTCCAGCGATCCCTTTTTCCAAAACCACATGCCGTGGGTTATGGGCACGGTGCACCTCGACTGCGGACCTGTCATCTTCGCCCATCTGGCGCCAGGCGCGCACAAAATAAGCGGCCACGTGACGATGATCAATCGCCTTGACCCGTCAGGCCAGGGCGTTTTTATCGCACTGCCTAAATCTGCCCACACTCCGCCTCAAGATTTCGACTTTGCTGATCTGCTAACTGGGCAAAATGAAGAGGGGAAGAACTCATGACCAGTGAACAGGATCGCGGGAGCGCGCTCGTCACCGGCGGCTCCACCGGAATCGGCGAAGCCATTTGCCGGCATTTGCTGGATGCGGGATATGACGTTATCTCACTCGCCCGCCGCAAAGCGCCCTTCACCCATGATCGCCTCACATCCGTTGAGGTGGATCTCACCGACCGCACAGCCACCCGCCAGGCGGCGCAAGAGATCTGTGCGCAACACAATGTGTTGAACGTGGTTCACAATGCCGGGATAATCCGGCCTGCCTTGCTGGCGGATGTCAAATTGCAAGACCTCGACTATCTCACCAATCTTCATCTGGCGGCGGTTTTGATTATCGTTCAGGAAGCGCTGCCAGCCATGAAAAAGGCGGGCTATGGCCGCATCGTTAACATCTCATCGCGCGCCGCTCTTGGCCTTGAAACGCGTTCTGTCTATTCCGCCACCAAATCCGGTATGCTCGGGCTGACCCGAACCTGGGCGCTGGAACTGGCGCCTTCGGGGATAACCGTTAATGCGGTCTCCCCCGGCCCCATCGTCACCGACATGTTTCATGAATTGGTCCCGGCAGACAGCTCCAAGAAAACTTCCCTGGCGGGGTCCATTCCCGTCCGGCGCCTCGGCACAGCCGATGACGTGGCGCGCGCAGTGATGTTTTTCCTGGCGCGTGACAGCGATTTTATCACCGGCCAGAATCTTTTTGTCTGCGGGGGAACCAGCATCGCCTCTTTAGCGCTTTAATTTAAGATATTTTTCGTTTGGACTTATTCATAAGTTCTCTGGATCCCGGATCTAACATTCGTCTATCAAAAACCTACGGTTTTTGCGCTCATGTAACGTCCGGGATGACGCAGATCAGACTTGGCTACCCCTTCTCATTCATAGGGTGAGCGGATGAGGTTTTTCTGAATGTGACGTAGAACAGAGTTGAGCTGATTGATCTCAGTATTCTCCAAGCCGTCAAAAGCGCGTTCAAAAATATTTCCCGCAACTTTTTTGACTTGTCTCAGAGCATCGCGCCCCTGCCCGGTCAGGAAAACTTCCGTCACGCGATTATCCTGCGCGCGCGGCGCACAGCGCACCAGATCCTCCTCCTGCATACGCTGGACGATCCGCGTGATGGTCGGCAGCTTCATCACCGCCTTGTCAGCAATGCCGCTGACGCTACACGGACTTCTATCCCCCAAAATCATAAGAACACGCCAACGAGGCGGATCCATATCGATGGATTTCAAAACCGAACTCATGACGTCGCTATAGGTGGACCAAGCCTGGGCCATCAGAAAAAAAGGGTATTTCTCCAGCTCAAAACTTTGAGATGCGGGATGGCCGGTTTTTTTCGCTTTTTTTTGCATGGTGCTGGAACGGAGTGCTATTCTCGAAAACAAGGTGAGGAAAACTTAGGTAAGCTGGTGCAGTATGGCGCGATATTACTTGAATATTCAAGTGATTTTTGTTACAAACAACCTTCATGAGCGGGCTCAAGGGAGAAGCAACAAATGTCACAGGCAAACACCATAGACATTGAACCTTTGCTGCACAAAGACGAAGTGCACCGCAAAGTCTACACAGATCCTGACATCTTTGACCTGGAGATGGAACGCCTCTGGCACCGCACATGGATCTATGTCGGCCATGAAAGCCAGGTAAAAAATCCAGGCGATTATTTCGCCACCACCATCGGGCGGCAACCGGTCATCCTGGTACGCCATAAAGATGATAAAATTCATGTTCTTTATAACCGTTGCGCCCACAAGGGCGCCCAATTGGTAGGGGACACGTCGGGCTGCGTCAAAGCCTTTCGCTGCTGCTACCATGGATGGCGGTTTGACACTGATGGCGCGCTGCTCACCATCCCGCTTGAAGGCGGCTATGACAACACCGGGTTTTGCCGCGACAATCCGGACACCAATGTCAAAAAAGTACCGCGATATGACTCATACCGCGGGTTTGTTTTTGCCAGCCTGAGCGCCAAAGGTCCTGACCTCAAAACATGGCTCGGGGGCGTCGCCTCGTCCATTGACAACATGGTCGACCGCGCACCCGATGGCGAATTAGAGGTTACTGGTGGGGTCTTGCGCTATACGCATGATTCCAACTGGAAATTTTTTGTCGAAAACCTCAACGACCTCATGCACGCCATCGTTACCCATCAATCGTCAAGCCAGACGGCACGTATTGTCGCCAAACGCGTGATGGACGAAAAAGATGAAGTCCCATGGGCGGTGGAAATTTTCAGTCCGTTCACCAACAGATACTCATTTTTTGAAGAGATGGGGTTACACGCATTTGAATACGGGCATTCTTATTCAGGAGGCAAAGTCTCGATACACTCCGCCTATTCGGATATTCCCGGCTATGTTGAAGCTCTGGAATCGGCTTACGGCAAAGAAAAAACTTTGGATATATTTTCCGAGAATCGCCATAACACCGTGTTTTATCCCAGCGCGACCATCAAAGGGCCCATTCAGACCATGCGTGTTGTCAAACCGCTGGCAGTCGATAAAACAGTGATTGAATCCTGGACGTTCCGCCTCAAAGGCGCGCCAGAAGCCATGACGCAACGCTCTATTCTCTATTGCACATTGATCAATTCATCGGCCAATCTGGTGGGGCCTGATGATTATGAATCCTATCACCGCCTGCAATACGGACTTCAGTCGGAAGCAAACGACTGGGTCAGCATGCACCGCCACATGGACCAAGAAATCGTCAATGCTGACGGCACGATTGAAGCTGAAGGCACAAATGACATTGTGTTCCGCAACCAGTTCAAGGCCTGGAAACAATACATGTCGGCGGAGGATGCCTGAGCCATGACGAGCGTCACATCACTTGCCGAACTGGACCTTAAAACAGTCGAGGAGTTTCTTTTTCATGAAGCGCGCCTGCTAGATGAAAAAAAATGGCAAAAATGGGATGGGCTCTTTACCACAGACGGGACATATTGGATGCCCGCCTCCGTCGATCAACCGGACCCTTTGAATTATGTCTCCCTTATTTATGAGGACAAGCTGTTAAGGGCCGTGCGGATAGAACGGTTCGACAACGAGAACGCCCACTCGCTGCAACCAATCCCACGCAGCGTCCACCTCGTCTCTAATGTTATGATTGATGCCTATGATGCGGTAAGCGGCACCTGCACTGTGAACTCAAGGTTCGTGGTTTTTGAATACCGCCGCGATGAACAGCGCATCTATGGCGGCGCTTATATTCATGACCTCATCTTTGACGGAACGGATTTCAAAATAAAACAGAAACGCGTCAACTTAGTGAATTGCGAAAGCGCGCTGGATAACATCAACGTTTATCTTTAAAATTAGAGCGCCATCAGGGAGAAACATATGTCATCTACTCAAACCACATTAGCCGATATGGTCACCGCCATCGCAAGCGGAGACATTCGCGTGATCGATCTCAGCCAAACTCTGGGGCCTGACACGCCGGTGATCATGCTGCCGCCGGAAATCGGCAAAAACTCACCGCCTCTGAGTATCGAACGCATCTCGCACTTCGATGATGATGGGCCCGCCTGGTATTGGAATGTGTTGACGCTCGGTGAACATACCGGCACGCATTTCGATGCGCCCAATCACTGGATCAGCGGCAAGGATTACGCCGATGGCGGCACGGACACCATACCCGCCGACCGCTTCATCGGCCCGGCTTGCGTAATTGACTGCTCATCCGAGACTGCCGCCGACCCCGACTTTCTACTGACGGCGGATCATGTCCAGAAATGGGAAAAAGAACATGGAGAAATTCCGGCAGGCGCGTGGGTTTTGATGCGCACCGATTGGTCGAAGCGCACCAATGGGGATGAATTTCTCAATGCAGATGAAAACGGTCCGCATTCACCGGGCCCGCGCCTTGATGCCGTTGAATATCTGGCGCGTGAACGCGGCGTTTTGGGCTTTGGCGTCGAAACCGTCGGCACCGATGCGGGTCAAGCCGGCATGTTCGAACCACCCTTCCCGTGCCACACCATCATGCATGGCGCCAATAAATTCGGGCTGGCGAGCCTGACCAATCTCGATGCGCTACCGCCAAAAGGCGCCGTGGTCATTGCCGCGCCGTTGAAAATTATTAACGGGTCGGGTTCTCCGGTACGGGTGTTGGCACTGGTTCCCGGGCACTAGATTGCTCACGCCAACACGCGTCGGCGCGCGGCACCGCGGGAGCGGCGCGGGAAGCGCCGGGCTGCGCTTGCAGCCTAGACCATTCCCGGTTAACCGGGAACGGTCATAAGAAACAAAAACGCTGCCAATCTGATCAGCGGGATGAGGATAACAACACATGGCAGAGAGATCCTTCGCCAAAGAAATTCTGTCTTTGCGCCTTGGCGCGGGCGATGATTTCTGTGGAGAGGGAATCCTCGCCGTCACCAAAGCCCTTCTTCAGTCGGGCGTTTCTTATGTCGGCGGCTATCAAGGCGCCCCAATCTCCCATCTAATGGACGTGCTCTCGGACGCCGAAGACATTCTTAACGAACTGGGCGTGCATTTTGAGACCAGCGCCAGCGAAGCCAGCGCCGCAGCAATGCTGGCAGCCTCGGTCAACTATCCCTTGCGCGGAGCCGTTACATGGAAATCGACCGTCGGCACCAATGTCGCCTCTGATGCCCTGGCCAATGTCGCCTCAGGCGGCGTCACCGGCGGCGCGCTCATTATTATTGGCGAGGATTACGGCGAAGGCTCGTCCATCATGCAAGAGCGCAGCCACGCCTTTGCCATGAAATCGCAGATCTGGCTGCTGGATCCCCGGCCCAATCTCACCAGCATCGTGGACAGTGTCGAGAAGGGATTCGAACTCTCCGAAGCCTCTAACACACCGGTGATGTTAGAGCTGCGCATCCGCACCTGCCATGTCTTTGGCCATTTCGAAGCCAAAGACAATCAAAAGCCGGATTTCACCCTGCAAGAGGCCATGGAAAACCCGCAGCGCGATACCGAGCGGATCGTCCTGCCGCCGGCGAATTTTCTTCATGAACAGGAAAAAATCAATCAACGCTGGCCCGCAGCCATTGAATTCATCAAAAAGAACAAGCTCAATGAATTTCTTGGCGGCGCCACCGGCGTGCAAGGGCTCATCATACAGGGCGGCCTTTACAACACGCTGATCCGCGCCCTCGACCTCCTTGATCTGTCGGACTGTTTCGGCAACACCGATATTCCGATCTATGTCTTGAACGTCACCTATCCCCT
The DNA here is from genome assembly GCA_021774915.1 of Alphaproteobacteria bacterium. GTDB lineage: Bacteria > Pseudomonadota > Alphaproteobacteria > SMXP01 > SMXP01 > JAJFIM01. The sequence continues at coordinate 22,598 of JAJFIO010000114.1, forward strand.
TATTCCCGATGAGATTGTCGGCTTTTGCGCTGATAAAAAATCCGTGCTGATCATCGAGGAAGGGCAGCCTGACTATATCGAACAAGCCATCAATACGATATTGCGCCGCGCTGATCTCCAAACCAAAATCAGTGGCAAGGATGTCCTGCCCATGGCGGGCGAATATACCGGCCAGGTTCTCAAAAATGGTTTGAAGACATTCTTCGCCATAACGGACGACCAAGAAGAAGCCTCTTTGCCCGCCGTGGATGCGATGAATACCACCCTGCCGCCACGCCCGGCGGGCTTTTGCACCGGCTGTCCGGAGCGCCCTGTCTTCACAGCCATGAAACTCCTGGAGCGAGAGCTGGGGCCAGCCCATGTCAGTTGCGATATCGGCTGCCACCTTTTTTCCATCCTGCCCCCCTTCAATATCGGCAACACGACCATGGGTTACGGGCTTGGCGCGGCCGGGGCGTCGGCTTTCACGGCGCCGTCAATAAAGCGCACCATCGCCATCATGGGCGATGGCGGGTTCTGGCATAACGGCCTGACCAGCGGTGTCGGCAATGCGGTCTTTAATGAAAGCGACAACGTGCTGATGATCGTGGATAACGGCTATTCGGCCGCCACCGGCGGGCAAGACATATTGTCGTCGCGCAGCAAAAACAAAACGCGCAGCACGCGCCACCGGATCGAAGACGCGGTGCGGGGGCTGGGCGTCACATGGGTGCGCCGGGTCCGCACCTATGATCTGGCCGATATGATGGAGACCTTGCGTGAGGCCCTGACCACAAAGCAAAAAGGACCAAAAGTTCTGATCGCCCAGTCGGAATGTCAGCTTAACCGACAGCGCCGCTTAAAACCTATTGTCCGCCGGATGCTGAGCCAAGGAAAACGCGTGGTGCGCGAGCAATTCGGCGTCGATGCCGAAACGTGCACGGGCGACCATTCCTGTATCCGCCTGTCGGGCTGTCCGTCCCTCACCATCAAGGAAAACCCCGACCCCTTAAGGCAAGACCCAATCGCTTATGTCGATAACACATGTGTCGGCTGCGGCCATTGTGGTGAAGTGGCTGATGTCGCCATATTATGCCCATCGTTTTACAAAGCTCAAATCATCTCCAACCCCTCGGCATGGGATATGACCATCACCAAAGTCCGGCAAGCGGTGATCGGCTTTTTCCAGCGCAAGTCTGAAAAATCCCTTCGTCTGCGGACTTACCAATCATGATCGAACGGGATCGCCCCAGACCCCTTTCGATCGCCATTGCTGCCCTCGGCGGTCAGGGCGGGGGCGTGCTGTCCAATTGGATCGTCACTCTGGCCGGTAGCGCAGGGTATTTAGCTCAGTACACTTCGGTACCGGGCGTCGCCCAGCGCACGGGCACAACGATCTATTACATTGAGATCTTTCCTAAAGCCAAAGCCTTGGGCCAGGAGCCTGTGTTTGCGCTCAATCCTGTCCCCGGCGACGTCGATATTGTGATTGCCTCAGAATGGATGGAGGCGGGCCGGGCAATTCAACGCGGGCTTGTTTCCCCGAACCTCACAACGTTAATCGCCTCGTCCCACAGGGTTTATGCCATATCCGAAAAATCCGCGATGGGACAGGGTATCGTCGATGACAAGAGCGTGCATGAAGCCGCACAGGCAAGCGCACATTCTTTGATTCACTTTGATATGGAGCAAGCGGCGCACGAAACCGGCAGCGTGATCAGCGCCGTATTGTTTGGGGCGTTGGCAGGTTCAAAAGCGCTTCCCTTCGAAAAATCGTCGTTTGAAGAGACCATCTCCCGCAGCGGCATTGCCGTTGAAACAAATCTCGCCGGCTTTAATGAAGGGTATCGCTTAGCGAAAGCCAATCTTGCGGACGCTACCAAGACCAGCGAACCCGAAATGCCACCATTAGAAAAGATCTCCGTACACAGAGATGACCAGCTTTCTCAAAAGGTACAACAAATATTCCCCAAATCCTGCCGGGAAATCCTGATGGTCGGGACCAACAGAACCCTTGACTATCAGGATAAAGCCTATGGCGCCTTCTATCTTCAGCAGATGGAAGATATCCTTACCCTTGATGATACCGCGCGGGGACATCGACTTACGCAAACAGTTGGGCGGCACCTTGCCCTCTGGATGACTTATGAAGATACCATTCGCGTTGCCGATTTTAAAATCCGTAAAAAAAGGTTTGACCACATCGCACAAGAAACCGGCGCCACCCAAAACCAAGTCGTGAACGTGGTGGATTATGTGCATCCGCGCGTCGAAGAAATTTGCGATTCGCTTCCCGCACCCCTCGGCCGCGCTCTCATGAGCGCACCGCGGACCAAAAGATGGGTAGGGCGGCGGCTCAAAAAAGGGCGGCGCATTCAATCAAGCAAGCTGTCGGGCTTTTTGTTGTTTTATATGATCTCATCAATGAGACGCTGGCGTCGCGGCACCTATCGTTACCATGTCGAGCACGCCCGCATAGAGGACTGGCTTGCGCGCATCAAACAAACGGCCAGTAGTGATTATGATCTGGCTGTCGAGATTGCCGCCTGTCAGCAACTGGTTAAAGGCTATGGTGACACGCATGCACGGGGGCTCAAAAACTTTACCCTCATTATGGGTGCGCTCGACGCATCCGGCCCGGATGCAAAGCTCGCCTCGGTGATACGTCGTTTACGCGATGCCGCGCTAGCCGACGAAGCTGGCGAGATGTTACAGCTGGAATTGACCCGCCTCAACGATGCGCATGCAGAATAACATCCTTAATTCTTTGGAATAACCGCCGTGGTTTCAATTTCAATCTTGGCCCTGTCTTCCACTAAGGAACAGACCTCAACCGCCGCCATTGCGGGATAATGAGGGCCCATGATCTCGCGATAGGCCGCACCGATTTCTTTCAGGCGAGAGACGTATTCTTTTTTATTGGTGAAATACCATGTCATGCGCACAATATGTTCAGGCCCCGCTTCAGCCACCGCCAGAACCTCTCTGGTGTTAATCAATACCTGCCTCAGTTGACCAACAAAATCATCGGTTTCAAAAACATATTTACCATTCCATCCCACCTGACCCGCAACAAAGACAAGACGACCTTCTGCACTAATGCCGTTTGAATATCCTTTGGGGCGTTCCCAGCCATCAGGGAGCAGATGTTTCATATAAGCTTACCTTTTGTTATTCATCGTCTTTTTATTCATCATCCGACCCCAGAAGAAAGGGAACCATAGCGGCGCGCATTTCTTCGGGAAAAGGTACGGCACAATAATCATCGAGATTGGCATACACAAGAACCGCCTTCGCCACCAGGCGCTTTTCACCTTCACAGACGGCCGAAACCGACACCGTACACGATGTCCGGCCAAGATCCAGCAAGATGAGAGAGAACTCAAGCACGTCTTCAATCATACTGGGCCGGAAAAAATCAGCCTCGATATGGACCGTAGGCGTCGCCACCCTGTTTTCAAGCGCCATTTTTCGGAAACTGGCGCCGATCTCATCGGCAAACCAGCTTTCAACAACACCGTTGACCATTTCAAAATAGCGTGGATAAAAAACGATACCCGCAGGATCCGTATCGGCAAAGCGCACCGGCCAGTCTAATCTGAACACACTCATGATGTTTTATGTTGAGCCAGTATCTGGCTGGCGATGATCACCTTCTGAACTTCAGAGGCGCCTTCATAGATTCTGAGCGCGCGAATCTCACGGTACAATTCCTCAACCTTCACCCCGGTGACCACACCCAGACCCCCAAAAATCTGAACAGCTTTATCAATCACTTCCTGCGCGGTTTCGGTGGCATAATATTTTGCCATGGCCGCTTCCTTGGTTACACGTGGCTGGCCACCATCTTTTGTCCAAGCCGCACGGTACACCAGAAGCGCGCTGGCATCCACCTTCAGAGCCATTTCCGCGATCATGCCTTGGATCAATTGCTGATCGGAAAGGACGCCGCCAAAGATTTCGCGCGTGCTGGCGCGAGATGCCGCTTCATCCAGCGCCCGCCGGGCAAGACCCAAAGCGGCGGCGCCTACAGTCGAGCGAAAAACATCGAGGGTCGCCATGGCGATTTTAAACCCCTGCCCCACTTCACCAAGCAAATGGGATTTGTGCACTTTGCAGTCTTCAAACCTCACCGTCGCCAAAGGATGAGGCGCAATGGTCTCGATGCGTTCAGAGGCATCAAGGCCCGGCGTGTCGGCATCGACGACAAACGCGCTGACACCCCGCGCCCCGGATATGGGCTCAGTACGGACGAAAACGACATAAAAGTCGGCAATGCCACCATTGGAGATGAACGTCTTGACGCCATTGATCTCAAAGTGGTCGCCGTGATGCGTAGCTGTGGTAATCAAATTCGCTGCGTCCGACCCCGTCTCGGGTTCAGTAAGGGCAAAGGCGGCGACTTTTTTCCCGCTCCGCACTGCGGGCAGATAATGGCCTTTGAGCGCCTCGTCGCCAAAAAGTGAGATCGGGCCTGAACCCAATCCCTGCATGGCAAAGACAAAGTCCGCCAGTCCCGAAGAGCGTGCGAGGGTTTCGCGGATGAGGCACAAAGACCTAACATCCAGCGTGTCAGTCGCGCCGCCATAAGCAGAAGGAACCGCATATTCAAGAATGCCTGCCGCTGCCAAGCGGCTTAAGATGTCCGCACAGGTCTGATCGACATCGCTGTGCGCTCCCTCCAGAAGTTCTTGCTCCTCTAAAACCCAAGCTTCGATGCGAGCCGCCAGGCTCCGATGCGTGTCGTCAAAAAAAGGCCAATCGAGAAAACTCTTGTCACTCATCAATTGCCCTCGAACACCGGTTTTTGTTTGTTCACGAACGCTTCATAAGCCCGCCTGAAATCCCCCGTCTGCATACAGAGGGCCTGAGCCTGAGCCTCTGCTTCAATCGCCGTGTCGAGGCTCATATCCCATTCCATATTGAGTTGGTTCTTAGTCATGGCATTGGCGAAACTTGGGCCCTTCGCCAGACGCAGCGCCATGGCGTGCGTTGTTTCTAAAAGCTCCTCGCGCGCACATAGCTTATTGAAAAAACCCCAGCGCTCAGCTTCCTCGCCGCCAAGACCGCGCCCGGTAAACAGTAATTCCGATGCCCGCCCCTGCCCAATGATGCGGGGCAGGATGGCGCACGCCCCCATATCGCATCCGGCCAACCCAACCCGGTTGAACAGAAAAGCTACCTTCGCTTGCGACGTGCCATAGCGAAGATCAGACGCCATCGCCAGGATCGCCCCAGCCCCGGCGCAAACGCCATCGATCGCGGCAAGGATCGGTTGCGGACAGCCGCGCATCGCCTTCACCAGATCGCCGGTCAGGCGGGTGAACTCAAGAAGCTCAGGTGCGCTCATCTCCACAAGCGGGCCGATAATGTCGTGGACATCCCCGCCTGAGCAGAAATTATCTCCGGCCCCGGTGATCACCACCGCCTTCACGTCAGGGGCATATACGAGCTGGCGAAACAGATCGCGCAGCTCGGCATAAGACTCAAATGTCAGCGGGTTTTTGCGCTCTGGCCTGTTGAGCATAACAGTGCCGACGCCGTCCTCGCATTCCCACTGAAAATGGGTGGCTTTATACGCGGCGCCCTTCATTTTGAACGGCCCTTCCCGCGCGCCTGCCCCATCGATATTTTTGTTTTATGAAGAAGCTCCAGAAGTGTTTCTATTTCCGAAGCGTTCAGTAGACCCATCATTTCATCAACCCAGCCTTCATGAGCGCTGGCCCATTTTTGAAATTCTTTGCGGCCATAAGGGGTCAATTTCACGCATTGAGTACGCCGGTCAGGCTTTGTTACCTGCCGGACAATGAAGTCATCTTGTTCCAAACGATTAGCGAGACCCGTCACATTGCCGTTCGAGACCATCAGGCGTTCGGAGATTTGTCCCATAGTCAGCCCCTCGGGGGCCCGATCGAGCGCAGACAAAAGATCAAAGCGCGGCAACGTAGTGTCGAACTCAGTGCGCAATTTATCGCGAATTTCCCGCTCCATAACTGAGGTGCAGGTGAGCAGCCTGAGCCAGAGGCGCAATGATTGCTTGGAGTGGGGCGCCCCGCCTCCCAGCTTGTCTTCCAGAACATCGGACATCATTTGCATTACATCACCTCTCCTCCAGCCACCGCAATGGATTGGCCGGTAATGGCGGCGCTTTCCAGCGAACAAAGCCAAGCCACCGTCGCGGCCACCTCCTCCGGGTGCACCAAACGACCCTGGGGATTGGCAGCCGTCAGGTCGTCCAGCGCTTGGGCAGGACTGCGCCCGGTCTTTTTAATAAGTGTTTCGACCGAATGTGCAACAATATCCGTATCCGTGTAACCCGGACAAACGGCGTTGACAGTAATATTTTTTTGGGCGAGCTCCAGCGCCAATGCGCGTGTGAGGCCAATGAGACCGTGTTTTGCCGCGCAATAGGCGGCAACATAAGCATAACCTTTAAGACCCGCCGTGCTGGCAATTGAGACAATCCGGCCCCAGCCTGCCTGCTCCATTGACCCCACCACCGCCTTGGCGCAGTAAAAGGCGCCCGTGAGATTAACCTGCAGCATGGCGCGCCAGTGGGCGCTATCCATTTTTCTGAACGGCATGGACTGCACCGCGCCTGCGTTGTTGACCAGAATAGAAACCGGCCCCATCCCCTCCACAGCACCCGCAAAAGCGCGATCCACCGCAGCTTCATCGGTTACATCCAGTGTGACCGCTTGAGCGTTATCCAGGTCTCGCGCCGTGGCGGCAAGGCGCTCTGCGTCCCGGCCCATCAGCGTAATGCACGCCCCTTCAGCCGCCAAGCGGGCGGCGATGGCCGCGCCGATTCCCTTTCCCCCACCGGTGATCACGGCATGGCGGCCTTTCAGAGGCATATGTGCAAAACTTGGCGTCATGCGTTCAGCGTCAACATCTGGCCCTGGCGTTCCAGATTGCGTTCCAATTGCGCTTGACCGCTTAAGTATTGCGGTGGGCATTTCACATCATGGTAGCGTTGCTCTGCCGCGGCGCGCAACGTCCAGCCCGGATCGGTGAGATGGGGACGCCCCAGCGCGCACAGATCCGCCCGGCCGGCGGCAATGATGGAATTAACGTGATCCACCTCATAGATATTACCGACTGCCATGGTCGCCATATGGCCCTCATTGCGGATCTGATCTGAAAACGGCGTCTGGAACATCCGGCCGTAAACGGGTTCAGCTTGCTTGGACGTCTGACCGGCAGACACGTCTATCAGATCACACCCCGCACGATCGAAAGCTTGGGCGATCCGAACAGCATCTTGCGCTGTGATCCCGGCTGCGCCGCGCCAGTCGGTGGCAGAGATGCGTACCGACATGGGCTTGTGCGAAGGCCAGACATCGCGCATGGCCTGAAACACCTCCAGCGGGAAACGAAGCCGGTTTTCAAGCGAGCCGCCATACTCATCGGTGCGCTTGTTCGTCAAAGGCGTGACGAACGCCGACAGCAAATACCCATGGGCGCAGTGAAGCTCGACCATATCAAAGCCGCACGTCTGGGCCCTTATGGTGGCGCTGACAAAATCCGCCCGTACTTTGTCCATATCTTCGCGCGTCATCACGCGCGGGGTCTGGTTCTCGGGCGACCAGGGGATGGCCGATGGCGCGATGATTTCCCAATTTCCTTGTTCCAGAGGCTTGTCGGCCCCTTCCCATTCGAGGCGGGTTGAACCTTTGGGCCCTGCATGCCCCAATTGGAGGGCGAATTTAGCAGTGCTGTGCGTGTGGACATACTCGACCACACGGCTCCACGCTTCGGCCTGTTCTTCAGTGTACAAGCCGGCGCAGCCCGGCGTGATCCGGCCTTCCGCCGAGACGTCTGTCATTTCGGTGAAGAGCAACCCCGCGCCGCCCATCGCCCGGGCGCCATAATGAACCATATGAAAATCGTTGATGGCGCCTTCCTCGGCGGAGTACATGGACATGGGCGAGACCACGACCCGGTTGGCGATCTCCATGTCGCGCAGCCTCAAAGGCGTGAACATCGGCGGCATGGCATGAGTGACCGCGCCGCCCGTGGCTTGGCGCGCAAACCATGCCTCGACGGATTCAAGCCAGGTTTGATCGCGCAAACGCAGGTTTTCATGGCTCACCCGCTGACTCCGGGTCATCAAAGAGTAAGCGAACTGGAGAGGATCAAACTTCGTATACCGATCAAGGTTTTCGAACCAGTCTGTAGAATTGCGCGCCGCGCTTTGAACCTTCAGCGCCTCCAGATGCCTTGTGTCTTGATAGGCTTCCAGCGCCCCTTCGATACTCTCGTATTCTTTGCCCGCTGAGAGAGTTTCAGCCAACTCAATGGCGTCTTCAAAGGCAAGCTTGGTGCCGGACCCAATGGAGAAATGCGCTGTATGCGCCGCATCGCCGAGCAGAACGATATTCTTGTGATGCCATTTCTCGCACTCAACCCGGGAAAAATTAAGCCAGGCGGAACCGCGCAAATGCTTGGCGTTGCTCATCAATTCATGCCCATCCAGATAAGCGGCAAACAATTGCTCGCAGCGCCGCGAACAGTCATCCTGACTCATGTCACCAAAACCGAATTTTTCCCATGTGTCTTGCGAGCACTCGACAATGAAAGTGGATGTATCCTTGTCGAACCGATAGGCATGCGCCCATATCCAGCCATGTTCTGTTTGTTCAAAGATAAACGTAAAAGCTTCAAATATTTTATGGGTGCCGAGCCAAAGGAACTTGTTTTTCCTGACATCAATACTGGCCTTGAATTCTTCCGGCCATCTGTTGCGAATTTTACTGTTAATGCCATCCGAGGCGATCAAAAGATCCGCATCGGAAAATTCAGCCAGATCGTTTTCAACATCAACCTCATATTCGAACACCAGCTTGATGCCGAGATCCCTGGCGCGATCTTGAAGAATATTCAGCAGCCTCTGGCGGCCAATGCCGCAAAATCCGTGTCCGGTCGATGTGGTGGTCTGCCCTTTGATGTGAACATCAATATCATCCCAATGGGCAAAACTATCCAGAATATCCTGCGCACTTTTGGCGTCGTTCTTAGCCAGGTTTTCCATGGTCTGATCGGAAAATACCACGCCCCAGCCAAATGTATCGCCCGGCTGATTGCGTTCATACACGGTAATTTCGTGTGACGGGTCGCGCCGTTTTAACGAAATCGCAAAGTAAAGACCCGCAGGGCCTCCTCCCAGACAAGCAACTTTCATGGCGCATTCCTTCGTTTGTAAGAAGTGATATTATTTTATGATTAAAATATATATTGCGCAAGATACGGTGGCAGATAAAATGGAAACATGCGACCTTTAGTCCAAGTCCGAGTAATACCGCTTTTCCGCCAAATTTCACGACCAAGTCAGCCGCAAAAGGACAGTCCTGATGACAGCTAAAATAAGGTGGGGACTGATCGGGACGGGCGCTATGGCCCATCGCTGCGCCGCCGCCCTGTCCAGCCTGGACGATGCTGAAGTGGCCGCTGTGGGCTCACGCAGCCTATCTCAGGCGCAGCGTTTTGGTGACACCTTCGGTATCCCACGGCGCCACGGCAGCACCCAGGACCTGGCGCAGGATTCCGACATTGATGTGATTTATATCGCCACGCCCCCGGCGCTCCACGCCGCGCAAGTCCGGATGTGTCTGGAGGCGGGCACGCCCGTGCTCTGCGAAAGGCCCTTTGCCATCAACAGCCGCGAGGCCGAGCCGGTGATCGCGCTGGCGCGTGAAAAAGGCCTGTTTCTCATGGAGGCCATGTGGACGCGGACCTTGCCGGCCACTGAAACCCTGAAAGAGTGGCTTGCCAAAAAGATGATCGGAAAGGTCGAGATGGTGGTTGGTGGCGGCGGCTACGCGCAATCAGGTGCGCCCGGGCCCTCCCTATTTAATCTGGAGACGGGCGGCGGTGTGCTCCTGAACCGCGGCGTCGATCTGGTCGCCATGATTTCACTGATTCTCGGCCGTCCGGCCACCATGACCAGCATGGGCTCCCTTAATGAGCGCGATATTGACGATCAGGAGATGGTCCTTCTGGGTTATTCCGGCGGGCGCATGGCCAATCTCACCCTGTCGAGCAAAATAGACTGGCCTCCCGATCTGACTATTTTAGGCGATGCCGGATCAATCAAGGTGCATGCGCCGCTGACCTGCCCACCCGCCCTGACCCTCACCACAGGGGCGGGCACGCACACCACGACTTTTGATGAGCCTCATGACGGCATGACCTCTGGCGCGGCCGAAGTGATGCGCTGCCTACGCGAAGGGCGTCTGGAAAGCGATCTCATGCCCCTCGATGAGACCGTGAGGCTCCTGGATATTCTCAATGAAATCCGCCTACAGATCGGCCTCAGATTCCCGACCGAGTAAATTCCAAATCGGATACGGCTGACGGCGCAGCCCAAGGCATGTCAACGCTGACGGAGTTGGAGGGAAGTGATGGTGTCCCCGCTTCCCCAAACGCCCGCACATAATAAGTATAGTTCAACCCTCCCAAAACGGTCCGGTCATCGAATTTCGTGCTCTTTTTGGCTTCGATACAAATGACCTCACCTCGGTCCTCGGCCCGGTAAATATCATAACCTAACACCCGTGGCCCTGTCGCGGGTGGCCAGTTCAGCCGCACCATGCCGCCTTCAATCCGCGCCGTCAGGATATTGCCCTCCGGCCATGCAGGGCGATCAGCGTGAGGATCATCGCGTGGGGCTTGGGCATTGCCCTTGGGCCACAGGAAACACGTCACGGGTTTGAAATTCTCATCAAGCTGCTTGCACACATTGCAGTAGATACAGCGCAGGATCTCATCCGTGCGGCCTTCGCTCACTTTTTTCGGCCAATCAGGATCAGCCAGCAATTGCCGCGCCATGCCGATCATATCGCCGCGGCCTTCTTCCAAGACCCGCTCGGCGTCCTCCGGCGCGCTGATTTTCCCGATTGCGACCACGGGGACCTGATAGCCTTTATCGCGCAGGTATTTTCGGATACGGGTCGGGTATTCGATATGCGGCATCGCCGGATAGTGCGCCCCGGGCATGCACCGGTCGCCTGAATAGCCGGTATAAGGATAAGGCGGACGGCCTTTCTGGGGAATAGCGTCCTCGAATTTACCGCCAACCGACAAGGAGATGTAATCACAGCCCAATTGCGCCATCCGCAGGGCAATCAACCGCGAATCTTCCAGCGTATAGCCATCCTTGATCATTTCATCGGCGAGAAAGCGCACACCGACGGGAAAATCCTCCCCCACCTGCGCGCGCACTTCAGCAAAGACCTCTCCAAACATGCGCAGACGGCCCTCTAAGGTGCGCCCATCATAGTGATCCCGGCGTCGGTTCAAGCGCGACAGCGACGACGCCAGGGTATAGGCATGGGCGGCATGCAGTTCGACCCCGTCATACCCCGCCTCACGCACCCTCAAAGCGGCCTCGCCGAACTGCCGGATGATGTCAGTCATCTCATCGGTCGACAACATATCGAGAGTTTGACGCCAGCCGGACCGGGCCACCTTCATGAAGTGAATGATCTGGGGCACGATTTTGGAAGGCCCGGCCTCATGGACCCGCGCGACGAGTTCTTTGTGGCCGGCAATGAATTTATCATCAGAAAGACGGAGCAACGGACCTGACTTCGATTCGTGGATCGCCGTCGCCTCGACCACGATCAGACCCACATGACCTTGGGCAAAACGCACATACCGATCAATAATCGCCTGATTGACAAAACCATCATCCCCCGACAGGCGGGTCACCATCGCCGGGACAATCATCCGGTTGGGCACAGTCATGCCGTTCATGGTGAGTGGCGCCATCAGCTTTTGATATGACATGGCCATTAGCACTTTCCTATTGTCACATGAGGTTTCACTGCCAAACATCACTGGCGGACCTCACACCATTGCAGGCGCCTTCTCGCGCTCAGCAACGCACCAAGAGTATAGAGGAACTTTGCCTATTTGAATATTACTTTATGCATAAAATACTTGACGGGCTCTGGTCATTAGCGTCATCATCCGGCATACTTTGAATCCAAAAATCGGGTTGTTCTCGGGGTTCACCACGTTTAAGGCCAGATTTTCATATTCACGAGTTTTCCAATAATTCCTAACTTCAAGAGTGGACGAATGACACGAGGGCGGCAGTGTAAATTAACCCATTTCTTGGGCGTGCTTCTTCTCATCATAGGCAGTGCATCGCTGGCGGGGTGCGACGAGAGCGAGACAGACGCCCAGAGCACGCCGCCAGAGGCCATGAGCCCGGCCGAATCCACTTTATCCTCCACTTCAGTCGATGCGCCTGAGACCCCTCAACCTGTCACCCCAACCCCTCAGCCAATCTCCATAACAGTCGAACCTTCAGAGCCACTTGCCGCATCCGAATTGCTGAGCCTTTATTGCGGCGCTTGCCACACGCCAACCAATAATGGCGGCCTCAGCCGAATCAGCAATATGCGCAAAACCCCTGAGGGCTGGGACATGTCCATTGTGCGCATGTCTATATTTCATGGTGTTGACGTGCCGGTGGATATCCGGCGCACACTGGTGAAATATCTTGCCGATGCCCAGGGCCTGGCGCCCAGTGAAACGCAAGGCCACCGCGCGGTGCTGGAGCAGCGGCACAACATTATCGAAACCGGCTTTGATGAAGAACTGAATGTCATGTGCGCGCGCTGTCATTCCAATGCGCGTTACGCGTTGCAGCGCCGGGATACTGACGAATGGAATCTACTGGCCAACATGCATGCCGGCCAATGGCAGTCGATCGAATACCAGGCGCTCGCCCGGGATCGGAACTGGTGGGAGATCGCCTCCACAATCGTACCGGAAAAACTAGGCTCCCTTTATCCCCTGGAGACCACTGCCTGGTCCGACTGGCGCGCAATGCCGCGCGAAGATCTGTCCGGCACTTGGGCGGTAACAGGCCACTGGCCCGGTAAGGGCGATTATGCCGGCGCCATGGAGATCGATGCCGATGGGGACGACGCCTATCACGCTACATACACCCTCACCACGAGTTCCGGCGACACACTGACCGGAACCACAAAGGCCATTGTTTACACAGGCTATGAATGGCGCGGTCGGGGCACATGGGGTGACATGCCGATCCGGGAAATCTTTGCCCTGTCGGAAGAAGGTACGGAACTTACCGGACGCTGGCATATTGAAGACAGTTTCGAGATTGGCTCCGATTTCAGCGCATCGCGCGTAGACGCCAATGCCCCCCACATCACGTCCGTCTGGCCCGCCGTAGTTGAGAGCGGAGAGTCGGTCGATGTCACAATCATCGGCATGAATCTGGAAGGCGATGTTTCTTTAGGACCTGATATCAAAGCGCAGGTGACCGAGCGCAGCGCAACCAAAATCATTGTGCGCGCCAAAGCGAAATGCAGCGCTGCCTCCGGCTTGCGCAATATCGAAGTGGGTGATGCCAGCGCTCAAAACGCGCTGACGCTTTATGAAGACGTGGATTATATTCAGATCTCACCGGATTACGGCATTGCACGGGTGGGCGGCGGCATGACACCGCCGGTCACCGCCCAGTTTGAAGCCATCGGCTACACCAATGGGCCGGACGGCATTGCGCAAACGGAAGATGACCTGTCCATTGGCCCGTTACAAGCAGAGTGGCGGGTGGAAGCCTATGATGAGGTGGCGCAAGCGCTGGAAGATGTGAAATATGCCGGCACCCTTGATGACAGTGGTCTTTTTACACCCGGCGACGCAGGCCCCAATCCGGAGCGCAAATACGGCACCAATAATGTCGGTGATCTCAAAATCATCGCATCCGTGCCCACTTATAATGGCAAGGCGGAAAATGCTGCACATCTGATTGTCACCGTTCAGAAATGGAACAATCCGCCGATACAGTAATCGGGCGCAACCAAAGCCACAAGGAGCATGCGATCAACATGGGGATGTTACAGCTCAAACACGACACCATCCATGACGTCCATGTGGGCGCACGCCGTGTATTGTTTCATGTGCCCACCACAGGATTGTTTGAGTTGGACACGCTCAGCAGCGCAGTCCTCGATCTGTTCAAAGACAAAGGGCAGGTCACCCCCGGCGATGTCCGTGACTGTTTTGAAGGCAGCCATAACGCCGATGACATCGCGCAGACGATCCGCGACTTTCTCGATCTTGGTGTTGTGACGGATGGCCCAAACCCAACGCAGGACGCCCGCCCCCCTCTCAAAATTGACAATTACCCCCTCAGTACTATTATTTTGAACGTTAATACAGGCTGCAATCTGAGTTGCAGCTATTGCTACAAGGAAGATCTGGCGACGCCCAAAGAGGGGCTCAAGATGGATTTTCCTACGGCACGCAAAAGCATAGACCTGCTCTTAGCCGAAGCTACCATGCGGGACCGGATCAATGTGGTTTTTTTTGGCGGCGAACCGCTGACCAATTTCGATCTTATCCAACAGGTTGTAGCGTACACGGAAAAAAGATGCGCGGAAGAGAATAAAATTGCCGATTTTTCCCTAACCACCAACGCCACACTGCTTACCCCTGAGATTGTCGATTTTTTCAACGCGCATAAATTCGGTATCGCGGTGAGCATTGACGGCCCCAAAGCCGTGCACGACAAAAATCGTAAAACAGTCGGTGGCAAAGGCACCTATGATGTGGTTTCCGATAAAGCCTGTATGCTGCTCGCCCGCTATACCGCCCGGCCCGTCGGCGCACGGGTGACCCTCACGCGCGGGGTCACGGATGTCGTGGGGATACACCGGCATTTGCGTGATACATTCGGATTTTATGAAGTCGGCTTCGCTCCGGCAACCTCGGCCGACATTTCCGCATTTAATCTTAACGCTGAGGAACTCTCTGAAGTGTTTCTTAAGATGAAAGAGCTGGGCCGCCTTTACCTCAAAGCTGCGCTCAAGGGGGAAAATATTGGCTTTGGCAATCTCCATCAACTTATGACGGACCTTCATGAAGGCACGCGCAAATCCCTGCCTTGCGGCGCCGGTCTAGGGCTGCTTTCGGTCGACACCAAAGGCGACCTCAATTTATGCCACCGGTTCACCGGCTCCACATTACCGACTTTCGGGTCAGTTGATAAAGGTATTGATAAACCCCGCCTGGGCGCTCTCATCGAGGCGGCCGGAAAGCGCGCGGGAACAGGATGCGAGACCTGCCGTATACAAAATATTTGTTCAAGCGGCTGTTATCACGAATCATACGCCAAATATGGCGATCCCCTTCACCCGACTTATCATTATTGCGATCATTTGCGCGATTGGGTGGATTTCGGCATTGAAGTTTATATACAAATTCTGAATGAAAACCCCGATTTTTTCGAGCGCCATATAAACCCCCGGATCGCCGCAAAAGACAGTACAGGTCAATTCGCCATTTTGTCAGGACAGGACGCATCATGAATCACCTGAAACCACTCAACAAAAAAGCTCATCTGGTCTCCCGCGCTCTCGATGAAGGCCATATGAAAGAGGTCACCGCAATGCAGACCGTGGTCGGCTGCACCGCTTCGTTGGATCCGGGCTGGGAGGTTGATCCCTTCGGCACGCTGACATCGCTTTGCCAACCCATGGAAGCCGATCTTTACGGCTGCGCCGATCCCTGCTGGTGGCCGGCGCAAGTGCCCGATACCATCAACTCTTACCCCAATTGGAACGCTGAAGCGGCATCGGGCCAAAATGACTGGCGCAAGCTGGAAGCGGTCTTTCCAAAAGACTGACACGAGACCGGTCGCCTGCGGAATCATACTTAAGCGAAAGAGAACACATGGCCGCTTCAGATTTCAAAAGTTCCATAACCCGCGCTCTTCTTTTCTGTCTTGGCCTGATGTTCAGCCAATCGGCAGCTGGTGTGTCACACGCCAAAGAATACCTCCTGACCGCCGCCAAGCCCGATCGCCTGTTCCTGATGGACATGAGCGCGCGGAAAATTGTCCGCGAATACAAAATCCCGGGACCCATGATCGCGCCGATGACATTTGTCCCTTCGCCCGACGGAAAAACCGTCTACATCGTCACCAATCGCGAAAAGTCCATCACCGGCATAGATATGGACAGCGGCGCGCAAGTTTTCAGCGCCGACATGAGCCCTGAGTTTGATATCCGCACTAAAAATTTCGGCCTTGAGATCAGCCCCGACGGCAAGGAACTTTATTCTTATGATGTGGCGGCGCGACTCCACCCCGATAGATACGAAGTGCTTGAGTCGCGCATTTCGGTGTTCGCCACCGATGGCGGAGTGCAAGCCAAAGCCATCCGGTCCTTTGCCGCGCCCCGGCGCATTCACTTGCTGATGATGTCGACAGACGGCAATTCTCTTTATGCTCTGGGCAAGGATTTTTACACTTTCGATCCGGTGAGCGGCGAGCTTGTGGATACCTACCCCTTTCTCAACTGGAAGCGGCCCAACATGTCGCCGCCGGATCTGCTGAATTTCTGGCCATTGTGGGATCAGACCATGATCTTCAGATCACTCTACACGGTGGCCCGGACCAATCTGCCGCCCACAGATCCCAATGCTTTTGCCGTAGGAATTTTAAGCCTCGATTTGAAAAGCGGTGAGATGGGGGTCGAGGAATTGAAAATTCCGCCTGAAGTGCTGTTCACCATCGTCACCAGTCCCAATCGCCGCGACGCCTTTGCGGTCTTCAATAATCTGGTGAAAATTGATTTGGAAACCGGCGAGGCCGTTAAGACAGTTGAGGTTGACCACTCTTACTACATTGCCCAGATTTCCGGCGACGGAAGGGAAGTCTATCTGGGCGGCACCATGTGCGACATTCCCATCTATGCGGCGGACACGTTGGAAAAACTGGACCAGATCGAACTTCCCGGATGTCCTGACATGGCTGGATCTCCCCTTAAAATTATCCACCGCGATTAAATGGGTACTGACGGGAACGCCATCACCTGGGCGCTGACATTCATCAAAGCGCATGCGCGGCGCTTGTGGCTAGTGCTCTTCTTGTCTTTCCCGACCGTCGGTCTCGGGCTCGCACAACCTTACCTGACAAAAATCCTGATTGACGACGGCATCCTGGCAGGAAGGATCAACGTGGTGTTCTGGACGTGCGCGCTTTTCCTGGCCGCTTCCGCATCTCTGTTCGCTTTGAGTGCTCTTCATCGGTGGTTCTATATTGATGTTTCCAGCCGCATCCTGTTCGACATGCGCGAAGACGTGTTCCGCCATCTTCTTAAACTCTCCCCGCGCTTTTACACGCACCACAAAAAAGGGGACATCCTCTCACGCATTGACGGAGACATTGCACAAGTCCAGAGATTTTGCACTGACACCCTGCTAATGATGATCAACAACACACTTCTTCTTTTCGGATCACTCATCATTATGCTGGGTTTAAGCTGGAAGCTTTCGCTCCTGGCTTTCGCTCTTCTGCCCGCGCAGGTTTTTTTTTACGCGCCATGCGCACGCGCCTCGAACGGATTGCCTTAAAGGTTAGGCAAAACGTTGCCCGCATCACCGACTTTCTGGTCACCTCTCTTTCTGCAGTGAAATATATTCAAGCGGTGGCTACCGAACGCCATGAGAATGAGCGCTTGGAAGACCTCAATCAAGGCTATAGAAAAGACCTCCTCCGCCAGCAAATGACCGGCTATGTCGCCACCGGCGTACCCGGACTGATGCTCTCCATCGCCACCACCGGCGTGTTCCTGGCGGGCAGCCAGATGGTCATCTCCGGGTCCCTGTCTCTGGGCGCCCTGGTGGCGTTCACCACCTATCTGGCGCGCGCCACGGGGCCGGTGCAGTCTTTTCTGGGGCTCTATCCGGCGTATCAGAGGACCAAAGTCTCTCTCGCCCGCGTGATGGAGATCGCCGCAGAGCCTGTTGGCGTGCCGCGCGGGGGACCCGGCTTGGCTCTTCCTCCCGGCGGCACAGGGGAGATCAAACTAGACGGCGTTTTTTTTCGGTATGAGGAGGACGCGGACTGGATCCTTCGTGACGCCACACTCACCCTCCCCGGCGGACAAAAAACCGGCGTGCTTGGCCTTTCGGGCGTGGGCAAAAGCACGCTGATTGATCTTCTCCACCGCCATTATGACCCGCACAAAGGCACAATCCGGTTGGACGGCATTGATCTCAAAGACCTCAATTTAGCTGACATGCGCCGGAAGATCGCCGTGGTTTCTCAAGATCCGGTTCTATTCAGGGGCAGCTTTCGCGACAATATCCGCTATGGCACAGATCACGCCACCGACGTGCAGGTGAAAGACGCGGCCAAGGCGGCGCAACTCCATGATCATATCAACGCATTACCGCAAGGGTATGACAGCGATGTCGGCGTCGATGGCCGCACTCTGTCCGCCGGGCAAAAGCAGCGCCTCTCAATCGCCCGGGCGGTGCTCGCCGATCCGCTGATCCTGATCCTTGATGAAGCCACCGCCGCACTAGATATCGAAACGGAAGAAAAACTGATGGCCCGGATCGATGCTCTGTTCTCAGAGCGCACACGGATTATCATCTCCCACCGGGCTTCGGCTTTCCGTGACGCGGATCTCATTTTGAAGATGTCAAATGGCGCTCTCCTCCCTCAGTATAAAGCGCCTGACCAGAAAACATGACCACACGGTGTAAAATCGGACTTCTGGATTCAGGCGTTGGGGCGAGCATTGCCTGCTCTGCCGCCATTCGCATTGAACTGAGTACAGAGGGAGAGTGCGTGCACAGCCCTGCCGTGGCCGATCAGCTTGGCCATGGCGATGCGATAGCCCAGATTATCTTAGCGGGGGCGCCGCAGGCTGATTTGGTCAGCGCACAGATTTTCCATGACACGCTCACCACCAGCCCCGCACTCATCGCAGAAGGGATAGACTGGGCGCTTGGCCAAGGCGCGCGCCTGATCACTATGTCTCTGGGCGTGCGGGCGGACCGGGCGGTGCTGCGCCACGCCTGCCAAGTGGCACTGGGGGCGGGCTGCATTCTGGTTGCCGCGACGCCGGCGCGGGGACCTGATGTTTTCCCGGCGCATTATGACGGCGTGATCCGCGCCATGGGCGATGCGCGGTGCGGCCCACATGACATCTCGGCGCTCATGACACAGCGTGCGCATTTTGGCGCGCCGCCGCAAGCAAGTGATATTCTGGGGTCGGATCATCCCTTACGCGGCGCGAGCTGCGCCACGGCGCGGGTTACCGGACGCTTGGCCGCCCTGATGGAGGTTGAGCCCCACATCTCCAGCCAAGAACTCATCGACAAGCTGGCCCAAACGGCGCGTTTCCATGGCCCCGAGCGGCGTGTTTAGAGCGGCGTTACCGACTGCTCGCGCAGCCAACGCAACGCCACCTCGATTTGGCGGGGAGCGACGTCAAATTTTCGGGCCAATTGGTCCTCCGACAGGCTAGTGCCGGGAGCTTTGACCTCCCGCCACAAATCCGCCATGGGGACACCGTCCAACATCAACACCCCATCGGGATTTGCGGGGGTGACAAGCACGTCCCTTTCCACCACGAACCCCTCCTCGACCACCCCGCGCCGGTCAAGAGTTATTGGCGCATTACCTTCGTCCACAGTGTGGTCGATCTCCTCCCGGTGCAGCCAATCCCGTCTCTCCTGCCAAAAGGGACGGCCGCTCCATTGCTTTTCTTCAGCATAGAATTCCTGTCCCGCCTTGACCTGATGAATGAAGCGGCGTTTCACACGGGATCCATAAAACGCCATGGCAAGGTCTGCCTGCGCGGGTCGATTGAGGATCGTGTTCAGGGTGGGGGCAGCCGTCAGGCCCGATGAGATCGCCTGAAAAATGCCATGCCCTGACAAGGGGTCAACACTCGCGGCGGCATCTCCAACCCGGATCATAGCCTGCGTGATAGGCTCGTTCGATAAAGCAACGCTCGCATCGCGCACAAAAAATTCATCCAAAGGCGTGAGATGTTCTCCCAAGTCATCGCGATACTGATTCAAAATATCGCCCACGATAGCCCCATGTTGGTCCATAAGGTGTTTGCGGGAACCGGAGGGTGTGTTGTCAAATCCCGTGAGCGCCTGAACTGAGACCCGTCCGTCTCCTAAATTAGCCAACCAGGACCACCCATCACAGTGGGAGGCAATCGCGGTAAAACTTTTCCCAAGCTCAGCGCCCTCATACCAACGGGCGAGAGAAAAAGTGACCGGCCCGCATATTTGAGCTTGTCCACGAGACAAAGCCCGCCGCCCGCGCGCCTCCACGATCATCCGTGCACGGCAAATATGTGTTTTACCTTGCGTCTC
This sequence comes from Alphaproteobacteria bacterium, assembly GCA_021774915.1. GTDB lineage: Bacteria > Pseudomonadota > Alphaproteobacteria > SMXP01 > SMXP01 > JAJFIM01. The sequence goes on from JAJFIO010000114.1 coordinate 42,746, forward strand.
ACGCGTATGAATGCGCCATCCGGCTTCGTCATGCTTCATGCGCACTGCGGACCCGTTGACGACCGTCACGCCCGCCTCAGCTACGCAATCCAGCAGCGCCCTGTCAAAACCCGTGCGCTCGACAAGGACTTCGCTGTTGGCGGCAGACTCTTGCCCATTCCAGTGCACCCGGCGTATTGCGGGCGCGGTGCTGAGCGCAGCGGCGCGCGCAAAGCCCAGATTTTTAAGCGCTTCCACCGTGCGCGGCGCCAGCCCTTCCAGCGCGCCTCTCGGGCGGGGGCGCGCCATAAGGATGACGGCCATCCCAAGCTCCGCTGCCCGTGTCGCGGCGATGCCCCCCGCCGGGCCGCCGCCAATCACCGCCACATCAAATTCAGGCTGTACTGTCATTGCGCCCCGGCCCAGAGTCTTCATTGCGGGGCACACTCTAACAGGCATTGCCTGGATAAAGAAAAAGTGCGCCCCCTTTTCAAGGGACGCACTTTCCAAAGTCTGCCTTTTTTCAGGCTATTGCCTGGAACCCGCTCCTTAAAGATGAGCGGCGGCTCTGATGCCCCACCAGCGCGGCCGGCCAAAGGCCTGCTGGTTGAAGCCAAAAAATCCGGTGAAGTCGAATGTATAAACTTTGTATTCTTCTTCAAAGGCGTTTTGCACGAAACCACCCAGCTCCCACCTTCTGTCGGGGCTGTAATAGGTTGCGCGGAAATTCCAGATATCATAGCCATCTTCGCTCGACACGGGATGGTTTTGAATATCAAAGAACGTCTTGGTCTGATAGGACGCATCGACTTGAAAAGCGATAGAGCCCATATCAGCCATATCATGCTCATAACGCACCAGACCATTCAACTGCACTTTGGGTGCCAGCACCATGCGACGATCATGTGGCACGCCCAGAGAATCGGCGACGTTCTTAGCCTTGGCTTCAGGCAGATAGGAAATTCCGAACAGCGCGTCCAGTCCCTCAACAGGAGTGAGGGTAATTTCCGCCTCAGCGCCCGCCACTTTAGCGTCTGCATTGACGATGACCTGGCTTAAGCCCTCGAAAGTAAAGGCCTGGAAGTCTTCGTAATCATAATAGAAGCCAGCGGCATTGATACGGGCCTTACCGTCCAGAAGAGTGAGCTTGACCCCGGCCTCATAAGAGGTAAGCGTCTCTTCCTTGTAAGGAATTTCCCCCGGCACATTCGATCCAAAAACACCGCTTCCATCCAGGATACCCGTATTAAAGCCGGCCGATTTGGTGCCGCGCGACACGGTGGCGTAAAGCAGCGTGTCTTCATTGGGCCGGAAATCAATCCCGATTCGCCCGGTGACATTATCCGTCTTCTGCTCCGCCAGTCCGCCATTAACGGCTTTATTAAAGACAAAACCAACCGGTCCGCAGCAACCCGAAATGTCGGTGCTCAGATAATTGAGCTCTTTATCCTCGTCGGTAAAGCGCAAGCCGCCGATCAGGGTCAATTGCTCGGTCACATCAAACTCCGCCTGACCGAAGAGCGACCAGGACGTGGTTTCCTGTTTATATTCCACATCTATGTTCACGAATCCGAGTCCCGATGTATCCAGATCCGGGGATCCGTCCACTTCCTGATCGAAGAAATAGAAACCACCGGTCCAACGCAGACGCTCGCCTTCACCGGCAATCCGCAATTCCTGCGTAAACTGATCAATCTCCGCCGAAAAGGTTGGGTTGATGAGCGGGAACGGGCTCATTTCCGTATCTTCTTCAAAGAAGCGTTCGAACTTCTCATAGGCTGTAACGGATGTCAGGGTTACTGTATCGTTCAGATCCCAATTGATGGTCGCGGAAGCGCCGCGATTCTCAATCTTCAAGCCGCCGTCGCGGTCATAAGACCCTTTCCAGGGCGAACCGTCGGTGTCTTTAAATCCGAACGCATCACACCCCGGGCAGGTTGCATAAAAATCAAC
>JAJFIO010000115.1 GCA_021774915.1 Alphaproteobacteria bacterium
AGCTTGCCAGTGACATGATAGGCAATGTGAACACACGGGAAATCTTCAACCTTTGCGCCGCGCTTTTCTACGCGCTTGGCGAGCGTCCATTCATGACACGCCGCGCATTCACAAAAATGTTCAGTATGGGCCTCGCCCTCAGGCGTGTCCCAGACCTCTTTTGGCAAAGGAAAGTTTGTGTATTTGGGATATAAGCGTTTGTATTCTGAACAATTCATCACAACGCCTATTCGCCTTCCAACCCACACAGAGCGATGATGGAGATTCCGAGCGCTTCCAGGCGCTTGCGCCCGCCATGGGCACAGGGTGCATGAGCACAACTGCTTATGACCTTCAAACCATCAACTTCACACTTCTGGAAATCTTTAGTTAAAATAATTCCCCTCACTGTACTTCCACTGATACCATGTATTCAGCATGCTTTTCGCATTTTCGCTCGCGTGGTCAGGGCGGTAAAAATCTAAATCTTCGCTCACACCGCATGCATGCAAAATAATGTCTTCATCGGTTTCATAATTTGCCAGTTGAGATTTCGGGTCACCATCATATTCCAACTTATACAATGTTACTTCTCTAAAGCTCTCTAGCAGGCAGGTTTGAGCATCGGCTTCGAGACCTTCTTTCCAATCTCGTTTATCAAAGTCTACTTCAAGCTTGTCGCAGGCGTTGGTTAATGCGGATATGCTGACACCCCCGCAAACATCTGGTGCGACAAGCAGCCTTTCAGCCATTTTATCGCGCCTCTTTGAATCTCTTTGATATTGCCAATCTGAAATAATTTGTGGGTTTTGACTAAGGTAAAACCCGCCTAAGGTAATCGCGGCAATAACAAACCCACCGATGATCAAAATCATCGCGGTTTTATTGCCTTGAGATTTTTGAGCCATATGATCCCCCATCAAAAATAATGCCGAGTAACTTAAGCTAGAGCTGTTCCGACTTTATTTGACTCACAGAACGGCTCTAAGTTGTTGTTTGGTCGCATTTCCTTCACGCGAACCGGTGCCCACTTCGCTCGGAAATGCTCTAGCATAAAAACATCAACAAATAGCTTACGCGCTCGCTGAGGCAAACCCGAATTCACTTGATCCGCCTATTCGCCTTCGAACGCACACAGAGCGATGACGGGGATGCCGAGCGCTTCGAGGCGTTTGCGCCCGCCCAGATCCGGCAGGTCCACAATAAAACTGCACGCCACCACGGTGCCGCCGGCCTGTTTGATGAGGCGGATAGAGGCTTCCGCCGTGCCGCCCGTGGCAATCAGATCATCGATCAGCAACACCTGCTCGCCGGGCTGAATCGCGTCGGTGTGGATTTCCAGCTCGTCCGTGCCATATTCCAGTTCATAGGCTTGCGCATAAGTTTCATACGGCAGTTTGCCGGTTTTACGCACCGGAATGAAAGCCACCGACAATTGATGCGCCACGGCGCCGCCCAGGATAAAACCGCGCGCTTCAATCCCCGCCACCTTATCGATCTTCATGCCGACATGAGGCAGAACCAGATCATCGACCGCACGGCGAAACCCTTTGGCGTCGTTCAGCAGCGTGGTGATGTCGCGAAACATAATCCCCGGTTTGGGATGATCGGGAATGGTGCGGATGACGCTTTTAATATCCATGGGCTGACACTCGTGTTGATCAGGCTTTAAGCCAATAGTGAAGGGTAGGAATAGCCGGCAGATTACGGCATGTTTTTCAAGTTTTCATCACACGCCCCACAATTGCCGACAGTTTTTGGGTGAGGGCCGGATCGCGCTCACCCAGCGGCGTCATGATGGCGCTGTCCAGAACGTGCTCCACGCCAAGCGGCGATGGCGTGCGGTTCGGGCCCAGTTTCGGCGCAAGCGCGCGGATCAAGCGGCGGGCGTTATCGGCATTCCTGTGCAGCGCTTCAATCACATCAGACACCTGCACATGGCTGTGATCAGGGTGCCAACAATCGTAATCGGTCACCATAGCCACCGTCGCGTATGGAATCTCCGCTTCGCGGGCGAGCTTGGCTTCGGGCATATTCGTCATGCCGATCACATCGCAGCCCCATGTGCGGTAAAGGCGCGATTCCGCCAGGCTTGAAAATTGCGGCCCTTCAATTGTGAGATACGTGCCGCCCAAATGATGCGGCACGCCGATCTCGGCCGCCGCCTCATCAAGCGCTTGCCCAAGACGCGGACACACCGGATCGGCCATGGACACATGGGCGACAAAACCCGGACCGAAAAAACTTTTTGTCCGGGCATAGGTCATATCGATGAACTGATCGGCCATCACGAACGTGCCGGGCGCTAGATCTTCACGCAAAGACCCACACGCGGAGATCGAAATAATGTCGGTCACACCGGCGCGTTTCAGGACGTCGATATTGGCCCGGTAATTGATAGTGCTCGGCGTCAGGCGATGGCCGCGGCCATGGCGCGGCAGAAAAACCATATCAACCTCACCCAGCCGCCCACTCAGAAGAGCGTCGGAAGGCTCCCCCCACGGGCTTTCCACGGGGGCCCACGTCGCGTCTTTCAGCCCTTCGATGTCATAAACACCACTGCCGCCAATTACGCCGAGTATTGTCCGCATGTCCCGTCCCGCTTTTTCGTTGCACCGACCATCTTAACCGCCCGCACCCCAGACATAAAGGTGCAGGGGATCATCTTCACATGCCCGCTCCTCTCTTCCCGCGTCATCCCGCACTTGATGCGAGATCCAGCGCCATCCTGTTCAAGGATGGCAAAAGTTGAGGCTGAATCAGAATTTTTTTGGATGCCCGGATCTCTCGCCCCGGCATAAGCAGTAGAGAAGGGCGATGCTAACGCACGCGAAAATACGCGCCGTTCTAATGATCCACTTCGCGCCAGATCCGCTTATAGGAGGCATAGAGCAGAACCACAAGAATGATCAGATAGATCAGCACCGGCTTGGCCAGCGCCTTACGGGCTTCCATTTTGGGCTCCGCCGCCCAATACAAAAACTGCCCGACATCATGGGCCATCTGCTCCTCCGTGGCTTCCGTGCCATCGGTATACTCAACCAAGCCATCGGCCAGTTGACGGGTCATCGCCAATTGCCGACCGGGAAAATAGGGATTGTAATTTAATCCGTCCTGCGCCTTGAACAGTGGCGGGATTTCGTCGCTATAGCCGGTGAGAAGGGCATAAATATAATCAGGCCCTGCTTCACGCGCCTTGGCGACCAGAGACAGATCAGGGGGCAGCGCCCCGCCATTGGCGGCGCGGGCCTGGTTGTCGTTCTCATAAGCCATTGGAAATTGGTCGAACGGCTTGCCCGCCCGGTCGAACATATCACCATAATCATCCGGGCCATCGACCACGGTAAACTCGGCGGCCAGCGCTTCGACCGCTTCGAGTGAAAACTCCGGGCCGCCTTTATCCGAAAGATTGCGGAACGCGACATATTTCATGGAATGACAAGAGGCGCAGACCTCGCGGTACACCTGATAGCCGCGCTGCAGCGCGGCGCGGTCAAACGCGCCGAAAGGTCCGTTGAAAGACCAATCGCGAGGAGGAGCGTGTTCAGCTTCTTTCAGATCGGCCACCACCTCATCGATCGCTTCGGCAACACGTTCCTCCACCTCTTCGGCGGTCATCCCGGCGCGGCGGGCCCCGAGATCCGCTTCAACGGCATCGCGAATATCCCGCGCGGTCAGCTCATCAAGCGGCTTGTCAAATCCAAGCGCCAGGGCCGATCCTGCGCTCACGATCCCTAAAGCAAGGACAAGCCCGAAACCCGCAAGAGCAAAGGTGATTGTGTGCTTCATCTTCATGATCTTCCCCTTTGCCTAAGCCGCTTCTTGCGACGCGGTACTGCCACTTAAAACCGGTTTGCTGATGCTCTCCGGAACATTTTTCGGTGTTTCAAAGACTCCCAGGAGCGGCAGGATGATCCAAAAAAAGGCGAGATAATAAATCGTTCCCACACGCGCCACCACAAGCGGCAATCCTTCAGGGGGCTTAGCGCCCGCCCAACCCAGTGCAATACAGGACACAAGAAACAGAACGAAAAAGAATTTGAATTTTGGCCTGAAGCGCGCTGAGCGCACCTTGGAAGTATCGAGCCAGGGCAGGACGAAAAGCGACGCCACAGCCAGCCCCATCACCAGAACGCCGGCCAGTTTTGCGTCGATAAACAAGATATCCGGCACGGCGCGCAAAATGGCGTAATAGGGGAGGAAATACCATTCGGGCACGATGTGCGCCGGTGTCGTCAACGGGTCGGCCGGAATGTAATTGTCCGGGTGCCCGAGATAATTCGGTTCGTAAAAAACGAACAACGCAAAAAAGACCACAAAGACAAACAACGCAAAGGCGTCTTTCACCGTGTAATAAGGGTGAAACGGCAAGGTGTCCTGCGGGCCCTTGACCTCAATGCCTTTGGGATTGTTGTTGCCGGGCACATGCAGCGCCCAGATATGCAGCATCACAACGCCGAAGATCAAAAAGGC
>JAJFIO010000116.1 GCA_021774915.1 Alphaproteobacteria bacterium
GTGGCTCATAATCTGGAATTGCTTCAGGGAATTGCTCTTTTTCACTCTTTGGGCTGCCCAGTGATGGTGGGAGCCTCGCGCAAAAGTTTTATTGGCGCGATTGATACGGATGCAGCCGTTGATAATAGACTGGCCGGCTCATTGGCGGCCGTGCTTGCTGGTGTGGCAAGCGGCGTACAGCTTTTCCGTGTTCACGATGTGTCCGAAACGCGCCAGGCCTTAAGAGTTTTTGACTCTGTTTCCACGGGACGCCAAATCTCTTAACCCTTTTGTGAAATTCTAGAGTAAAGATTAAACATTAGATTTTCTCAGGTTCGATGAGTACGAGATCAATGATTAAGCGTTATTTTGGAACAGACGGCATCCGCGGCACTGCGAATGTTGATCCCATGACTGCAGAAACCGCCCTTCGGGTCGGCATGGCGGCGGGGCGTTTCTTTATTCGCGGCGATCATCGGCACAGAGTGGTGATCGGGAAGGACACGCGCCTGTCCGGCTATATGATCGAGCCGGCTCTTGTGGCGGGGTTCACGGCAGTGGGCATGGATGTCTTCCAGTTCGGCCCTCTGCCGACGCCGGCTGTGGCGATGCTGACCCGATCCTTGCGCGCGGATTTGGGTGTGATGATTTCTGCATCTCACAATGCCTATCATGACAATGGCATCAAATTGTTTGGTCCTGACGGGTTTAAGCTATCTGATGATGTGGAGCTTGAAATCGAACGGCTGATGACGAGCGATCTCGATGAGGGGCTGGCCTCGCCGCGCAATCTGGGCCGGGCCAAACGAATTGAGGACGCACAGGCGCGCTATATCGAATTTGTCAAAGGGACGTTCCCGAAACACTTGCGCCTCGAAGGGTTGAAAATCGTTGTTGATTGCGCCAATGGGGCCGCCTATCGGGTGGCGCCTACTGCGCTTTGGGAACTGGGAGCGGATGTGATCCCTCTTGGCGTTTCTCCCAATGGATTTAATATCAATGAAGGTTGCGGATCGACAGCGCCAGAGCGCCTTTGTAGGGAAGTTAAAGATCAGGGCGCGGATATTGGCATTGCTCTTGATGGGGATGCTGACCGGGTCATCGTGGTTGATGAAAAGGGTAACATAGTCGACGGCGATCAGTTGATGGCGTTGGTGGCAACGTCCTGGGCACAAGCTGGCCGTCTGACAGCAGGCGGGGTTGTCGCGACGGTGATGTCCAATCTGGGTCTGGAGCGCTATCTCAACGGTTTAGGGCTTGCTCTCGTTCGAACGAAGGTTGGTGACCGCTATGTGGTGGAGCACATGCGGCGCCACGGGTTCAATGTTGGTGGCGAACAATCAGGCCATATTGTTTTGAGCGATTTTGGCACCACGGGCGATGGTCTGATCGCGGCCCTGCAGGTGCTGGCCGTGATTCAGGATAGCGGCAAGACCGTCAGTGAGGTTTGCCACCTTTTTGATCGCTATCCCCAAATTTTGGAAAATGTGCGTTATGCAAATGGGTCCCCTCTCGACCATGAAGATGTGAAGGCGGTCATCAAGGAAGGGGAAAATAGTCTGGCGGAGGAGGGGCGTCTGGTTATACGCAAGTCAGGCACTGAGTCGCTGATCCGAGTCATGGCAGAGGGACGTGATGAGGAACAAGTGAGACAGGTGGTGGGCGATATTGTGCGGGTCCTTGAACACGTCTCTGCATAAATTCAAAACCGGCTCTATACCGGGCATGTTTACCAGTCAGTAGGATCTCAAAACTAGAGTTGTCGTAGAGGATGCAATGAAGAGCCGTGTTTTGGTGATAGCAGGATCCGATTCCAGTGGGGGTGCGGGTCTCCAGGCCGATATAAAAACGGTCAGCGCGCTCGGCGCTTATGCGACTTCGGCCGTGACCATGGTGACGGTTCAAGATACGAACGGGATTTCCGATATTCATGAGATTCCGACTCATGTGGTAAGCGGCCAGATCTCCGCTGTTCTGTCTGATATCGGAACAGACGCGATCAAGACCGGGGCCTTGGGCTCGCAAGATACCATTCACGCGGTGGCTATGGAGATCGAACGATCGGCTCAAGGTGTACCTTTGGTGGTTGACCCTATTCTGGTGGCGACAGGCGGCGGTACTCTCATGGACAGAAATGCGCTTGGCGTTTTTAAAGCAGAACTTGTTCTTCAGGCGGACCTTATTACGCCCAATATTCACGAAGCGGAAATTTTGTCAGGCAGTGAAATCACTTGCGTGGCGGATATGAAACGAATGGGAGAGCGGCTCCTGACTCTGGGCCCCCCGGCGGTGCTGATTACCGGCGGCCATCTAAAAAGAGATCATGTGACGGATGTTTTGATGACATTGGATGAAACAATAGAATTCTCTTCCCCGCGGATACAGACACGCCACGACCATGGTACCGGCTGCACATTGGCATCGGCGATTGCCACGGGCTTGGCTCAGCACATGCCTCTTGTCCCGGCCATAGAGCGCGCGCGTGATTATGTGCGTGAAGCGCTTGTCACAGCGCCGGGCCTGGGCCGCGGCCGTGGTCCGCTCAACCACATGCATGTTCTGAGCGAGAAGTAATGCAGGTTTATTAGAGCCGTTTCCGTTTACACGGAAACGGCTCTAACATTATATCGCTCACACCAGCGCGGCTTATGCGCGCGGCTTCGTGGGAGCGGCGCAAAGCGCCGGACTGCGCTTGCAGCCTTAAGCCGTTTCCGTGTAAACGGAATTTGCTCTAGCGGGCCGCGCTGCGGGCACGCGATTGACTGATGCCGACACCGCTTAAGATCAGTATCAGCGCAAAGAGCGCATTCCAGCCAGGCCGTTCGCTCAAAAAGACCATGCCCATCAAAACCGCCCAGGGGATCGTCAGATAGTTCACCAAGGCAAGAAATACTGCGCCGGTACG
>JAJFIO010000117.1 GCA_021774915.1 Alphaproteobacteria bacterium
AATGGCTTAAAGCCTGCGTCCCTTCCCTACGCCGGTATGAGCCGGATCAGGTTCAAAGGGATTTTCGCGCTGGCCTGAACCACTGGTCCGGCCCATAACGAAATCTCAGCCTCTTAGAGGCACCCCTAGGATTCATTTACTAATACAGTCACCGGATGCACGGCAAGTGTCAAGAGAAACACTCTGACGGACCTTCATTTTTGAACTATAGTCCGGCAAACATTCTCGCACTCAGGAGACAAGCAAATGATACTTTATGGCTCGGACCTTTCGCCCTTTGCCGCGCGTTGCCGAATGCAATTTTTAGTAAAAGACCTTGATGTCGAGTTTCTGCCTGCGCCGGGGGGGCTGAAATCCGATGAGTACAAGAAGATCAATCCCATCCAACGCATTCCGGCTCTGGTAACTGACGATGGCGCATGCCTGCCGGAATCGGAAATCATCTGCGAATACATTGAAGACCTTATCCCGGAGCCGTCATTGCGCCCCTCTGACCCGGCTGAACGCGCCCTCATGCGGGCCCTTTCGCGGATAACCGACCTCTATTATCTGTCGGCGCTGGGGCCGTTGTTTGGCCAGATGAAGCCTGAAACGCGCGATGCCGCCATCGTGGATAAAGCGTTGGAGGCGACCAGCCATAGCTTTGGTTTCTTGGAGCATTATATTGGCGAGAAGGGCTTCGCCGCGGGTGACGCCTTAAGCTTGGCTGACTGCACCCTCGTCTCCGCGTTTAATCTGACCCTGCCCTTTCTCGGTCGGTTCGGAATGGACGAACCGCTCCGCAATCACCCCAAGCTAGACCGGTACTGGACCACAATCCAAACAGAACCGGCCGCTGGGAACACTATCGCCCGTATGCAAACCGCCCTGGCCAAAGCCCGCGCCGAGGGCCGCATGATGGGGGTCTGAGCGCCTGCTTCTTTAGAATTTTCGGCATTTTGTTAACTCCCCGTTAAACATTTTGGCCAATTCTTGCCAAGTCTTCCCTTGAAGACACCCCACCATTTACCCAACGACTGGGGCCGCACCATCAGGTTCGGCCCCTATTTTTGTCTAGAATTCTGTAATTTCTTGCCACCCTTTGGCCGCTTGCGCCGGTGCCAGCAGATCTCAGTGCGTCGGCGCAAACGGCGAATTATGTGCAGATCCACGCTCAGCACCAAAACACCTAGGGGAATCATCCAAAACCCCAGAATGGGCAGGAATCCCAGAAACCCTCCCAAAATCAGAACAGCGCCCAATACCAGCCGTATCACTCTCGACCGGGGCAGCCGAAACACTCTTTTTCCCACGCGAATTATCGCCATTATTTTTGATGATCTATCCTTAAGCTTAACCACACAGAGGAGGGGATAAGTCTGGCACGCAGTACATGATCTCAAGCACTTTTGTATCAAAGGGGTGGCGCAAAGGAAATCCGTTTGATATAGGAGCCTTTACCAACCAACGGCAAGGTGCACTGTGCCTCTTAATCCCCGGTAGCTCAGTTGGTAGAGCAAGCGGCTGTTAACCGCTTTGTCGCTGGTTCGAGTCCGGCCCGGGGAGCCATTTTTTAAAGGTTGGCTTAAGTGAAGCTAGCCCTTTTTGTTTTCCGGTTAACATTGGGGCAACAGCAAACGCATTTCGTCGGCCAATTCCTGCCATGCATAGAATATCAGCGAACGGCAAGTTAATACTGTAAGCGGTCATTACTCGTCGACGCCTTGACCCAGCAAAACCGTACTCCCAAGGAACTATCAATACTGACCCCGTCCAGGAACAGCAGCCCGTTCTGCTCCAAGAACGTCTTTCTTCCAGGCGGCGCCTTTCATAAACTCTGAATCAAACGGGGACATCTCCACCCGGGTGCAAGCGGCGAAGTTTTTGTCAATGAACGCGCCAAGCAAGGGCCGCGGATGAAGTTTGAGATTGATGACCTTTGGCAAGGCGTTTAAACGGCTTACCCACTGCAAGAATTGATACGCCGGAAAGACCAGGAATGCCACCGCCAGCCGATTAATGCCGGCACTGCTCCGCTGTCGGTCAAGCGGTGTATAGAATACCGGATAGCTCAGGTATTGCAGCGTTAGCATCAGATACGAGGACGACAGAAAAATCAGCGCTACAGCAGGAACCTGGAAGACCGCGAAAGGCATTCCCAGCTTTACAAAGACCAGTAGGGAATCATAGATGCGATAGAAAGTGAGCAATCGTATCCACCAGCCCGGCCCCTTGCCGCCGGTCCGGAAAAGCACACGGAGCAGCAAACCGATGTGCAGGAACATGAAAGCCACATCCCAGCTGTGTGCTCTTTGACGCCACCATTCCGAGGACGATCGCGGGACATCGGTGGTCACCATCATTCGAGGCAGGAAATCGATCTTGTAACCCTCAAGGTGGTGGAGATAGGAGCACTGAATATCCTCTCCGGCGAATTCCCCGTCGTGCTGACGCATAATCTCCAGAAAGACATCGCAGCGATAGATGGCAGCGGCGCCGGACGCCCAGGTAATATCCCCGGCGAAATATGTTTGGCAGCGCTTGTTCAAGTTCGTGCCGATATATTCATACACCTGTAAGCTCTCAAGCAGTGAAACCGGGCGGTCGGGAATGACAGGCACCGCGGTAACCGCAACGGCCTTGTCCAGGACTTCGATTTGGCGTCCCTCCGGCCAGAACACGTCATCGTCCATAATCAGGATATGGGTGAAGCCATCGGTTTTAGCCTGGAGCGCGCCCAGCAGCACTGCCTTAGTCTTGTCTTTTTCCGGATAGTCGACGTCGATCAACTGCACCCCGGGCCGACGCCGGCGGATTTCCTGGATGATTTTGACGGTGTCGTCGGTGCAGTTATTCGCCACGCAATAGACCAGGTAACCCTCTGGTAGAGACCGCACCATAGATTCAATGGTATCGATACTGTTGTGACAAGGAATGACGATGGCGACATCGCTGCGATTGAGGACCATCGTCGGGCGGTTCTTGTTCCGGTAGTAGAAGTTGACGGCCAGTTCAAAGATCCCGCGCACCAAGTCGGAGGCAAACGCGATTCCGAAAAGCCACAAGATGATGACGACCGAGTTAGGCCATTCCATGAGCTGCATCCTCACGCCACTGGCGGGCGTATCAATGAAATGCCGGATACTGCAGCTCGGTTACGCCACCTTACTGTCGTGGAGTCGAATCCAGTCATTAAGGGAGAATAGAATCCAGAAGTTGAGAAAGGATAAAAGTCCTTTTCCCTCAGATCCTCAGGTGTTGAACAGACTTCGCTGATTTCCTAAAATGGCGGGCATTGCCCGACTACGGACCTTCAGCTGGATAATCAAGCCGCCAGTTATGATCTTGAGCTTTCGTATCGCCCCTTCTACAGAGTCACTCCTCCGCCCCGCCAGGGACGACCGGGACAAGGCCCCACGCAAGCTGATATTAGCGTGTGTGGGGTACTGGGAAAAACGTCTGGCGCGGATGCCTCATTCGAATCTCATCCAGACTTGGCCTTATGCGCCAACGATGCGCCTCAAGAGCTGGGGGTTGACTTCTCTGATAGGTTGCGGCCTCATACCATCCTCGGAGAAAGCACACCGAAAGAAATTTACTAGGAACTACTCCACCTGTCTCTGGCCTTGGCTTCAGGTTGATGCGCCGTCATGAATGGCCATGGTCCGTATCAAGGCCATAATGATTTATCTTTCTCGAGGAGATTCAGCAAACCATGACAAGTATTAACATAGAATGGGGAGAAATTTTTAATGTCGGCGATAAGCAGCTGGATGCAGAACACCATCAGCAGTTCCACTTAATTCAACAATTCTGTGAGAGCTGCAATAAGAAGCAAGGCTGTGATAAGTCTGAGCAGAAGCGCTATTTAAATAAACTGATTGACTTAGCTGAGGATCATTTTCTCGCAGAAGAAGAAGCTCTGCGAATCCAGCACGGCGCAACACCGGGCGACCATTCC
>JAJFIO010000118.1 GCA_021774915.1 Alphaproteobacteria bacterium
TTTTTCGAACAGATAAATGTCCAGCCCCGTTTTTTCGATATATTCAGTCAGTTCGAATGTGCGTTTAAAAAAAGGCACATTTTTTTTGAAAGGTTCTCTCCAGATAGCGATGACCCAGACCCGGTCGTAATTTGTCAGAAATGATTCCATGTCGCTCCAGAGGACGTCATTGTTTTCGTAAGCAAGCCGACTATAAAACTTGAGTTCCTCCCCTGCAATATTTTTGCGGATGATATCTGAACGCTGAACATAATAGTCAAAAGGCAGCTGAAACTCACCGCTAAAAAAAAGGACAAGATCTCCAGGCTGGGCGTATGTGTCGACATAAGCGCTCACACCTTTCCAATCCCTTTGGTAGCGGCCATCCTGGCTGAAATAGTGCGTTAGATTAAAAAGTTGAAGGCTTAAGAATCCAACCACAAGGGCCGTATGAACGCGTCTGCTGGCGCCGATCGAGAATATGAGCCGGGCAATGAGTATGCAAAACGGGGCTTGGGCGGCAATCATGTAGCGTTCAACGAAGGCGGGTTTGACCAAAACCGACATGAGGTAGGGAATGGCGATGGGTATGATCAGCCATAGCAATAAAAAAAGGATCTCTCGATAGTGCGTTCTGAGCCATTCGATATGAAGTGCAAATTTTTTTGCACTGTCAGTTTTTCCAAGCAGACGCTTTGAGATCAGGGGCCAGAGTGCAGCAATGCCAATGAGGCCAAGCAAGACCGGTGGTATATATTTGGATCCGGAGAAAAAACCCACCAGCCCAATCATCACTTTTAGGCTTGGGTAAGTCGACCAATAGCCTTCAACTTGCCAGGCGCCGGCTAGATCGAGAAGGGCGATGGCCCAGGGCAAAAAACACAGCCCTATGATGAGTTGTGAGGCAATGAAGGTCTTGAACTGAATGACCGTGTGTTGTTTCCAGAGTGTCACCAATATGAGAAAATAAAAACTCTGCGCAAAAACGGTAAACATAGCGAAGTTATGGGTGTAAAGAAGAGCAATGCTTGAGAGGATATATCCCCAGTAATTTAACGGCGTCAGAGTGGTTCGCAACCGCAGCAAAAAATAAGCAGCACTCAAACCAAACAAAGTAAGCAAGCTGTACATACGAATTTCTTCAGAATAAAAAATCTGGAAAACAGTGAAGGCAAAAAGTGCGGCGCTGGCCAGGCCTATGCGTTTGTCGAACAGATGGCGGGAGACGAGATAAACCATCCATACGGACAACCACCCAAAAATGATTGAAGGGATGCGCAAAGAGACGACGGAGTCTCCGAAAACCATAATCCAATAATGCAAGATGAGATAGTAGAGTGGCGGCGCAAAGGCCGGATGCGCTGATTCTTGCAGCAGTTCGGGAAGCGACAGTTTTGATGTCCAGATGGCATAGGCCTCATCATACCAGATTGAGTCATTGATATTAAAAAGCCGAAAGACGAGGGCCAGAATGAGGATGGCGCACAGGATCATATGGTCCGATTTTAATTTGATCATGGGGCGCGTTTCATAAGTGTAAGATTTTGTTGCATCAGCAGTAGACTGAGAAAATTTCAAAGTGTGGAAGGATGTTTTTTCACCTTTGCCATACGATATCATGCATCTGACGGATGGACTTAAACCCGTTTAAACCAATACGTGGCTTGGGCCATGCTGGGGCCGATGATGATGGGGAGGCCAGTTCTCACCATGCGGTGAAAATCTTGCTCGTGAAGCTCAGGCGCAAATAGATTCTGAATGGTCTCGCGCGCCTCGCGCCGGGGGCCTATGGGGCGGACATCAAAAAAGCCCTGCCGCTCCCAATGCACCAGAACGAATATTCCTTCAGGGGCCAGCCATCCTAAAATTTTCTCTCGGTAGGGCTGAATGGTGGAGCGCTTCATATTATGCAGAACGCCGGCATCAAGCACCAGATCAAATTTTTGATCTGTATTCCAGGTCAAGATATCGGCCTGCTCTAGCGCGAGGGTCACGCCGGCTTTGTCAGCCCGGGCTTTTGTCATGTCCACCGCCTGGGGCACAAAATCGATCGCCGTCACATCCCAGCCCTCTTTGGCCAGAAAAACCGAATCAACGCCGGAGCCGCAGCCGATATCGAGGGCCCGTCCTGGCTTTCCCCGCGATTGAGTGATTTCGCTCAGGAAATGCGTGGGGGTTTTATGATTCCACGGCAGGTTTCCCGCCTGGCCCGCCTTGTCGTATATAGTCTTAAAGCGATTGATGGTTTTCGTATTCATGGCATGTAGTATCTGTCATCAGGTATCAAATAAGCAACAGATTTAACCCCTGTGAGACCCTTCCCATGATGATTACGCGCCATTTTGTGTCGTTGGAGTTTGGCCAGATCCATTACCGCAGGGCGGGGCAGGGGCCGGTGCTGGTTCTGCTGCATCAGAGCCCATCCTCGTCTGAAGAAATGGCGCCGATGATGCGCGCCCTGGCGCCGGATTTTACCGTGATCGCGCCTGATAATCCGGGATTTGGCCTTTCTGACCCCTTGCCGCAGGAGTGGCCTGAAATTGATGATTTCGCCGCTGCCCTGGTGGAATTTTTCGATGCGCTTGGCCTCCAGCGTCCTTGCGTCTATGGCTTTCACACCGGCGCGATGATCGCTGCGGGTTTGGCGCATCGCTTTCCTTCTCGTGTGGCCGCGGCGCTGATGGATGGCTATGTGATTCTGACGCCCGGTGAGCGAGAGGACAAGCTCGCCCATTACTTTGATCCCCCCTTTGTTCCGCAGGCGGACGGAACCCATATGGCCTGGGTCTGGAGCCGGTTTCGCGATCAGTCGATTTTTTATCCCTGGTATAAAAGAGAAAAATCAGCGCGTATGACATACAACGTCTCGCCGCCGGAAAAAGTGCAAAACTATGTTATGGGGTTTTTGCGCGCCGGGACACGCGGGATGCGCGGGTACCGCTCAGCCTTCACTTATGACAGCGAAATGGCATTGAAAGAATTTGAGGCGCCTTGTTTCTTGATGGCTGAAGAGCATGACCCTCTGGCTGCCTATCTGAAGCGCTTGCCGAGCGATCTGCCCTCAAATGTCCATGTTGTCCGGTTTGCCGGATCTGAGGCGCGTTTTGCTCAGGTGCGGCAGATCGCTCAGGCGCACACTGGCGCTGCGGGCGCTGATCCCGCGCCGCCGGTTCGGGCAGCCGAAGGCGCATCGTTCTGGCGCGAGACCCGTGGCCCTGATGGGCAAAAACTGGTGATCCGGCGCCAGTGCTGTGAAGAGGCAAAAGGGCGCCCCGTTCTGTTTATTCATGGCGCTGGCGGCTCGTCTCTGGCTTTTGCCGATCTTCTGTCTGGGTTTAGCGGCACAAGAGATTTGCTGATTCCGGATCTGCCGGGCCACGGCGACACGGGCGCGTTTGAAGGCGTTGAGATTTCCGTTAGCCAAGCGGTGGAAAGTTTGACGCATGTTCTTGAAGAGCTGGACCTGAGAGCGGTTGATGTGGTGGCGCAGGAAGGCGGCGGGCAGATCGCTTTGGCCTTGGCGCGCGCCCGGCCCGATCTGGTGCATAAAATTGCGCTTATTGATCTGTGGGATTTTGACGAACAGGAACGCGCCGCGCTGCGCGGCAACCTGGCGCCCCCTTTAACCCCCCTATGGTATGGCGGGCATCTCATGGAAGCATGGCTGATGATACGCGATAGCGAACTTTTTTGGCCTTGGTATCAGCCCCTCATCAAAAATGAAATCGGACGAGATCCAGATCTGGATCCCGCCGCGCTTCAGGAGCGTGCCGTGGATCTGCTGAAAGCTGCGCCTCACCACACCGCGCTGACGCGTTCAATGCTTGATGCCGATGTATCCGCTTCCTTGAGCCGAGTGACGCAGCCGCTTTTATTGTGCGCGGATGTGGGCAGTCCCCACTTTGAACGCACGCAAAAAGCTTGTGATTTGGCGCCCACAGGCCGTTTTGAGACATTACCTAAAGCCCGCGCGTCCTGGCCTGCGATGCTTTTGTCGTTCTTTGATGATAAATCTGAATAAATAAAAAGCGGCGTATTCCAGTGTCATTGAAGCGGCTTGACCAAGGGGGTATGAGCGCGCCCCTCATCTTGTCATCCCCGGCAAGCGAGGCGAAGCCCGAGCGCGACCGGGGATCCATTTTAAGCTGAGAGGCCCTCTGGATTCCCACTTTCGTGGGAATGACAAAAGGGGGGAGTGAGTCAGTTTGAAATTAATTGACCCTAATAAAGCTCGGCTTGCACCAACTTGGCTGTTCGACAGCCTCATCAAGCTCTTTGATGGCCCCAAAGTAAGCAATCATTGGATTGCAAGTTTCGACCGTTCCAGTTAGTCGGTCTATTCGGTAAATGATGGGAGAGCGGCCGACTGCAATCTCATATCGTCCCGCTGAAACGGCGGTGATCAAGACTATAAAGACTAATCCGGCGGCAAGAAGTATCACTAATTTCATGTCTACCTCTCGAAATCCCCCCTCATTTCATGCCATATAAGGGTGAATGAACGGTAAAGCACCAAAACGATCTCGAGATGTCAATCAGTTGGCCAAGACCATCGTCGATATGACCGCTATGGACGATGACGAAATGAAGGCGTTAAAGCAGACAAGGGATCAAAGACCAGGCAGGAGAGGAAAGCCGCGCGTCCTGGCCGGCTAAGCTCCTGACTTTCTTTGATGATAAATCTGAATAAATAAAAAGGGCCGCTTGCGTAAAGCGGCCCTGATTGATTTCGTTCCGTGTGCGGCTGAGTTCTACTCAGCAGCCTGCACGCTGCCTTTGCGGAACCAATTGAGGAAGACAGGCGTTTTAGGCGGTTCAAGGCCGGTTTCTTCTTTGCACCGGGTTTTGAGTTCTTCAATGGTGCCGCCGCGGTTGAACAACTCGATCTCGGGCCGCTCCGCCGCCATTTTTTCGCGCAAGGCCACGGTTGCGGTCTCATTGACGCTCACATTATCATTCAAGACCACGCCGTAGCGCTTGGCCCCGTCGCGCGTGACCAGACCGCGATCAACATCTAACGCGACTCTTTCCGCCGGCCGTGCAAGCGGATCGCCCCATCCGCCGCCGCCCCATGTATCAAAGTAAAGCAGGTCGCCTTCTTCGACATGGATATTGTCGCATTTCGCGGGCAAGATTTCCCGTGTGCCATCGTTCCGTACCATGATCTTGGTACCGCGCCCGCCGGGCTCCCCGCCACTCACCCCCCAGGGATAGGTGAGCCAGCGGTCATCGTGGATGGAAATATCGCCGGTCTCCAGGAAGCGATAGGCGGTGCGAATGCCGTTGCCGCCGCGGTTCAGCCCTGGTCCGCCGGTATCGGCAATGGTTTCATAGCGTTCAATGCGCAAGGGGAAATAGGATTCGATGAATTCATTGGGCACATTGGTAAAACCCGGCCACATCGAATGCCCGTCAGGTCCATCGCCCATGGGGCGTCCGGGAACGCCGCCAAATCCGATCTGGAAAAGTTGATACCACTCGCCGTGGCGATCATGGCCAGAACACATCAAGTGCGGGCTGTCAGAGAATCCGGCGGCGCACAGCAGATCAGGCGCGCCTTGCCCCAGCAACGCGCCAATGAGATCAAAGATCCGGCCCAAAGCGTGTGTGCGGCATGACAAAGCGGCGGGCCGTTTGGGTTTCAGCAATGTGCCTTCGGGTATCCGCACTTCCATCAAGTCATAAAACCCGTCATTGAAGAGAATCTGCGGATCAAAAGCCGAGATCATGTAGGTCCCGACAAACATTTTGAACATTTCTTCGTTGAGCAGAAAGTTGACCGAGCCAATGGATTGCGGGTCCGTGCCTTCAAAGTCGAAGATGACCTTTGTCCCTTCGCGCCACATGGCGCAGGTCATCTTATAGGGTCCCATGCCCATGCCGTCATCGCAGAGGTAATCTTCAAAAGATTGCTTGTCTTCTGAGACCATGGTGTTGATGAGGTGGCTCATGGCCCGTTTGTTACGCTCAAGAAGCTCTTCCATGGCGGAATAAAAAACATCATCACCAAAACGCTCGGACAGCTCGATGCACCGGCGCTCCGCCATGGTGCATGACGCAATGATGGCGTGGAAGTCGGACTTATTCCATTCCGGCACCCGCGTATTGTTGAGCAGGATCGCCAGGATTTCTTCTTGCAGTTCGCCTTTTTTGTAAATTTTTGTTGGCGGCAGGGCGATGCCTTCTTCAAAGATCTGGCGCGCGTTGGTCGGAAGTGAGCCAGGCACTTTGCCGCCGATATCGGTCATGTGGCCAAACATACAGCCCCAGGAGATCAAACGCCCATTACGGAAAATCGGTTTGATGAGCAGCCAGTCATTGCAATGGCTGACCGCGCCGTTACACGAATAGGGGTCGTTGATGAAGATAACATCGCCTTCTTCCAGCGTACCGTGATAGCCCGCCTTAAAGCCGTGAAGGAAAGAGCCGAACTGGCCGACCACCATTTTTCCTTCTGGATTGGCAATCATCGGAAAGGCATCGTGTTGTTCGCGAATGCCCGGTGACATTGCCGTGCGGAATAAGGTGACATCCATTTCCTGACGCGCGTTGCGCAGCGCATTTTCAATGATGTCGAGGGTAATGGGATCGACGTCGACACGTTTTAACGGCGTTTTATTGGTTTCGATAATTTGTGCAGGCATTGGTCTCGTCTCCCTAATTCATTTCCGTTGGGCGTATCAGGATGTTCCCAATTGCATCCACGTCGCCTGTGTGGCCTGGCAGGATCACGGTGGTCGAATCCATTTCCATAATCACGGCTGGGCCGGCGATTTTATTGCCCGCTTTGAGCTTTGAACGATCATAGAGCTTGGCGCTGTGATCACGGCCTTCGTGATAGATAGAGTGATCACTGATAAAAGCATCCGATGGATCAGTACTTGTCGAAGAAATCTTATTTGCGGCCACATTGGTGTCCGGCCCGAAGATAACAGCGCGTAAATTGACGACTTCTTTGTCGGCGGTCAGGGCAAAGGTAAAGAGTTGTTTGTGCAAGGCATCAAACTTCTCGCCTATGGTTTTGAAGCCGTCTTTTTTCAGATCTTCAAGACTGGTCTCTAAGGTGAGTGTGAGGCCCTGGCCACGATACCGCAGGTCAACCTGGAAGGTCTTGTCGGCGATTGCTTGATCCTTGTGGCCGCCTGCCTGCATGGATTCAGTTGCCGTTTTCTCCAGGGCTTCCAGTTCGCCGATCACTTCTTCCGGCGAGGTGCTGGAAAAAGTCCGAATAAACGTTTTGGAAGCTTCATCCCGGATGCGTGTGGTGGCATCGCCATATGCACACAGCACGCCGGGGCCAGGAGGAATAATCACCGGCCAGGATTGCATCAGCGCGCCGATGGCATTGGCATGAAGCGGTCCCGCTCCGCCAAAGCCAATGAGCGCAAAGTCACGCGGATCATAACCCTTTTCGATAGACACGAGGCGGCACGCCCCGAACATGTTTTCGTTGACAATTTTGATGATGCCTTCGGCGGCTTGCTTGAGCGACAGGCCCAATGCATCGGCTGTTTTCTGAACCGCTTTTTCGGCCAGTTCTTTGCTGATCTGCATGTCGCCGCCAAGCTTTTGCTCGGAAGGAAGATAGCCGAGAACCACATTGGCGTCGGTGACGGTCGGCGCTTCGCCGCCTTTCATATAAGCGGCCGGGCCCGGGTTGGCGCCGGCGCTTTCCGGACCAACGCGCAGGGCTTTGGTGAGTTCGGGAACATGCGCAATAGAGCCGCCACCAGCCCCCACCGTGCGGACATCAACCGAGGAGGCGCGCACGGTGACGTCATGAACCGTTGTTTCGCGGCGGGTGAGGGCTTCGCCATTTTCCACCAGGCAGACATCGGTTGACGTGCCGCCCATATCAAAGGTGATGAGA
>JAJFIO010000119.1 GCA_021774915.1 Alphaproteobacteria bacterium
ATGCCAGTAGTCGCTGGGTGTGGGGCGTCTTAGCCGCAGATTCCTGGCAAGGGGCTGGCCAAACTTAAGAAACCAGCGCCTGACAGTTTCGTGGGAGATATCGAGGCCGCGCTCTGAGAGGAGATCTTCTACGTCTCGATAGCTCAGAGCAAACCGGGCGTAGAGCCATACTGCGTGGCGGATGACCCCAGGCGGAAAACGATAGCGCTTGAAGGAAATGTTGTGCATCCGCAGACGCTACTTCAGGGTCGCCTTCAAAGACCAGTTGAGTTAATGTGACAATGTCCCGATACCGCTTGATTCGCCGGTAATCCAGGCATTCATTTTCGTATTTCTATTTCAAATTTTTGCTGGTGAGCCAGTTCCGCATAAATTCGATTTCGGTGTTTTGCGCAGTAACAATATTATTGCAGAGTTGAGTTATTTCTGGGTCTGTCCCATATTCAAGCTGTACTTTGCACATATCGACCGCACCTTTATGATGCGGTATCATTCCACGCACAAAATCTATGTCTGAATCTCCTGAGTATTCGATATTCATCTGGGAATGCATACGTGCATTGACCTCTTGATAGGCGCTATTCGCAGATTCATTTATGACGGGGACCTGCATGCTTTCTTGATGGCTCACAGGGTCTGCTTCAGTTGCCGTGACGTTCAGAAAACGAGCACTCATTGTCATAGCCCCTATAAGTAAAATTCCAATGCTTGCTTTGTTTAATAGCTTCATATTCGACACCCTAAATTTGATCTATTTGCTGACTATGTGATTGATTTTTATTTTTCATTGAGAGCAGGATTGGGGGAAATCTATCGCTGAAGTTTTACTCGATACTTCGTGAAATTCTTTGGTCGCCCTGCGCCATTTCGGGAGTTTAAGAAGATCGCTCGGACCAAACCGTTCTTTCGTTCCTACAGCAACCCAAAGCTTTCCAGGTCGGCCGGAAGGATCCCAAGCAACAACAAAGCCTTTGCCAGTCTCGGGTAAGGTAAGTGTCTCCTCAAAAAGAACCCATGATTGAGTTCCTGAAACTGGTTCATTAAAAGTGTCGGGTGTAACGGAATCTGTTTCAACACTGATGACTCCCATGCCGATCGGTACCGTAAAGGGAAGTGGCTTGTTTGGCATGGGCAAACCCGGCGCGAGGATGGCAATAGAGGGGCGATAATCAGAAAGTCGATCTATCACGGGAACTCCCAAGCTAAAATAACTCTCCCCATCAGCCTGTGTGGCATCAAATGCTAGCCACACTTGCGGCGCATCACACGTGACATGATCATAAACCACAATAGAGGTTGATAGGTCTTCTACCTGAAATGCTGATTGTGGGGTTCCATATGTGTCGTTGCTGTAACTTGGCTTGTGAGCGTTCGCCGCGCTGGTCACGACTACCCCTGTCGCTAGAACGATTGTGATTATTCTAAGTGAGTTTTGTTTTGGCATAATTGCGATCCCTGATCCCTATTTTTAATTTATACGCTCATACAATTTCCTTGGATCACATTGAGAGATTCGTTTTTTCATTCGTAATTTAAATGCTGGTTGGGTAAGGACTTCTATCGGCGAGACTCTGGCGCTGATAGTGGTAAATTTTATTGAAATGACCGCCATGGGTCATTTTTTAATGCTTTGGCTCATCGGTCGGTGATCCGTTGGACTCAAAGCATCGTATCACCAGTAACGAACGAGAAGATGCCTCTCCTAATGGCGAGAAACCACATGAAATCCTTAACGCTTTTTGTGATTGTCATTGCTATCTCCTATGCAGGTTGCAGCACTATGAAACCAGAAGATTTCAAAGGCACTGAACCCCGTTTAATCCTAGAAGAGTATTTTGCGGGTGAAACGAAGGCCTGGGGTATCTTTGAAGACCGGTTTGGTAATCTAAAACGCCAATTTACGGTAGACATCATAGGAACCATGGAAGGCGATGAACTGGTTCTGGATGAACGTTTTTTCTACAGCGACGGCGAACGGGCTCAGCGCATTTGGCGTATTCGGCACCCAGAAGAAAATGTCTATGAAGGCCGCGCTGTTGATGTGATTGGCATTGCCGAAGGTAAGGTCTATGGCAGCGCGCTGAATTGGAGCTATGACGTTGACCTGAAGGTGGGGAATGGAACGTGGCGCGTGCACTTCAATGATTGGATGTTTTTGCAGCCCGGAGGGGTTTTGATAAATCGGGCCAAGGTGACCAAATATGGATTTGAGATTGGCCAGGTCACGTTGAGTTTTATCAAGCCTAGCGGCCAAAAGGATTAAAGATGAAGATAGCTATCATCGGGACAGGCATTTCCGGTCTTGGGGCCGCCTGGCTGCTCAATGACCTTCACGACATAACGGTTTATGAAAAAGCCTCGCGTCTTGGCGGTCATAGCAACACAGTGGAGGTAGACTATGACGGCGTGTCTATTCCGGTAGATACCGGCTTCATCGTTTACAATGAACTCAATTACCCTAATCTCACGGCGCTCTTTAAACATCTTGGTGTGGCGACAGAAAAAAGCAATATGAGCTTTGCCTTCAGCACGCCAAATTCAAGCGTGGAATGGTGTGGCGATAATCTCAATACCATTTTCACCTATCGGCGAAATGCCTTGCGGCCTCGTTTTCTAAGCATGCTCACAAATATTCTCAAATTTAACCGCCTGTCTTTTGTAGACCTGATGGCTGGAAAGTTGTCTGGCCTGTCTTTGGGGGAATATTTAGAGTCGCGTGGGTATAGCTCTTCATTCCGGGAGCAATATTTATTGCCTATGGGAGCAGCCATTTGGTCGACCTCGCTCAAAGATATGCTGGCCTTTCCTGCAGCATCCTTTGTTCAGTTTTTTGCCAACCACCGATTGATCAATTCCAGAAGTGAACGCCCCCAATGGCGCACCGTTACAGGCGGCAGTCGTGAATATGTCAAATGGCTCTCAAGCTCTTTTGTAGAGAAAATACGTCTAAATTCAAAAGTGATTAGAGTGATGCGGGATGCCGCTGGCGTTATTATTAAACATGCGGATGGCCATACGGAAAAATATGATCAAGTTATTTTTGCATGTCACTCGAATGAAGTTTTAGAGCTGTTAGGGGACCCAAGTCATCAAGAGGAAACTTTACTGGGAGCGATAAAGTATGAGCCAAACAAGGTGATCTTGCATCGAGATTCATCCTTGATGCCACGACGGCAAAAAGCATGGGCCAGTTGGAACTATATGCGCGAGAGTGATGGCCCCACCTATGAAAAGCCCGCCTCCGTCACTTACTGGATGAATCGGTTGCAGAATATTGATAAGAAATATCCACTGTTCGTCAGTCTGAATCCAACAAGAGAGCCGGATCCTGACCTCACTTTTGCCTCTCTTGAATATATGCACCCTCTCTATAATAAAGCTGCCCTCGGGGCTCGAAAGCAATTGGATGTTATTCAAGGTGTGCGCGATACGTGGTTTTGTGGCGCTTATTTCGGCTATGGGTTTCACGAAGATGGGCTGGTATCAGGCTTGAATGTAGCTGAGCGATTGGGGGCAAAGCGCCCTTGGGACAAACGCCAAATGCCATCAACCTCAGCACCTAACATGCAAGCAGCAGAGTAGGGATTTATGGATAAGATTCCTGATCATTTTCTGTATTTTGGCCGTGTCATGCATGCGAGGGTTTCGCCCTTTCGTCATCGTTTTGAGTATCGTGTCTTTTCAGCTTTGCTGGATGTTGATCGGCTGCAAGCGCTCGATTCTCAAACGCTTTTCTTTTCCTATAATAGATTCAATATTTTTAGCTTTCATGATGTGGACCATGGTCCCAGGAATGATGCGCCTCTCAGGCCCTGGATTGAGCACATGCTGTATGAAGCCGGTATCGATCAAAGCATTAGCTCTATTAAGCTCTTATGTTACCCACGTATCCTCGGGTATGTTTTTAATCCACTGTCTGTTTATTATTGCTACGATAAAGATGAAAACTTGGTCGCCTTGATCTATGACGTCTCTAATACTTTTGGACAAAGCCACTGTTACGTGGGGAGAGTTGATTCATGTTCAGGAGACGGCGCATTCAGGATTCAATCGACAGAAAAAGTTTTTTATGTCTCTCCTTTCATAGAGGTTTCTGGTCAATACCAGTTTTGTTTTGATAATCCAGGCGATCAATTACAACTTTCTATTCAGCAAAGAAAAAATAACAAACCTCTTCTCTACACAAGTTTTATTGGAAAACGAAAACCCTTCTCGTCGCGATCCCTTCTGCTGACACTTGTTAAGTACCCACTTATGACGGTGAAAGTCATTACAGCTATCCATTGGGAAGCCCTGAGGCTTTGGTTTAAAGGGGCTGGCTATGTTTCAAGGCCCGCACCACCAAATACCTCTTTCACTCAAGCTCACAGCATCAAAGCTAAACGCCAGTCTGAAAAACCTGACGCATCACGAGAAGCGAGCTAACTCACCAGAAAAGAGAGCATATGCCCGCATCTCATTATCCATCGCTTAAAACCTCTACCCTTGTTGCGTATGCCTTACCCGGCCTTCCTTTAGCTGTTGCGACATTGCCTGTCTATGTCTTCATTCCTACGCTTTATAGTCAGGAGTTTGGCATAAGTTTGGGTATGATCGGGGCTATCTTGTTGGCCACGCGTTTCCTCGATGCCTTTTCCGATCCAATCATTGGCATCTTAAGCGACCGCACATCGAGCCGATTTGGACGACGCAAACCGTGGCTCATATGCGCCATGCCATTAATAGTTTTAAGCATCTACAAACTCTTTGCTCCTCCTGATGGGGCCGATTCTGTTTACTTGGGTGTATGGAGCGTGACGTTAACGGTGGCGTGGACGGCCATGATATTACCTTATAGCGCCTGGGCCGCTGAACTGACGGGTGGCTACCATGAACGCACGCGCCTCACCGCGATACGTGAAGCTTTTGTGCTGATGGGAACGATGTTCGCGGCAGGCTTGCCCGCATTATTGACGAAAATGGGATATCCAACTTTACGTACACACGCTTTTGCTATTGCGAGTTTTGTGGTGCTGGTTTTGCCTGTGGCCATTGTCATATGCGCGAAATATGTGCCTGACGTTAAACGTATTAAACACAAAAATCTAAGGCGGCGTGAAAGTTTTCAATTGCTGGCTGAGAATGCTCCTTTTCGCCGCTTGCTTTTGGCATATCTCATTAATGCCACGGCCAATGGCTTGCCGGCGACTCTTTTCATCTTATTCGTGACTTATAGGCTTGAGATGCCCGAGGTTTACGGGCTGCTGTTATTTATCTATTTTTTGTCTGGATTTGCAGCCATTCCATTATGGTACGCTTTATCTAAACGGATCAGCAAACACCGCGCATGGTGCATTGCGATGATTGTTGCATCGGGCTCCTTTATTTGGACGCCTTTTCTTGTGGGCCCTGGCGATTTCATGACATTTCTGGTGATCACCATTATCTCAGGCCTGGCGGTTGGGGCGGATCTCGTTTTGCCCCCCTCTGTTCAGGCGGACGTCGTGGATATGGACACGTTAAAATCAGGTGAGCAACGCACAGGGGTGTTTTTTGCGCTTTGGGGCGTCGCCACAAAGCTCGCTTTAGGCCTGTCCGTTGGCATCGCTTTTCCTTTATTAGCGCTTGTCGGTTTTGATGCGGAGGCTACAAAAACAGGGACAGAGAATAGTGCGTTTGCACTTCTGTCTTTATCGATGATTTATGCTTTTGTGCCAGTGATATTCAAGGTTATCGCTATTGCCCTTGTATGGAATTTTCCTTTATCGCAACAAAGGCAGATGGAAATCCAGAACATATTATCTCAAAAAGAAGCCGTTAATCCATTGGCTTGAATTTATTGCGCCCAGTCTGTTTGCGAATGAGATTAAGGTAGATGTCTTTAGGCAAGAAGTTATTGATAAATTTGAGAACGCAAGTGAAACGTTTGGGAAACGCGATCTCAAACTTATCTTTATTCAAGCCCTTGACGATTTGGTTTGCGGCTGTGTTGGCTGAGACCATAAAAGGTTTGGGGAAATCCAAGCTTTCTTGAGCCGGTGTATCCACGAATCCCGGATTAATGATGGTTGTGCGGATGCCATGAGGCGCAAGTTCGATTTCCATACATTCGGCCATGTTGATCAGAGCGGCTTTGGTTGCCCCATAGGCGGCACTCGTGGGAAGTCCCCCATAGCCTGTCACCGATGAAACAAGGGAAATATGGCCTTTCCCCCGTTTGTGCATGCGCTCAATCACAGGCGCCAAACAATAGGCCGTGCCCTTGAGGTTGACATCCACGGATCTTTCGAACTTATCTAGATCTAAGTTCGCTGTTTCAACGGGCAGGTAAATGCCGGCGTTCAGGATCGCGAGTGCAATGGAGCCAAGAGTAGATTCAATGTCCTGAACCACCTGGTTCATGTGCGCACGATCAGCGATATCGCCCTCAAAAGGTATAATTTCACCCTGAAATTTTTCAGCTTCCTGTTGAAGCGTCATGAGACCTTCCGCATCACGGGCAGTTGCGGCAACGCTCCAGCCCTCTTGGGTCAGACGCAGGGCCACGGCACGGCCAATGCCTGTGCTGGCTCCAGTGACCCAGGCGCAACCGTCCTTAGGGGTCACATGCCGGTTTGTTTTTGACATATATGTCCTTTCAAGATGCCGGTTTCTTAGCTTTACGCAGAACCAGTCAGTTTTGATCACACGTAAGCTGAAAAGTAGGGCGACTGATCCAAATCCGCTCCCGGTACGTATATCAGCTGAATGATGCGACTTTGGAGCTATTATGACCGTTGTGGCGCTAGCCAGAAACGCCTCTTTGGGGCAAAATCACCCACTATCCCAATTGATTGGATCAACGGGGTCCAATGTTGTTGATCTCAAATTGGAGTCATCTTTGACCAACGATCAGCTCGCCGCGCTCATAGACGCTATTGCACTGGAAAAGAATAGAGATGCCTTTGCGCGTCTCTTTGAGCATTATGCGCCCCGCTTGAAGGCGTTCGGCCTTAAACAAGGCGTGTCATCCGCGAAAGTAGAAGAATTGGTGCAAGAAACGATGTTGATGGTATGGCGGAAGTCTGAGAGTTTCGATGCCTCTCGCGGCACGGCGTCAAACTGGATCTTCACGATCATGCGGAACAAACGCATTGATATGTTCCGTCGCCAAAAGCACCCTGAATATGAGTTGGATGAGGGTATGGATATCATTGATCCCGATGCGGGGCCGGATGATCAAGTGAATGCCTTTCAAGAAAGAGCTCGCATCAGAGAAGCCGTGAATTCTCTTCCAAATGCCCAGATGGAAATTATCCAAAAAGCTTTTTTTGAAGATAAACCCCATGGGGAAATTGCAGCAGATTTAGATATTCCCCTTGGTACAGTTAAATCACGGATTAGACTGGCTATGGCGCGTCTGCATGTTTTGGTGGAGGAGAAGGTATGATTACCCACCATCCTGAAATTGAATTGCTCTTTGATTATGCATCCGGTGCTTTGCCGGAGCCTATGGCGCTGTCTATTGCATGCCATGCAAGCACCTGCCGACACTGCTGTGATCAGTTGCATAAGCTCGAAGAAATGGGCGGGGCCTTGCTTGAAGACGCCGCAGAGGGAGGCGTTAAGGCGTCAGAACTTGAGGCCGTGCTCACGCGTTTGGATGATGTGGAAATTAAAAGTGAGTCTTTGCCTTCCAGCACTTTCGACGAGGCGACCTCTAAAACGATTCCCAAGCCTTTGCGGTTTTATCTGCCCGGTAATTTGAAAGATTTAAAGTGGCGACATATTGGCAGGAAAGTATCTCAATATAATTTCGATATTGATGTTGCGGGTTACAAAGTGTCGTTGATGCGCTTCAAGGCTGGTACGCCCATGCCCATCCATACCCACAAAGGAAATGAAGCAACGCTTGTCCTTGCCGGTGGGTATTCCGATCAGGGCCGTCATTTCGAACGTGGGGATTTTGATGCGAAAGACCCAAGCCACACACATCAGCCCATTGTCGATGAAGGAGAAGATTGTATCGCTTTGGTTGTAATAGATGCGCCAGTGATTTTAGCGGGGCCGTTCAGTCGTTTTCTCAATCCATTTATCAAGCTTTAAAGGCTATGAGCGAAGCCGCCCTTCTGTCTTATGTGAATTGCTTTCATAAGCTCGATAAAAGAAATCTGGAAAATTTAAAGACCGTCATGACGGAGGACATTCATTTTGTCGATCCTTTCAATGATGTGGTGGGTCTCGATAAGGTGAAAACTATTTTTCATCACATGTTTCTTAACATGCCGGACTCAAAATTTGTTATCACCCAATACGCATTAGCGCATAAAGAACGGACAACCGGTCTTCTTCATTGGGATTTTATTGGCACAGCATCTAACGCCAAGAGTCCAATCAAAATTACCGGTATGAGCATCCTTCGTTTTGGTAAAGATGGGCGTGTTTCAGAACATATTGATCACTGGGATGCCGCGCAGCAATTCTACGAACGCATACCGGTTCTTAAGCT
>JAJFIO010000120.1 GCA_021774915.1 Alphaproteobacteria bacterium
ACTGAACGCTATTGGTGAGATCAACCTCACAGACCGCTATGTGGTGGTGGAAGCGGGCTGCACCTGGGCCGCGCTCACCGACGCCCTCAAAGCCAAAGGCGCCCGGCTAACCTTCAATGCGCCTTTTTCCGGAATTTATTCTACGGTCGGCGGCGCGCTCAGCCAAGGGGTTCCAGGCGCGATGGACGGCATTCTCGGTCTTGAACTGGTGCGCAGCGACGGCAGTCTTTTGCGCACCGGCTCGTGGAGCCGCCAGGGGCAAACGCCCTTTTACAGACAGTTCGGGCCTGATATCACCGGGCTGTTCCTCGGCGATGGCGGCGCGTTTGGCCTTAAAACCGCCGCGTCCCTCACAATCGACACCGCGCCCGAGGCCCGCGCGCATGGCTCTTTCGCCTTTGAAACTTATGAAGAGATGGCGCAAGTTCTGATTGAGCTCGGGCCTTATGACTTTCTGCCGCGCCGGGTGGGTCTTGATCCGTTTAAAAGCCAGAACGCCGCTAAGGTCGGTTTCAAAGAAGCCGTTAAAACCCTCGGCGACGTCACTACGTCCGGCCCCAATTTGATGTCGGGCCTCAAAGCGTCCGTCAAAATGGCCAGTGCGGGAACCAATTTTATGGAAGGGGTCAAATGGTCGCTACATCTTTCCGCGAGCGGCGCAGCGCAAGAGATCGCCGAGAGTCATCTCGATCTGTGCCGCGCGATTTGCCTGAAACGGGGGCGCGAGATTGCCAATATTCTGCCCAGGGCGATGGAAGCGCGGGGGTATTCCGTGCGCGGATTTTTAGGCAAAGATGGCCAGCGCTGGGTGCCCACCCATGGCCTTTTTCCTTTAAGCAACGCCATAAAAGTCACTGAGGCCATACAAAAATTTTTCAACGATCACCGCGATGAGATGAAAGCTCTTGGCATGTGGGAATCCTATATGACCTCATCGCATGGCGGATACTTCATGTGCGAGCCCAGCTTCTACTGGGTGGATGAGGTGAGCGCGTTGCACTTGGCGCATCTGCCTACCGATGAAGCCCGCAAATTCAAAAACATCAAAGCCAATGTTCAAAACCGCCAATTCGCCCAGCGTTTGCGCGCCGAGCTGCGGGATCTGTTTTTCTCTCTGGGAGCGGTGCATGTGCAACTGGCCAAATTCTATCGCTATCGCGATTCTCTTGAACCGGAAACCTGGCGCCTGGTGGAAGAGTTAAAACATCTCACCGATCCTGATCACCGCCTCAATCCAAACAATCTGGGATTAGGGTAAAGGAGGACACCTATGACCGCTCTTAGCTCCGAAGACATGAACATGGAAATCCGCCCCAATCATGATGATGCGGCCCGGCGCGAAATTATTGTCGCGCTGAAAAAATTCATCAATCTCGACATGCCGGCGGGTATGCGCGCGCTTGTGGACCAGCAGATAGCCCCAAAACTGGAGGCGGATCTGGGCCGCCCGCTGGACAAGAACAGCGTGCAGGACCGAGAATTGCTCAAAAGCAAACTGACCGAGCAAGGCCTGTTCAAACTATGGTCGGCCATGACATATGAGTCGCAGGATCTCATGTGGGAATGCGTGAGCGATATTCTTGCCCGCGACCTGCCCCGGCTGCAAAAAGCCGCCGACGCCTATGCCTCAAGCGCCACCCAGGTGGGTTCACTGGAGCTTGATCCCGCCTTGAAAGTTCCCGCCAACATTGCTGAAACCGAGATTCACCGCCAGCCGGGCGGCTTTGCTTTCGACCGGGGCAAAGGTGACATCACCGCCGGGGCCTACCAATTGGGCGGCGGATGGATATATGCCAAAGGCAAGGGTCACAATAACCTGGGAGGCTATTCCGGCGCGGGTTTTCTCATTGATTTTCTGCGCAAGAAATTCCCCGATTTCACACCGCGCAATATGCTGGATATCGGCTGCGGCTGGGGCGGCAACACCACGCCTTATTGGACACAGTTTCCCGGCATCGAGATTCACGCCGTGGACTGCGCACCGGGCTTGCTGCGCTTTGCCCATGCGCGGGCGGAGAGCCTGGAAACCCCTGTGCATTTCAAACAGATGAGCGCCGAGGCGCTGACCTATGACGATGAGAGTTTCGATCTGGTGGTCTCTCATATTGTCGGGCACGAAACCACCCATGAAATCTTGCCCAAAATGGTCGCCGAGAGCTGGCGCGTGGTGAAGCCCGGCGGGGTCATCCTGCATCTGGATGTGGCGTTCCAGAAAGGCTTTGTCGGGCTGACCGATCAGGTGCTGAACGATTGGCAGGTGAAGTATAACGGCGAGCCGTTCTGGATGGGCTGGGCCGATGCTGACTTAGAATCGATCATGGCGGAGCAAGGTTATCCGAAAGACGCCGCCTTTACCGAGCACGTCAAGCGAGAAGCCGGCCCAGGCGCCTGGTTCGTCCACGGCGCCCGCAAACCTACATAGACGTCCTATTCCGCCGCGGAGCGTGAGGCTGCTTCCGCTTCAGAGTGCGGTGCAATGAGCGGGACGGGTTTGTGAATCCAGTTTTTGGGATCTGTGCGGCGCGCCGGGCTGGGGATCACCAGAACGCGGGCAGGGCGCTCTTTCTCAAATGCCTCCAGATCGATCTCCCAGCCGTGGGCCGCCGCCCGCCAGACGGCTTTCCGAAAAGCGACTTCCATACCGTCCGTCTCAGTCAGAAATTCATGGGACAGGGATTTGGGTGTCAGGGGCGGCTGGATTTTTTCAACAATGCCCAAATCCTCCCGCACGGCCTCATCGATCAAATCCATTCGTTCGGCATCATGTTCCGGCGCCATCAGGTAATTGCGCGCCTGCCAGCCAATGGCGCGCGTGTGATAGGCGTCGATGGGCGTTCGTGCGGTAAAGGTAATGAGGCTCATGCCGGGCCGGAAAGTAGGGTTAATCCGGTGGCACACGCCGATCACGCTGAACTCCAGATTGACACTGGTGTTTTTGCGTTCTTTTTGCAGCAATTGCGCCATGTCACCGCTTTTCTGCGCGGCTTTGGGGGCCGGTTTGGTGCGGCTGACCCGCGCGCCCCATTCCGTCTCCTCGATCAGGCTGGCTTCCAGCGCTGGGGTGTGGCGCGCGCCAAAAGCCCGGTGCACAAAGTTCGTATGCGCCGTATCCAGGGAATTTTCCTCCATCCGCATCCAATTGCATTTGGCTTCAAATTGAAAGGGCATCCGGCGCCAGTTTTGCGTGTCGTCAAACTCAGGGAACAGATCCGGAATCGCCGGACGATCTTCCTCAGACAGATCACCTAAGAAAACCCACACCCACCCGTACTTTTCTTGCGTCGGGTAGGAATCAATGCGGCCGCGTTTGGGAATTTTTGCGTTCCCCCCAAGAGCCGGAATTTTGACGCAGGCGCCGTCCCCGGCAAATTCCCACCCGTGATAGGGGCAAGCCACGCAGCCATCGTTGATCAGCCCATCGGCCAGAATTCCGCCCCGGTGACAGCACACCCCGCTGAGGCACACCGCCTTGCCGCTTGCATCGCGAAACAGAACGAAGTCCACGCCCAACATCTTCACACCAAGGGGTTTGTTTGATTTAACCTCATGGAAAGCCGCAGCGACATACCAATTATTGATCAGCATTATCAGATAACTCCGTTGAGCAAGTGCGCTTAGCGCACTTTGCGCCCCAAGACCATATGCTCATGATACCGGTCACCACGGTAATAGGCGACCATGCGCTCAACTGGGCGGTTCGTCACATCAAATACCACCATGCGTATACGCACGATAGGGGCGCCAATATTAACTTTCAAGATGGGTGCGGTCCGCGTATCCGCCAAGGTTGCCCCGATGAGTTGATCCGCGCCCGAGATTTTCCATCCCTTCCGCTCCAACAGTATCAACACGGGATCTTTGCTAATTTCTTCCGCGCTGAATGTAATGCCTAAGTCAGCGGGAACGAAGGTAACGACATAACCGACCGGTTCTCCATCAAGACAACGCACGCGTGATGCCCGATAAACAGTTGAGCCTTTGGGAAGCGCTAAATCAGAGCATGTGGCGTCACTGCCAACAATCTGCGCAACCGCCGCATCCCTGATCTCAGATTGACGGCCAAGCCTTTCAACTTTACGAAGGAGTTGATCCATATCCACCACAGGATGCGCATCCCCCAGATCCTCAACCACAAAGGTGCCTTTGCCTTGGAGAGACGTGACCAGATTTTCCCGGATCAGCAATTCAACCGCTTTGCGCGCGGTGATCCGCGACACCCCAAAGCTCCGGCACAGCTCCGCCTCAGAAGGGAGCTTTGCGCCCGGTGCATAATGTCCCTCAAAGATCCATTGGCGCACCATGGAATAGACCTGGTAATAGCGATGCGCACTGATGGTATCGAGGGTCTGAAACCCAGGCTCGTTCACAATACGTAACTCCCTGTCGTCAAGTCTCTTGCGGCGTTTAATGACAATGTAAGGAAAGCATAACGAGTTGGCAAATGGGTTGCGCCTCTCAAGCCTGAACCGCTTCAAAAGGTCTCACCCGTTACCCCTCGCCCTTCTCCGTCCAACGCCGGACCAGCCCCGCTTCAATCCCGAACAGATCGAGCGCACGGCCGACCGCATGGTCAACCAGATCATCAATGGTGACGGGGCGGCCATAAAACGCCGGAACTGGCGGCATAATAACAGCGCCCATTTCGGCGAGCCGGGTCATGGTTTTTAAATGCCCGACATGAAGAGGGGTCTCGCGCACCATCAGCACCAGAGTCCGGCGCTGTTTCAGGGTCACGTCGGCCGCGCGCGCCAACAAATTGTCCGTCGAGCCATAGGCGATATCCGACATCGTGCGGACCGAACACGGCGCGATGATCATACCGGTGGTGAGAAACGAGCCGCTCGACAAAGACGCAGCCAAATCCGATGGCGGGTGAACCACATCGGCCAGTGCTTGAACGGTGCTCAAAGAAAAATCGGTTTCAAGATTGAGGGTCAGCGCCGCCGCCTTGCTCAAGATCAGATGCGTCTCAACATCTAGGGACTGAAGGGCCTCCAGAAGACGAACGCCATAGATTGCGCCCGAGGCGCCACTGATCCCCACAACGAGCCGTCTGCTCTCAACCATAACCGCTTTGCCTTTTCAAATCACGCGCCATGCCCAAAAGGATCCAGGATAACCCAAGCAAAGCTATCATACGTGACGCCGTCGTGCCCGCAGTAAATCTCAAAACCGATAACCCAGGCGCACGCCAGCATTATTCAGGCCTTCATTATGTCCGCACAGGGCCGCATTGGAAACATGCTCCAACATCAAAGATATGTTGACGTGACTGGTAATATTGCGCCCCAAAGAAGCGCCGCCGCGAAACAGGGCGCGGCACCCCAATTCCTTTTTATCGAAACGCGGGGTGGATTTTTCGCCGTCATGAACCGCGCCGCCAAAGCTTGCGTCAAAAAAGAATGATTTGCCGAGATCCACATCCCAAGTCAGTCCGGCATAGAACAGGTTTGTATCGCCCTGTGTGTTAATGCTGGCGCCGATATGGGGACGCGGCGAAAAGAACCAGGAGATAACGCTTGCCGACTCCTCCGAGGCCGCTGAGCCAAGAGACCGAAACAAAATTTCAGCGTTGACGTCTGCCCCGTCTTCCTTGCTTCCTCCAAAAATAGCGATGTCATGATTCAACGCACCCAGACGCACTTCCGAGATAAATGGCTCTTCTGCATTGCTGGTTTCGCTCAAACCCACTGCCACGATGAAAAATATGGCGGCCCCACATGCAAAACGGAATAGTCGAATAGACACAGACTTATACTCCCCCAGATGATGCACTCATGTGAGGATACATTCTGTCGATCTATATGGTTAAACGCAAATCACACTAATTTGTGCACCATATCACCCATAAAATGGTTAATCAGACCCGTTGGCAAGCCCTGAATTGCGGCCTGCCATGGATCTCGCCCGCCAATACAACATGGCGGGCAGAACCAAAATCGTACAGACGAGCAAATACCCCATGGAGATGGTCAACAACAAGCCCATGCTGCGAATGCCCTGATGAATGGACAAGGATAACGCACCGAACGCGGCGACAGTCGTCAATGTACTGAGAATAATCGCGCGGGGCGTGCTCGATTTCAGCAAATTCTCCATTGAGCCATCTTCACGAAACCGCATCACCATGTGAATACCGTTATCCACCCCAAGCCCCATCACTAGAGGCAGCACAATAATATTGGCCTGGTTTAACGGAATCCCGATAATCACACTCGTGGCGATGGTCAGGCATGACGCCATCAGCAAAGGCACGAGAATGATGAGCGTGTCCGAAACCCGCCGCACTGTGATCAACAACAGGAATGTGATGGCCGTCAGAGCAATGGCGATGGCGGTGACAAAGGCCTCGACCACAATCTCCCCGACGCCGGCTTCTAAGATCGGCCGGCCGGTCGCATCCGGGAACTCCCGCGTCACATCCTTAACAAACCGCTTCATGGCTTCAAAATCGGTCATGTCCTCTACCGGCAGACCGACAATCCGCACCCGGCCATCGCTCGTTACCACGCGGGACCGCACGCTTTGCGGCAGGTCATCAAATAACACGGCATCGACTTGCAAAGCGGTACGCAAAAAATCGAGCGGCTGGCTCACATTAGCGGTCAGGCGCTGCTCCAGATCATCCAGCGCCTCTGCCGCGCCGGCCTTATGGCGAATGGATTCTAAAACGCCATAAAGACGCTCAGCAGACCGCTTGAAATCCTGATCTCCCTGCCGGAACGTCAGGGACGAGAGCGCGTCCATCAAACCGTCCACCGCTTCAAGGCGCTGTTGGGGGCTGAGCCCCTCAGGACTGGGCTCAGCCGACAACGCCGGCCAAAGAAGAAACGTGGCCTCTTCCAGCAATTCCAATTTGTAGTCCTGGTCCTGAGGCACATAATTATCAGGGGTCTGCACATCCCGGACGGTTTGGAGCGCCCGCAATCTTTTTTCAATGTCGGGAATTGCCGCTCTGCCGGGCGCCAGAATATTGACCGCATAATCGGTCACAATGCCTTCATCCTGCAGTCGTATCAATGTGGTGATGGATTCAGAATCCTGGTCTTTGAGAGTCAGCGTACTGAAATCAAACTGAGCCTGCACCGCGATCAATGCGCTGCCAGACAGCACACCGAAAGCCAGAACAGAGATCAGGCGCGCATGATGGGCAATCCTGTGAAACAGTCTGCCCGTCGCCTCGACAAAGGACGCACCGGCGGCCCGGCCCGTCGGCGGGCCAAATATCGCCAGAAAGGCAAACAGCACAACAAAGCTGGCAATCAGGGCGATGAACATCCCGCCACCAGCAATGATTCCAAGATCTGCCACACCGCGATAGCTCGTGGGAATGAATGACAAAAATCCGATGGCTGATGTCAGGCCGCACAGAGACACCGCACCACCTGTGCTGATAGCCGCCACGTTCAAAGCTTCACAGTTGGATTCGCCATGCTCTATGGCCTCTTGATACCGCAGCGCCAGATGCACCGCGAAATCGACACCCAGCCCGATGAAAAGGACCGCAAAAGTCGCAGACACAAGATTGAGCGCGCCGACGCTGGCCATCGCCCAGCCGAGAGTCCAGGCAAGCCCGACAGTCAGCGTGATCAGGATCGCGACAATAATGCGCAGCGAACGGATGCCAAACCCCAGAATGATCGCCAGAAAGACCATGGACAGAAAACCGGCCAGCCCGACGCTTTGCCCGACCGCGCGCATTTCTTCATAAGCGAGAGGCACGTTTCCCGTTAAGGTGACGCTGACGCCGTTTTCCGGGGTCAAATTCAACTCGGCAGCGGTCTGGCGAATGGCGTCGATAGCGCTGCGGCCGGAAATCAGGTGCGAGAAATCCTCCCGCGCCTGGATAACGATAATTTGAAGAGTGGGCCCGAACTCTCCTTCGGCGAAAAAATCGCTCCATTCAAGGTCCCCCTTCTCGCCGTTCAAAAGCCGCTCCCCGGTCAGTGAGACCTGATCCATCAGCTTCATAAAGGTCTGGGGTGAGGCCTCCCCCCTTGAATAGGCGTCAAACGCCATTTCCAACAATGAAAACAAACCTCTAAGGGTCGGATCCGTGGCCATGGAGCTGAGCGCCCCTTGAGCCTCAACCAACCGCTCCAACACACCCTCTAATTGGGCCCTATCCAGATAGAGCAGGGCATGGTCACGGAAAAAGGGGTCGGCAGAAGGCGAGAAAACCGAGGCGAACAGATCGCTGCGCTCCTTCAGCCGATCATGCAAAATCCGGGTTGCCTCGGCCGTCTCAAAGCCGCTTTCCGCTTCCACTGCAACAATAATTGTTTTACGAAAGACTGGGAATGCCTCTTGAAAAGCATCATATGTTTGACGAAAAGGCGCTTGG
Source organism: Alphaproteobacteria bacterium (assembly GCA_021774915.1). Classification (GTDB taxonomy): domain Bacteria; phylum Pseudomonadota; class Alphaproteobacteria; order SMXP01; family SMXP01; genus JAJFIM01. The sequence continues at coordinate 8,345 of JAJFIO010000120.1, forward strand.
GAATCGATAAGTTCGTTGCGGCTTGAATCAATTTTAAGAGTCGAGCCTGCATAAAAGGAGACAAACACAGTCGCCATTGTGGCGAAAACAAGTATTTTACGGGGGGCATCCGTCAAAATCCTTGTTATTGTGTTTAGATGTTTTACATAGGCGTTAAGAGGGATTTTCATAAAACCGCCATAGTATAACCCCATTACCTATTTAAGGTTGATTGAGGGTGGTGAGAAGATCATTCCAACCCGAGGGTGGTTAATGAACTGTATAAGGAGTGTCAACATGATGCGATTGACTGCCGCAGCCTTAGCACTTGTCCTGGCATATAACCAGCCATTGGCCGCAGAGGAATCCTTTGAAGGCGCCACATCCAGCCCCAGCGATATCGTCCAATCGCTCAACGCGGGTCTGTTAGCCATCATGAAAGGGGGCGAAGAGCTTGGCTTCGTAGGCCGCCTAGAGACCATCACCCCAGTGGTCAAGCAAACCTTCGACCTCCATTATTTGTCTGCCTCAACGATCGGCAAGACAACCTGGCAGTCATGGAACCAGGATCAAAAGAACACCTATACCAAAGTGTTCGAACAATTCCTGACGGCTAATTACGCCTCACAATTCAAATCCTTCTCCGGCCAGAACTTTGAAATTCTTGACACCATGACGGGCCCAAAAAGCACCATCCTGGTGAAGACGCAGATCAACCGCCCCAACAAAGAGCCGGTGGCTCTTACCTATCTGACCCGGGAGCGCGAAGGGAAAACCGGTATTATTGATATATTCCTGGCCGGCACCATCAGTGAGGCAGCCCGCCGACGTTCAGAATTCGGTTCGATCTACCAGAACCAAGGGTTTAGTGGCCTGATCGCCATGCTTGAAAATCAGGTGAATGCCCTAACCTCAGACTCGGCAACCACGGCAAACAAGATGTTTCCTGACGTGGACGCAGCATCCCCCAAAGCCGAATTATAAGACTGCCTCATCACTGGATGTGACCCGCTTGGCTTTTTTCCTGTGCTGATTGTAGTGTCATTCCAGAAGAGGCATTGCATCGGGCGCCGGTTCTGAGGTTTTATGCGGGGCCACGGTCGCCAGGAACGCACCGGATGAGCCTGGCTACGCTTCAGATAGGACGCAAAAGACAAGAACGGGGCACCTTCCCATGCATCCTTTAGCCGGGAGCAACCTCAGAACGTTTGCAACCGCCCTTCAACGGGCGAACGGCCTTCCCGCGGCAAAATGGGGGCAGGTCGTTTTGATCGCGGCTTGCGTTCTGGCCCGGCAGCCGTTCTCTCTTGCCGAAAAAATAATTGTTGCACGCGCCCGCGCCAAAGCGCCGCCGATGCCGCCCCCCCTCTTCATACTCGGTCACTGGCGCAGCGGCACCACCCACCTTTACAACATTATGAGCAAGGCTGATTTTGGCTTTGTCCCGCCGGTCGCCACAGGTCTGCCCTGGGATTTCATGGTGATGGGCAGTTTGTTCCGCCGGTTTCTTGAGCGCGCCCTCCCCAGCCACCGCTATATCGATAATGTGCCGGTACTGCCTGATTCTCCCCAGGAAGACGAAATCGCTCTGGCCAACATGACCCCCTTGTCTTTTTATCATGCGCTCTATTTTCCGAAAAATTTCGACCGGCTTTTTCAGCAGGGGCTTTTTTTCGAAGGCTGCACACCCCAGGAGATTAGAAACTGGCAGCAAACTTTTCTATATCTTATGGAAAAACTCTCCTTGCACCAGAACAAAAGAATGCTGATTAAAAATCCGGTCTATACTGCGCGCCTGTCCATGTTGCGGGAGATGATGCCGGAGGCTAAATATATTCATATCAGCCGTAACCCTTATGATATTTTCGTCTCTATGCGGAATTTCTACACCAAGTTGTTTGCCCAATTCTCTCTTCAGCCCTATAGCCACGTGGATATCGACAAAGTAATTTTTGAAACTTACACGAAAATGATGAGCCGATTGCAAAAAGACGCGGGCGACATGCCCAAGTCCCGGCTCATCGAACTTCGATACGAAGACTTGGAAGTGGACCCGATTGGGCAGATCGAAGTGATCTACCGGCAATTAGGCATTAACGATTTTAATGCCGCCCGGCCGAAATTCGAGGCTTATCTGTCGACCATCAAATCCTACAAAAAGAACAAGTTTTCGCTTGATGACCAAACCGCCAAGCTGATTGAACACCATTGGGGCGCGTTTATCGAAGAGGGCCAGTATTCACGCCCCGGCATGTCTTCGTCCTCTCGCCCCTCCATAGCCTCATGAGACGCCGCGCGGTTCTTCTCATTGTCCTGGCGCTGGGGGCGGGCTGCGATGCGGGCGCGCCTCAAACCTCCGCTGAATTTGAAAGCTGCCATCGACTTCAAATCATCGACAGTCAAACCGGCATGCCGGTCCAGGGCCTGGAGGACATGGTGGTGACGTCAAGCGGCAAATGGGCGCTGGCTTCAGCCTATGACCGTTGGGGGGCGGAAGATGCAGCAGAGCAGAACGCCTCTTCCATTCCAAGCGGTGGACTCTACCTTATTCCTCTTGATGCAGATGTGCTATCGGGAACACAACTCAGCCTGCACAACATTGCCGAAAAATTCTCCCAAGCACAGGACTTCCATCCGCACGGCATCGATCTTTATGCCGGTCCTGACGGCCGGGAAACTCTCGCGGTGATCAATCGCCGATATCAGCGTGAGCAGCCCACTTCCCCTTGGGCTCTGACAACGACGCTGGAAGTGTTCACCCTTGAAGACCAAAATTTAAGCCACGAGACCACGGTTGCGTCCGGCCAGCTGTGCCGCACGAATGACGTGTTGGCGCTCAGCGAAACTAAGTTTCTGGTGAGCCGCGATCACGGCGCGTGCACGGGGCTGGGGGCACTTATGGAAGATGTATTCGGCCTCGACCGCTCCAAAATTTTGCGGATCTCTTTGCGTGATCAAGACGATGAGACCCCAACGATCGATCTCGCGGCGGACGGCATCGCCTTTGCCAATGGCTTGGCGCTTGATGCAAAAAACGGCGTTGTTTATGTCGCCGCCACCAGGGGAGAAAGCGTCCTGACTTACCGGCTTGAGGATCTTCTTCAAACCCCGCCGGCCAAGCCCGTCGCACGTTTCGCCACCAAGGCCGGACCGGATAATCTGTCGTGGTCGCAAGAAGACCACCTTATTGTCGCGCTTCACCCTTCCTTGTGGCGATTGGGATTTTACCGCAAGCGCTGGCTTGGCGTCACCCAAGCGCCCTCTCAGATTGTCTCTGTCGATCTCACCGATCAAACTCTGACCTCTCTCTTTTCCGGCACTGAGGGTGAACACTTCTCCGCCGCCACTGTCGGCATTCAGACAAATGGTCTCTTGATCATGGGTTCAGTCGCGGAAACGGGCGTGATGGTCTGTGTTGGGGGCGCTACCGCACCCCTCAACAGAGAGTCCTGACCCATGCTGAACGTGGTGACTGGAGGCGCGGGGTTTATCGGTACACATCTGGTGCAGGAATTAACGCGCCGGGGCGAGAGAGTGCGCGTGCTCGATCTTAAGCCCCCGCGCGGGGTCAGCGCGGATGTGGATTTTATCTCTGGCTCGGTGACCGACCCTGCAGCCGTCTTCAAAGCACTCAGCGGCGCCGATGCGGTTTTTCATCTGGCCGCCAATGCTCACCTTTGGGCGGCTGATAAAACGAAATTCCAGACCCTCAATGTCAGTGGAACAAAGTGCGTTCTCGATGCAGCGGTGCGGGCGGGGGTTGCGCATATAGTCCACACTTCCAGCCTGACCGTGCTGGTGGGAAAACACAGTGGGCTGAAACACGAGACCACAGTCTCTGAAAGCAACACCCTCAGCGCCGCTGACATGTTGGGGGCTTATCCCCTCTCTAAATTTCAGGCGGACCAGGTGGCACTCGCCGCCGCCCGCGAAGGCCATGATGTGCGCATTGTTCTTCCCACCCTGCCCGTGGGACCCGGCGATTATGGGCTGACCGCCCCCAGCAAAATGATTCTCGATCTGGTGAACGGCGCCACGCCCGCCACCCTCACCTGCCTCCTGAATTTCATCGACGTGCGAGATGTCGCCGCCGGGATGATCCATGCCCGCGAGAAGGGCCTTGCGGGAGAGCGGTATATTCTCGGAAACGAAAATATGTGGATGAAGGAGTTGCTGGCGCTTCTGCATGACCTTACGGGCGCGCCCATGCCCCGGCTCCGCGTGCCTTATGGCGTGGCCTTAATGGCCGGGGGCCTCACTGAGTGGATCGCTACCCATGTCACCCATCGCCCGCCCACAGCGCCGCTCACCGGCGTGCGTCTGGCGCGCCGCCGCATCAGATTTGACAATGCCAAAGCTGTCACCGCGCTGGGCTTGAAATTACGCCCGGTGAAATCATCTCTCGGTGATCAGCTGAAATGGTTTGAAACGGAAGGGCTTTTGAAGCGCCCCCTCGTCACAAGGGACTCTCACCCACCCGCTGCTTGATAGCTGCGGCCTTTCCAGCGCGCGCCCCCGCCCCGCCAGTGACGCAAAGCCGAGGCCAGCGTCATGGCCGCATAAAACCCCGCCGCCAGTGGCAAGCCCAAGACCTGCCAGAAAGGGCGACGATAGAATCTCACCGTCGGCCCATAGGCCACAGCCATCATCAGCCAAACGACACCGCCGAGCATAGCCAATGATGTTTGCCCATGCAGCGGCCACGTTACTAAAGCCAGAGGGCCCGCCAGATATAGCATGACCATCCCGATAAGGCTGCCAGCAAGCAAAACAGGTGAATGGTTTAATTGCGTATAGGCGGTGCGGGCAACCATGTCCCATATGCTTGACAGTTTTCGGTTATCGCGCAGAGAGACCACCGATCGGGTGAGACCCAGCCAGATGCGGCGCACCGGCGGGTCTTGCTGGATCGCCCGAGCCAAGGCGCAATCGTCGATTAACGTGCCTTTTATGGGCGCCACGCCGCCTACCGCCTCCAGCGCTTTAGCGCGCATCAGCATTGAGCCCCCCGCCGCGCCCGCCATCCTGTGTGCCGGGTCATTCACTAAAGAAAATGGATAAAGTTTTTGAAAAAAGAAAATAAAGGCGGGAATCAGCAGGCCGCCCCATAGCCCGCGCGCATCAAGAAGCGCCATCAGCGAGACCAGACTGAGATTTTCCTCTTCCGCCTTGGCCACGAGGTGTTGAAGCGTCTCAGGCTCGTACAAAATATCGGCATCGGTGAAGAGAATGTAATCGGCATCGGGCATGATCTCTTTGGCCAACCCGAGCCCATGGTTGAGCGCCCACAATTTGCCCGTCCACCCTTCTTCCAAAGGCGGCGCGGTGGTGACAATGAGTTCATACGCCGCGCCTGACGCCGCTGCTGCCCGCGCGCAATCGGCGGTGCCATCCTCGCTGAGGTCGTCCACGAGAATAACCCGGTAAGTCCCGGGATAGCGTATGCCCATGTGGGAGCCGATCACCCGGCCAATCACTTGCCCTTCGTTGCGCGCCGGGATCACCGCCACCACGCTGGGCCAGTCGGCAAGGGATTTTTGCGGCGTCAGGCGCTGATCGGCGCGCCAAAACCCGCCGCGCCAAGCAAGCAGATACACCCAAGCGCCGAGCGCGCATAAAACCATGATCCAGATGACCATCATCATTCAACGCATCCTCATGCCTTACCTGCCGGTTACCAAACTGTTGGCCGACAATGCCCGCCCATTAAACACAAGCCCTACTTCCGCACCATTTTTCCTCGCCTCAATATGCAAGTGAGGCTCAAGTGAATTCCCTGAATTACCGATGTTAGCGATCAGCTGCCCCGCGGTTACGGATTCCCCTTGAGACACTTCAATACCGCCTCGCTTTAGGTGGCCCATCAAGACTTCCCCCTCAACGCAGCTCAACACGATGTAATTACCTTCCGGATTTTCTGTATCGGGGTTTCCAGGAGGGTTATCTGGCAGAGTATTGCGAACCTTCATAACACTTCCCGAGCATGGACTGTAGAGCTTCTCACCAAAGATTTCGTAGGCGTCCAACACGCGCGGCGCAATGCCGCTGGCCCGATTCCCAAACGAATTCAGCTTAACGATGTCCAGCGCCAGCTTGCCGCCAGCCAGTGTATGAAACGGGTTCGTGACTATATTAGCGCCGCCTTGGAGAACGTAATATGTGCCCGAGGCGAGAGGAAAAGACAAACTTAGCGTTTGCCCCAGAGGGTAATGCGATGCAATAGCCAGGCTGCCAAGACCAGTAAACAGAAATAAGAATAACGCCGAGAAAAGCAAATTTCCGGCGCTCTGCGCGGGCGCGCGAAAAGCACGCTGCTTCATTCTCCTGTAGGAGATACCAACGAAGACGGCGAATAGGCCAAGCGCGGCATAGCGCAGGTAATAGCTTGTGAAGGCCCATGGGGCCGCTAGAAATGCAAAGACAACCACGCTACCGCACGCCAAGGCCCGCATCGTCCAACTAGCCCAGCTTCGATGCTGTGAACGCATCAGCCAATAGAACGCAGCGCTGGTCAGCAGCAACGGATAAATTGCGAAAAGGAACGGAAGGGTCTCATCCATATTCTAATTCAGCGCCTAACTGTCGGTAAATGGAAGATTAAATGCCGCGCCAGATCATGGAAAGTTTCCGCCTGTCACTCATCCGAAGAGCATGCTTTTCTTTCCCATTACTTATGTCAAGGCGCTGACAAAGGGAAATTTCCGGCCAATTGCAACGCGGCGCTAGATTGCGAGGATTGCAAGCCTGGTGGCCCTCAGCCAATGACGTCAGAAATCCTGGTGCCAAGGTTATTGTGATTAGAGCTCATGATCTTTAGATTGAGGCATTAATAACAGGGGGTAAATGGCCATGCAGGAAATCTGAGGAATGTCGTCAGTGACACAACCGGGCGCAACCGAAAGGGAAGCCCGCGCGCTTAACCCGCCGGGGCCGGAAACGCCGTCGGGCAAGGGGGCGGGGGATGAGAACTTTCCCGTGGGCTCATTCCTCCTTCCCGCAGCTTTGCGCCCCCATGTAGCGGCGTTCTATGCCTTCGCCCGCGCCGCCGACGATATCGCCGACAATAAGGCGCTTGACCCACAAGATAAAATCAACCGGCTGAACGGACTGGAAGACGCTCTTAAAGGTAATACGCCTTTAGAAGCGGGCTATGAAAAGGCGCACCTCCTGCGTCTCAGCTTGAGATCCACCGGCGTTACCCCGCAACATGCTCTCGATTTGCTGGCCGCGTTTCGGCAAGATGCGGTCAAATCCCGTTATGCCGATTGGCGGGAACTGCTGGACTATTGCGAACTTTCGGCCAATCCGGTGGGCCGGTTTCTACTCGATCTCCATGGTGAAGACTCAAGTGGCTATCTGCAATCAGATGCTCTTTGCACAGTTCTTCAGATCATCAACCATATACAAGATTGCGGCGATGATTACCGCGAATTAGACAGGGTCTATATCCCGGAAGACTTGATGACCGCAGAACACGTCAGAGCAGCCGACTTGGATAGTCCTTGCCTAAAGCCCGGCATGAGAATCGTGCTCGATCACGTACTGAAACGAGTTGATGATATGAACGAGATCGCTGGTTCTCTTCCGGGGGTTTTAAGCAATCGGCGTCTGACCATGGAATCGGCAGTGATCGTGCGTCTCGCCCGGCGTCTCACAAGACGGCTAAAGGCAGACGATCCCTTGGCCATCCGCGTGGCTCTCTCCAAGGCCGATTTTGCACTTGCCGGTGCCGGCGGGATAGCCGCCGGGTTTTTCCAAGCAAGACGCAGAAGCTTGGACACCACTGCTGACGCCAAAGCCCTCGCCCACGCCAAAACTGTGGTGATCCAATCTGGCACCTCGTTTGGACTTGGCATGCGGATTCTGCCAAAAGAGCGGCGCGACGCCATGTACGCCATCTATGCCTTTTGCCGGGAAATCGACGATATCGCCGATGAGCCGGGATCACGCAAAGAAAAACTGAAAGCGCTGGATGACTGGCGCGTGGAGATCGACAGGATCTATCAGGGCTGCCCGGAAAAACCCACCGCACAAGCGCTTGCCATCGCACTGAAACGGTTTGATCTGCCGCGCCAAGAATTCCTCATGCTGATCGAAGGCATGGAGATGGACGCCAAGGGACCTTTATGCGCGCCGAGCCTGGAGGAGCTGCTCGGCTATTGCCGCCGGGTGGCGGGCGCTGTGGGACTGTTGTCCATGCCGGTCTTCGGCGCGCCCAAGGGCAAAGTTTCAGACGATTTCGCTTTA
>JAJFIO010000013.1 GCA_021774915.1 Alphaproteobacteria bacterium
CAATATTGCCATCTGAAGCAAAATAGCATCAGAGTTTCACGCGGCCAAATGGTAAAGGCGGGCATGCCCATCGCTTCGGTCGGGCTTTCAGGCGCCAGCGAGTTTACGCACCTCCATTTTGAAGTGCGCCATAATGGCAACACCATTGATCCTTTTACCGGCGCAACCACGCTGGAGGGATGCAATGTCACAGCTCAATCTCATTGGACCATAGGGGCGCGCGCCTTTTTGAATTACACCCCCACAGGGATTCTCAATCAGGGCATCGCCACTGACATTCCGGACAATATGGCGATTGAACGTGGTCAGTATTCTGATCTTAACTTTGACACCGACACGCCCATGCTGATTTATTTTGTCCGTATTTTTGGCTTACGCCCGGATGACGTTCAGGAACTCTCCCTCACCGATCCGCAAGGCCTTGAACTGGCTCACAACAGCGAGGCTCATACCGGCTCACACAAGGCTCAATTTTTCAGCTATATCGGAAAAAAACGCCCGGAAAGCGGCTGGCCGGAAGGCGTCTACACGGCGCACTATAAACTCATTCGCAATGGCCGAACAGAGCAACAGCGCGACCTTGCCTTTACTATTGGCGAACCGTTCTAGGGGTTATGTATCGGGTAATCTTAATCTGACGCTCTGTTGTCATTTCCTCATAAATTCGGCACACTCGCCTGACGATATTCAGTCAAAGTAATTTTCAGGAAAACCGGGACAATGGCGCATAAGGCAGGTCTTATCATCGCTCTTATCGCAGGCGCCGGGATTGGCGTGGTGGGAACGCAGTTCTTTACTAAGGAATCGACGACGATCACGACGGAACAAACGAGCCCGAGTGAAACGATTGAATCGTTCTTTATTGATCTGCCCGCCCATGGCGTCGCCATGACACATGGCGGCCGGATCGGACTTGTTGCGGGGCCGCCGGGTATTCCTACATTCGACGAACCTCATATAAAAAATGGCCTGGCGCTACTGACAAAACTCAGAAACGCTGAGGGGGTCGTGGTGGGATTTACCAGCGAATTGGAAGTTTTCCCAGAGCCGACGGAGTCAGACCAGGGTCTAGAGCAAGATATGACCTGGGAGACGGAATGGACTCTGGTCATTCCGGGACGCGGTGGTTTTTTTCTGCATCAGAATGAACATACCGGCGCAGGCGCACCGATGTTTCAGCATGTCGCCGATACCGGTACAGATTGGGTGGGAGACATGACCATCACCACAACGGCCGGACCGCGCGCCGATGGTCGCGGCCTGATTGTCGGCGGCTGGGGGGAATTTGAAAACGCTGAAGGAACTTTTCTGGAAGTGGGCCGCTTCACGCGTTTTACGGTGGAAGGTCACCTCGTCGGCACGATTGAATTGCGCATCTTTCGCGAAGGCTAAGGGGCACTTCGATGCAGGGAAAACGCCCTGCTCCGGCGTGAAACCCTCTTCTCTCGCGTCAAGCACGAGGATGGCGATTAGGGGCGGGAGTGACGGATTGAACGGAGCCGCGATATTCAGCTCACCCGCCAGGTATCGCCTTTTGCCAGGAACGCATTAAAGTCGGGCGTTCCTCTTTCCTTGCGTACGGATTCATATTGTCTGTATACGTCGCGCTCATAGCTTGAGGCAGGATCTTCATAAATCACGCCAAGCACCATGGGAAAATCAGGCGGTGACAGTTTGGTCAATATGAAAGCCATGGTCTCGCTGGTCTGGTCATGCACCAATATGTCCTCGACGCTGACGCCTTCCTCTCCAATGGTCACCACTTCCAGAGCGAGCGTTCCGGGCTTGAGGCGCAGGCCTTTATTTTTTTCCTTGCCGAAAATCAAAGGCTCGCCATGAACAGCGAGAAGCTGCGCATCGGCAGCCACCGGCTTATCGGTAAAATCGGAAAACACACCATCGTTATACACAATGCAGTTTTGAAAAATCTCGACAAAGGAAGCCCCCTGATGCGCATGCGCACGGGTGAATATTTCCGGCATGTGTTTTTGCGCCGTATCGACAGTGCGCGCCACAAACCGCGCCCCTGATCCCAAAGCAAAACGGCACGGGTTCAGCGGACTATCCACCGAACCGTAAGGGGTGGAGGGCGAGCGCGTGCCCGGATGGGATGTGGGTGAGTACTGACCTTTTGTCAGACCATAGATCTCGTTATTGAACAGCAGAATATTGAGATCGACATTCCGGCGCAGGGCGTGCATGAGGTGATTGCCGCCGATCGACAGCGCATCGCCGTCACCGGTAACAACCCACACATCAAGTTCCGGATTGGCGAGCTTCACGCCTGTGGCAATCGCCGGCGCCCGGCCATGAATGGTATGAAAGCCATAGGTTTCCATGTAATAGGGAAACCGCGCAGCGCACCCGATCCCGGAAACAAACACCGTGTTTTCGCGTGACACCCCCATTTGCGGCAAAGTCCGCTGCATGCATTTCAGGATTGCATAATCTCCGCACCCGGGGCACCAGCGCACTTCCTGATCCGTCGAAAAATCCTTAAGCGTCAGTTTCTCTGCCGGCGTTTGTACATTCATGGGTTCTAATCCTTTACTCCGCCGCTTGAAGACTTAATTGGCCATGAATGGCCTCTATGATCTCTGAAATCTTGAAAGGCTGCCCTGACACTTTACAAAGAGAAATTGCCTGTAAAAGAAAATGATCCCGTAGCACCGTAATGAGCTGCCCCATATTCATTTCAGGCACCAGGATCCGATCAAACCTGCTCAAGAGTTCACCCAGATTCTCCGGAAACGGATTGATATAAGTCAGGTGGATGTGACTCACATCATGACCTTCGGATCGGGCAATGCGAACGGCCCGTGCGATCGGGCCGTAGGTCGATCCCCAACCGATCACCGCCAGTCGCCCACTCTCCTCGCCAAAATCAACCTCCTGAGGTGGAATATCTTTGGCAATGCCTGCAATTTTATCGCGCCTAACCTGAGTCATTTTTTGATGGTTCGCCGGATCATAGGAGATGTGGCCCGTCTCATGGGATTTCTCAATGCCGCCGATCCGATGCTCGAGCCCCTTTGTGCCGGGTTTTGCCCACACCCTGGCCAGGGTTTCGGGATCGCGCACGGATGGATTAAACGGTTCGGCGCCGGAGGGACGCGCCGCTACATGCGGAACCGCAATGGGGTCCAATGCATTGAAATCAGGCAGCTTCCACGGCTCGGCCGCGTTGCCGATATAGCCGTCCGTCAAGATCATCACCGGGGTCATATATTTTATCGCGAGCCGCACCGCTTCCACAGCAATGAAAAAGCAATCGCCTGGTGAGCGCGTGGCCAAAACCGGCATCGGCGCATCGCCATTGCGGCCATAGACCGCCTGATAGAGATCCGATTGTTCGGTTTTGGTCGGCAAACCCGTCGAAGGTCCGCCGCGCTGGGAGTTCACAATAACCAGTGGCAATTCTGTGGAAATGGCCAGCCCCATGGCCTCGCCTTTGAGGGCTATGCCCGGCCCCGAACTCGATGTCACCCCAATTGATCCGGCGTAAGAAGCCCCGAGGGCTGCACATACGGCCGCGATTTCATCTTCGGCCTGAAACGTGACGATATCGAATTCCTTCATTTGCGCCAGCAGATGCAGTATTGGTGAGGCTGGCGTGATGGGATAGGAACAAAATACGAGCGGCGTTTTCGCCAATTGCCCGGCCGCCGCCAGACCCCAGGAAAGCGCCTGGGCTCCCGTGACCGTCCGATAGAGCCCCGGCTCTAAGGACGCCGCACCAACAGTATAACGCCGCATATCACCGGACAGTTCGGAAGTTTCGCCAAACGCATGCCCGGCATTCAGCGCGGCGATATTGGCGTCTCTAATGTTTTCGTTCTTAGCAAATTTTCGGTTCAGCCATTCAATGATCGGGGCGCGGTCATGATCGAACATCCACAGCATAAGCCCGAGCGCCCAAAGATTTTTGCTCCTCAAAGCATCTTTGTTGCCAAGCCCAAACTCTTTCACCGCCTCCATGGTCAACCGCGAAATATCAATTTTTAAGACCTGGAATTTAGCGAGAGAGCCATCTTCCAGTGGATCAGCCTCAATATGAGCCTTTTTGAAATTGCGCTCAACGAAAGTCCCCGTATCAACAACGATCAGGCTTCCCTCTAGAAGAAGTCCCACATTGACTTTAAGCGCCGCGGGATTGAGCGCCACCAGCACATCAGGCTGGTCGCCGGATGTGAAAATTTTGCGCGCGCCGAATTTGATTTGATAGGCTGAAACCCCAAATGTGGTGCCAAGGGGTGCTCGAATTTCTGCTGGAAAATCGGGAAACGTCGACAGACCGCTCCCGGCCAGGGCCGTGGATGTTGTGAACTGTGCGCCCAGCAATTGAATGCCATCGCCTGAGTCCCCCGCAAAGCGGATCACTACCGACTCCACATCACCAGTAGTAGGAAGATTTTTGCCGGTTTCGCTATCAGTTTGCACGCTTTTACTCACATTTTAAGAGAGAGAGAAATTTTCGAAAACCTATAATATTGATGTCAGCGCACATACGCTTCTCCGCCAAATTATTCAAGGTAACATAGCCATTCTCGGCACAATCCCGCTTAGCATAAACAGAACACCGGCCTGAGTGGCGGTTATTACAGTGCCACTCTATGGCCAGAACATGTCTTCCCCACTGGGCATGCCTTGAATAATGCCCTGAAAAAAAGGACTTTTCCTTCTCTTTCACTCTGCCGGGATGATGTAACGGCAAATTGATATAAATCAACAATACAAACCAGTTTGTCATATAAATTAAAGTTGAACCATTCTAGTGTTTACTTCGTATATGAGGCAAATTCCTATCCATAACAAGTTCGGAGACTTTGGATGTTTATTAATTTCTGGTACCCCGCAGCCCAAAGTGATGAGATCACAGATAAACCGGTTAAACGGTCCATGCTCGGGCAGGATGTCGTGCTGTTTCGGGATAGCGCCGGCAAGGCTCAGTGCCTGAGTGACGTGTGCGTTCATCGTGGCGCCTCGCTTAGCACAGGCAAAGTTAAAGGTGATTGCGTTGAATGTCCTTATCATGGATGGACATTCAATGGCGAAGGCCAGTGCACGCGCATCCCCTCGCTTGGCCCCGACGCAAAAATTCCGAGCCGGGCCCACGTCGACGCCTACCCGGTGGAAGAACGCTATGGATTAGTGTTCGCATTTTTAGGCGATCTGCCGGAAGACGAACGACCTCCGATCATGGAAATTCCCGAATGGAACCAGGAGGGCTGGGCCTTTACCATCCAACATTATGTCTTTGATTTCGACTATAAGCGGTCTATCGAAAATGGTATTGACCCCGCGCATAATGAGTTCGTTCATACGACGCATATCGCGACGTCAGGCGATGGTGATCACCATGTGCCGGAGTTGCGGTTTGTTGATAGTGAATGGGGCGTAGGGTTTTATAACAGTCCGCCCGCCCCGCCACTTACCAATGAAAAAATGCGTGAGGTTTCCGGCCGCCATGAAGCTGCTGTAGTGGAGGTTGGCACTGGCCATGTCGGCCCCGCCAGCGTGTGGACTTATATTCATCCAACTCCGAAAATCTCTATTCATCAATATCTCTATGAAGCCCCGATCCATGAAGGGCAAACGAGCCTTTTCCTCATCAATATGCGGAACTTCATGACCGAGGCTGAGAATGATGAAGCCTTTACTGAGCGCAATGAATTCGTGGTGATGCAGGATCGCGATGTCCTGCTCAATCTGCGGCCCGTATTGACGCCGCGCACCAACACCAAGGAAATCCTGGTGCCTTCCGATCTATGCGTGAGCAAATACAGAGAGTTCATCAAGGAATGGGAAGGGCGCGGCTGGCGCATCGACTCCGATGAAATAGCACGCAATGCAGGCAAGGTCGCCTATGCGATTCCAAGTCCAGCACGACGGAATGTGAAGGGCTGGGTTCTTGATGCCATTCCGCTGGAATCAGGCGAAAGCGCTCAAAAGATCCAAACGGCGGCCGAATAAGGCAGCCGTTTGGCCATCAGTTCATTTATGGGAGGGCAGTGCTGGATTAAGCCTGCCCTTCTTTGTATTTATGCGGTATCAAAGACTTCTCACGTGTGATGGAAAAAACCTGTAAGTTATGAAAAAACACCTGATCGCCTTTCTCACAAGTACCGTACTGCTGGTGACGCCTGCGGCGGCAGAATCCATCTTCTCCTACAATACGGGAGATGATTATATGGAGATGAGCGAGGATTTCCGGGATATCTACGTCCAGGGTCTCTTAGATCAATGGTTCCTGACGCTTTCCATCTATAATGATTTTGAATCCATTGTCTGGTTGGAAAATTGTACGATGGATATGCGGAGCGATGAAGTCGCGTCGCTCTTCACCGACTGGTTGAGCTGGCACGGCCAGGATCTTGAACTAACAGCCCCGGAACTTTTCATCGCTGCCATCGTCGAGTCATGTGAAGGCGAAGTTTAGAGATTATATCGCTCACGCTTTGGGGGCGAGACGCCACTGGCCAACCGCATCACGGCAGGCAACCCCTTCCAAGTTCTCTTGACGGCCATCAGCCAAATGAATTTCATGCGAAAAGGCGCGGCAATAGGTCGGCACCACAGACGGCCCCCCCGCCAAAACCAGATCACCACCGGAACTTTTTTTCAGTAACGGCCCATAAATATACCCGAGCACCACATCGTCGCGCGCCGCGAGAATCCAATCCCCCACATTCTCACGTCCCAGCGCGCGGATATGAGTCCCGGATGCAAGAGTTGTCAGCTTTTTAGTTGTGGTGAACGGCCCGAGCCGGACATTCGCATTCCTCGCCAGATCATATTCCCCTAGCGCCGTTTCCAACGGGGCATCCGCATAAAGTCCCGCAGGGACACCAAGTCTCGTGCGCCCTTCCGTCAAACCCATGATCGAGGCCATACCGGGCCGCACGATGCCCCAGTCCGCAGATGTCTCGCTGCGCCATGTCACCGCCGCATTGCCTTCTGAACCCAGCACCGTCTCCATCGCCTGGATGGCAGATGTGCGCGCTGACGAAGGCAGATCACCAGCCAGGGCTGAATCCGCCAGCAGGGACCGACGCCCAAACATTCCCGTAGACGCACAGCCCTGGATGAAAATCAAACTTAGCAAAACCAAGGATAGAAATTTTTTTTCTTTAATTATCATAACCTTATACACCACTATCAATGTGATTTAGCAAAAAAGGCTTGGTCTTCTCATTTCCTACAGCCTATGACTGTACAACCACATTTTATCAAATCCTTCACCAAGGTAAGTTAAAAGTATACCTAAATCGCATCCTTTCGGCACTGGCAAAGAAATAGTTTTATGATTCTATTAATTTCGGGCGTCATTCGTTGAGTAACATTTCCAACACAGAGTTCAACTTTGAACATAAATTGTTTGAGGCGGAAGGCGCCTGTTTCTCCTATGCAGTAGGGACGAAAGACCCACATTTTTATGTTCAGATGGGCGAGAATATTGCGGCCCTCACGCTGAACGCCATTCGGGCAAACTTTGGTCTGGAACCGGATTCCAATGATAGCAATCTATTAAATCTCGTCACATCCAGCCTGAAATTCGTAAAGCGCATCAGACCGGGTGACTCCATTCCGAACGAAGTCCTCAATGGCACCGCCTCTTGGTCCGTTGAGGATCATCACAGACAACTTGTCGAGATTCGCCTGACCGTGGCCCTGGCGCAGTGGATTACCGGTGAGCAGGGCGGCTCCATCGATAATGCCCTGCTGATCAAACTCGCAGAAGATCCCGACACCAAAAAGCGCGCTCAGGAAGGCATAGATAAAATTGCCGAAGCCATGAAACTGGGTAAGAATAAACGAAAAATGGTGATCGACATCATTTCGCAGCTCACGGATGAGCTGAGTTATATCGAAGCTTTGAAAGAACATTTCAACAAGATAAAATTGGTAGCCGTAAAGCTGAAAAAAACACGCTCCAAGATGAGCGACGACAAAAGCCTCTCCGATGATGTCGACCGTATACTAACGCTAATCTCAGTCCCCTTGAGTGAATATAATTCCTGCTTCAAATCATTGGAAGCCGACACTGGCGACATCCTCATTTTAGTTAAATCGTCCAAAGAGAAGATTCAGTGCATACGCGAAACCCGTGACAGCTTACGCTCCTATTTTATGGAGTGGGAAGAGACCGCCCAAAGCTGGGCCGGACAGGCCATAGAAGTCAATTGTGGTCTAGAGGCGCTGGTCCGCGACACCTATCGATTTGTAGCCACGAATTTCCCCCTCACACGCTCGTGGAAAACGGGGTAAGGCAAGAGAAGCGTTACCCCGCATCCTTTCAAAATAATCCAAAGCCGCCATGAAAAGGCCACAGATCCGCCTTAGATGATTCCTCATCGAAGCCAAGGTGGAACTTATGACGAATCGGGACAATTCGATCATTGCTCGCCCCTCGCCGATCATGGCCGCATTTATCAGCGTCTTACTGATCATCTCCTTCGGGATGATCAGTATTGGTCTTTATGCCCCGGCCATCACGGTGAACAGTTTCTACTTCTTCACCACGGAATATTCCATCATGACCGGCATCGACTCCCTGTTCGAGACCGGTCATCCCGTCATTGGTAGTCTGATCCTGACTGTCAGTGTCTTCTTCCCC
>JAJFIO010000121.1 GCA_021774915.1 Alphaproteobacteria bacterium
ATGGCTTCGATCGCCTTTTGCTCAGCCTCATCAATTTGTTCATCAGCAGCAAATGTTTGAGCGGGCTCTAAGATAAGAAGGAGAAGGCTGAACAGTGCAATGAGGCTGAATCTCAAGCGGGCTAAGGTGGTAGGCATAAGCATAGTGGGGGCCTATTGTCTTTTGAGTGAGTAAATTAAATGATTCAGAAGGGGATTAACGTTTTCCAACTTCGGCTGTGGCAATCTGAATAATGTCATTCGCCCGTTGCCATTGCGGCGTTCCTTTTTCCAGATCTTTTCTTGCGCGCATAGCGAATTGCGCCGCCTGGGGCAAGCGGCGATTATAAAAATAGCGCTCAGCGGTGGCTAGGTCGGCTTTGCCAACTTCGTTTCCCCGGGCATAAGCGATAGCTAGTAAATGCCATGCATAAGCATTGCCCTTTTCCACTTGAATGGTTTTTTCCAAATGCTTAACAGCATCCCCGGCATAGTGCGTTTTTTCTGTCGCAAGCATTGACTGGGCAAGGTTAAGGCGAAACAACGGCGCTGAGGGCAGAAGATCAACAGATTTTTGATGAAAGGGAATAGATTCCTCCGTGCGCCCATACTCAAAAAGAATTTGACCCATAAGCTCATAAAAATAGGGGTTGTTCGGTTGAATGGCGAGAAGATTTTCGACGTCAGCGACGGCTTTATCAATATTCGGTATTCGGTAATGCGCTATGGCGCGGGCATAAAGAGAAGGCAGGCTTCTGTCACTTTCCGGATGGAGGCGGAACGTAATTTCTGGTTTATTCATAAAACCATGAAGTTTGGCCTGAATCATTTTGAACGCAAAGAGGTCTTCAGGGCTATCCGGGACATTGGCGTAAGGAGATTCGATCACCCGGTTTGTCAGTGACGCGATTCGGTCGCTAGAAAGGGGGTGCGTGCGAACATAAGGGTTTTGGTTGCGTGCGCTCAAGACCTCCATATGGCGAAATTTTTCGGTCATTTCCACAAGGCCGAGCCCCGATTGTCCGATGCGATCGAGATAAGTGACCGCGGCCTGATCGGCGGAGGATTCCTGAATTCGGCTATGACGCAGGATGGTGCGTTCAGCAATATGCTGGCCACTCGAAATGATGGCCATACCGGCATCAGGAGAGCCGGCGATCATTGCCAGAAGCCCCAATCCCATGGTGACCAGAATGGGGGTGCTTGCAGACGCAAAAGCATCACCCATGCGCGCGACATGGCCTCCGGCAATATGACCGATTTCGTGGGCAATAACCCCTTCCACCTGACCCGGCCGGTCAGCTTCAACCAAAAGGCCGGTATGGATATACATTGACGAGCCTCGGGTGACGAAGGCGTTGATCGATGGATCGGAGAGGATGTAAATGGGCACTGTCTCTGGAGGAATTCCAGCGGATTTCAGCAAGGGGTCGGCATATTTCCGGAGGTATAACTCGATTTCGGTGTCGCGTATGCCTGACGCCTGGGCCGCCGCTTGGCTAATCCCGCCAAGGATCAACAAAATCCCGGTTACGACAATACTGGTGAGGCGAAAAAACGATAATCTGACCACGATACTCTATGCCTTATGGCCTGAATTTATGAGCAAAATTATCAATTGTTCAGGCTGTGAAAGATTAACATCAATCTTTACAAACGGTCCATGCGAGGTATTCCGTTGAAAAGGTAGGGGGCCGCCATGCTTTCGTCAATCAGTGCCTGTCGCTGTTCACAGGGAAATGATTATAAAGCGCTGAATCTGAACGCTGAATGAATTGGCCGAATGTGCTATGACCCGGCGGAACTCCTGCGTGAATTAAGGTTAAATGACTGATGAAACCGTCTAAACGTTCTGAAATTGCCCCTTTTCTGGTCATGGACATCTTCAACCGCGCCAACGCCCTGGAGCGGCAAGGCCACGATATTATTCATATGGAAGCAGGCCAGCCGGGAACCCCCGCCCCTGAGCCGGTCCTCGAGGCGGCAAAACACGCCCTCGCTACCGATACGATGGGGTATAAGCCCCTTGGGCTTCCTCAGCTGAGAGAAAGGATTGCCAGGCATTATGGAGATTTCTATGGCCTCGATATTGCTCCATCACGGATCATAATCACTTCTGGCTCTTCCGCCGGTTTTGTCCTGTCGTTCTTGGCGCTCTTTGACAGCGGCGCCCGTGTCGGCCTCGGCGCGCCATATTATCCAGCCTACCCCAATTTGCTGAATGCATTGGATTGCGTACCGGTCATCATCCCCACGTCAGCCGACAGTGATTATCAACTCACCATTGAACAAGTGAGCAAGAACATGCATGAGGGGTCCCCTAAGGGACTGGATGGTCTTCTGGTAGCCAGCCCGGCCAATCCCACAGGGTCCATGCTCTCAAAAACTGGGCTTGAATCTCTGGTTCACCTGTGCGGCGCTTATGACATTCCGTTTATATCTGATGAGATCTATCACGGCATTACTTATGGTCATAAATCTCATTCTGCTCTCGAATTTGACTCCAATGTGATCGTGGTTAACTCTTTTTCAAAATATTATTCCATGACCGGCTGGCGCATCGGGTGGTTGGTGGTGCCTGAAAATATGGAACGATCATTTCAGAGGCTTGATCAAAATTTATATATTGCGTCGCCAACAGTCTCTCAATTTGCGGCGCTGGCTGCCATGGATGCGCGTGCGGAACTGGATGAATATGTCGCCGTGTACGCCCGCAATCGGGATCTATTGTTGAGCGGATTGCCCAAAGCGGGGTTTGATGCTTTTGCCCCGGCGGATGGCGCTTTTTATCTGTATGCAGATATTTCCCACATTACGAGTGATTCTGAAAGTTTCTGCTATCGCATGCTGGATGAGATCGGTGTTGCCGCAACGCCGGGAACTGATTTTGATACTGGAGCCCGGACCGCCCGTGTGCGGTTTTCCTATGCGGGAAAAGAAAGCGATATCACCGAAGCGATCGAACGGCTGAAAAAATGGCGAGCATCTTAAAGCGTTACAAAAACGCTTTAAGATATCGAACCTGTGCATAGACATTGCTCTCAAATAAAACTGGTAAGTTTCTCTTGAAAACACTCAGACGGCATCACGCGCCTGAATTCAACGCTTCCACCAGCCACTTTTCTTCGGTTTGCTGTCCTGAATGGCCTGCGTCTGAGCACTTTCAGTCACAGAGACCGGGGATAATCCCGCCGCATCATTGGGGGTATCCACCGGGGCAGATAGAGATTCGGAAGCGGGTTCGTGGAAGTGCGGTTTTTCTAGTGGGGGCGCTACGATCACAGCACTCTCTACGTTCTGACCGGCGTGAGAAACTTCTTCATGCGATGAAGGAACTGTAGCCTGGTCATCACCATTCAGGGCCGTCTTCACCGCGTCCGACTCATTAGTTGGCGCAGAGCCATTCTCTGCTACCTGCACCTCATTTGATGAGCCGGTATTATCATCTGTCTTCGCATCCCGGCGATTGTTTCGCCGACCGCCTCTGCGCCCGCGCGGGCGGCG
>JAJFIO010000122.1 GCA_021774915.1 Alphaproteobacteria bacterium
ACACCAGACACGGAGCCGATATCGCCCAGCAATTGAGCGCGCCACGCTTCACCGCCCTTAAAAGTCAGCGCGGCATAAAGTGCATTCGGGCAGTTAGCGATCCAATCCCGCAACGCCTCCCCGCCTGGCCGGGCGAAGGCGGCCTCTTGGGCTTTGCCGTATTTCAGTGTCACCACATCCCATTTTGCCGCGCCGAAAATATCATCAAAGCGGGTGAACATGCGCTCGCTGGTAATGGCGTCGAGGCTTTGCCGGTTGTAATCGACAATCCACCAGACATTTCGCGCCCGATGCTTGTAAGATTCAATTAGCGCCTCGTAAATATTACCCTCATCAAGCTCCGCATCCCCAAGAAGCGCAATCATACGCCCCATATCTTGTTCTCGAATCGCGCCCTTGGATACTAGATAGTCCTGCACTAGAGAAGCAAAGGCCGTCAGCGCGACTCCCATCCCAACCGAACCTGTGGAAAAATCAACATCGTCTTGGTCTTTCGTTCGAGACGGATACGACTGCGCCCCACCCAATGCGCGAAAGCGCTGTAATTGCTCTTTGGACTGATGACCCAGCAAATACTGAATTGCATGAAAAACCGGACTGGCATGTGGCTTGACCGCCACCCGGTCACGCGGCAGCAACACATGAAAATAAAGCGCCGACATCAATGTGGTCATCGACGCGCACGATGCCTGGTGCCCTCCTACCTTTAATCCATCCCGGCTGGGGCGCAGCGTGTTGGCATTGTGGATCATCCATGTAGACAGCCACCGCACCTGAGATTCCAGGCATTCAAGCGCTTTCACATTCTCACGGGTAAACGCTGCTGTTTCGACCGGTTCCACAGGTTTCGCCAAAGCCATTCCACTGCTCCCAAAATATCGCCCGGCATTCGCCGCACAGGGAGGTGTAATGTAGCAGACTCGACCCTTTCGTTTATTTCAATAATTTCTCATTAAGCTAGATAATTGGCAATTTTAAATTGTTTTTCCATAGATATTGGCATATTATGCCAATTATGGAGCTTGATAAGATAGATTTGAAAATCCTTGAGACACTGCAAGCCGATGCACGGATCAGCAATGTGGATCTGGCTGAAGCTGTAGGACTGTCACCGAGCCCCTGTCTCAGGCGGGTGCGCCGACTGGAAGAAGAAAATATCATCAGCCGCTATGTCACTCTGCTGGAGCCGGCCAGCGTTGGTTTGACCGTCAATGTCTTCGTACAGGTCAGTCTGGAACGCCAGATTGGGGACTATCTGGAGCGGTTTGAGGCAGCCATCCGGCAATGGCCGGAAGTGATGGAAGGCTACCTCATGAGCGGCGATGCGGATTATCACCTGCGCGTTGTGGTTTCCGATCTCGCGGCTTATGAACGCTTCCTGCAGGAACGGCTGACGCGCGTTCCCGGTGTGTCCAGCATCAAATCAAGTTTTGCCCTCAAGCGCGTAAACTACCGCACGGAATTGCCCCTGCGTTCAGCCTAAAAACTCACTCAGCCGGTGCGGCAGAGGCCCCTTTGGGTTCGCTGATCTCATAATCGGTAAGCATTTTAGCGATCCGCCCCGGCGAGCCGGTATGGCGCGCCAGAAGCGAATAGAACACGGGCACAATAAACAGGGTCAAAACAGTCGCAACCATGACGCCCAGAAAAATCACAATCCCGATGGTGGTTCGACTGCCCGCCCCCGGTCCAGTGGTCAGAATGAGCGGGATCGCTCCGGCTGCCGTTGACAGCCCCGTCATCACAATGGGGCGAAAGCGCGTCCGGGAAGACTCGATTAACGCATCCATAAACTCCATGCCCTGATCACGCAATTGATTGGCAAACTCCACAATCAAAATGCCGTTTTTAGCTGCGATACCAATCAGAATGACCATGCCGATCTGACTATAGACATTGAGACTGCTTCCAATGACATAGAGGCCCAACAGCGCACCGGCAATCGCCACCGGCACCGTCAGCATAATGATAAAGGGGTGTACGAAACTTTCAAACTGGGCTGCCAGAACCAAAAAGACGAGAAGAAGCGCAAATGCAAAGGCAAACTGAAGCGCACTCCCCTGTTCTAAAAATCTCTTGGATTCACCGCTATAGTCAACTTTCGGTTCATTAGCCAGATCAACGGCAACCACAGTGTCCAAAAAATCCAAGGCTTCGCCCATGGAATAACCAGGATTTAAGCTTGCCGACAGCATAACCGACTGAAGGCGATTCCACCTCTTGCGCGCCCCCACATCCGCGATTTCCTTTACGGTCACAAGGTTGGAGAGCGGAATTAGCGGACCCCGGAATCCCTTACTGGCCCGCACAAATATATTTGTAAGGTCATTGGGTTCGCGCCGATCCTCTTCGCGCCCCTGTATGACGACATCGTATTCCCGCCCTCGATCCGTATACGTTGTAATACGCCGGGATCCCAGCATGGTTTCCAGCGTTTCACCCACCGCCTGAACCGATACGCCCAAAGCCGCCGCCCGCTCCCGGTCGATCACCAGATCGAGTTTTGGCTTGGTCGGCTTGTAATCCGTGTCCACACGGGTCAGGCCCGGATTTTGCCGCGCCTTGGCCGCAATGATTTCAGCCCATTCTGCCACTTTTTGATAATCCGGACCGGTGATGACCATCTGCACCGATGCACCCCTTTGCCCCGCCATGCCCTGATTCATAAAGGCAAAACCAAACAGGCCTGGAATCTGGGCCAGCTTTCCACTGATCTCATCGGCGATATCAAGCCCGTTGCGATCCCGCTCACTCCAGTCAGTCAGCATAAGCGAGCCGCGGCCGGTATGATAATCCCGATTCTGCCCCCAGCCACCGGGCACCCGTACGGCGATAAGGGCCGCCTCACCATTTTCCACATAGGCCATGAGCATTTTTTCAACCTCACCCATTTTGGCGACCATATAATCGAAGCTCGTGCCTTCCGCCGCCGTCACCTGTGCATTGATCACACCGCGGTCTTCCCTAGGCGCCAGTTCCTTGGGCACCACCTGCCACAGAACACCGATGAGAACAAAGACTCCCGCCAATGCCATGATGCTGATGATCGGATGAGGAATGATCCGCTTCAGGAGCATCACATATTTCTCCCGAATCCGGTCTGTATGACGGGAAATGAATGAATTCTTCGCCGCATTGACCTTTTCGGCGCTGAGTAATTTCGAACACATCATCGGTGAGAGGGAGAGCGCCACCAGGCTAGAGATAATCACGGCCGCTGAAATGGTCGCGCCGAGTTCACCGAACAAACGCCCGATAAACCCTTCGACAAAAATCAGGGGAGAAAACACCGCAACCAGAACCAGCGTGGTGGCGATGACCGCAAAAGCCACCTGCCGCGCGCCGCGATAGGACGCCACCACGGGCGGCTCACCGGCCTCAATACGGCGCTGCACATTTTCCAGAACCACAATGGAATCATCCACCACCAGACCGATGCACAGGACGAGCGCCAGCAGGGTCATCATATTGATTGAATAACCCAGCATATAGAGAACGCCAAAGGTACCGATCAGGCAAACAGGAACCACGACAGCCGGCACCAGAGCCGCCCGAAAAGATCCCAAAAATCCATAAATCACAAGGATCACAAACAGTGTCGCAATGACAACGGTCTTGTATACTTCCTCAACCGCTTTTTCGACAAATATGGTGCCATCAAAACTGGTATGGATTTCCATCCCTTCAGGCAGGATTTTTCGGATTTCCTCAATTTCCGCCTTGACGCCCCGCGCCACGTCCAGCTCATTCGCGGTGGATTGCTTGACAATCCCAATGCCAAGCTGGTTGACGCCATTTCCACGGAACATGATCCGCCGCTCTCGCGGGGCAATTTCAATCTTGGCTATCTCGCCCAGACGGATCAGGTGCCCGTCCGCGCCCTCCAGGACCAGCAGTTCGCGAAAATCATCCACCGTGGAATAACTCTTGGCGATACGCACGGGAATATCACGGGCTTCAGATTCTATACTGCCTGCAGGCAATTCAACGTTTTGAGATTGCAGGGCTTGCTGGACATCCGTGACCGTTAACCCCCGTGCCGCCATGGCCACGCGGTCAAGCCAGATGCGCATGGAATAAATGGTTCCGTTGCCTCCCTGAACCTGCCCAACGCCATCGATCACCGCCAGGCGGTCAATGATATTACGTACCGCATAATCAGTGAGTTCCATGATATCCATGGAATTCGAACCCAGCGTGTACCACATGATCGCAAACGCGTCGGCGTCCATCTTCATGACCCGCGGCGTATCCACCCCTTGCGGCAACCGACCGCCCATCCGGGCCACGGCATCTCGCACATCGCTGGCGGCCGCATCCAGATCGCGGTCCAGTTCAAAAAAGATCGAGATGCTTGACTGACCGTTTTTGGAGGTCGAGGAGATGTGGTCAATGCCTTCAATCCCGGCAATCTGGTCTTCGACCACGCGGGTGATCCGCGTTTCCACAACTTCAGCCGATGCGCCGGTATAGGCCGTGCTGACGGCAATGACGGGCGTATCCGTACTCGGCAATTCCTTGAGCGGCAGGCGCGTGAAGGAAATGGCGCCGAAGGCCACGAGCACGATACTGAGGACTGTCGCAAAAACCGGCCGCTTGACCGAGACATCCGATAAAATCATGTCACTTCCCTCATACCCGGCATCGGCAGTATCGGCGGGATCTGCCGGATTATCAGGACTGCCAGGGTTTTCGTTTGGCCATTTCAGGCGCGCTCTTTTCTTCTTCGTCTCCGACGACATGAACCGCCGAACCCGGCCGTATGAGATTGGTCCCTTCGACAACGACCTGCTCGCCCACTTTCAGACCGGACAGCACCTCGATATCGCCAATACGCCGGGCACCTATGGTGATGGCTTTGCGCTCAACACTCGTGCCGCGCTCGCCCTTTTTCACCACGAAGACGAAGACATCCTTGAGAACAGGAACCAATGCCGTTTCCGGAATCTTCATGGACTGACGGCGGTTTTTCAGGATGGTGGTGGTCAGCAACATGCCGGGTTTTAAAAAACCACTAGAATTAGACAATTCAGCACGCACTTTAATCGCCCGCGTTATCGGATCGACCCGGGCATCAATTGCTGTGATCTGCCCATTAAATGCCCGATCAGGATACGCAGCGGCCCGTGCCGTCACATCCAAACCAGTATTCAGGGCGCCTAAAAATGTTTCGGGTACGGAAAAATCAAGCTTGATAATGGAGACATCGTCAAGAGTGGTGATTTCATCTCCAGGACCGACCACGGTTCCCGGGCTGACCATGCGAAGGCCAAGGACGCCTGCAAAAGGCGCCACGATCCTATGATCCTCCAGACGCGCCTCAAGCGCCGACACGCGCGCCGCAGCGCGCTCCTGGTCCGACAAAGCCGTATCCAAGCTGGATTGTGTGGCGCTACCCCGCTTCACCAGATTGGCCGCTCGGTCATATTGCTTCTCAGCTTCGCGCAGTGTGGAGCGCGCTTCATCCAGATCCGCGCGAGCCTCAACATCCATCAGTTCGATAAGCACATCGCCCTTTTCAACCATTTGACCATCATCGAAATTCACGCGGACCACGGATTCTGTGATCTTGGATTTAACGATGATGGCTTCATTAGCAAGGGCGGTTCCTAGGGCTTCGATGGAATCGACAAATTCGTCCATCACCACGGGCGCCACCACAACAGGCGTAGCAGCGCGTCCCGCCCATGGCGATTTCGCGGATTCAGCCCCATTGCGTGACTGGTAGACATAGGCCGTTACGACCAGTGCCGCAATTCCGACCACGGTATAGGCGACACGCTTGCTAAATATCGACATGCTCCTTCAAGGACCTTTGCTGCGGGGTGATTTTAAGTTCACCAAAATGGATCATATCAAGTGACGGAGCGAAATTAAACGGAACTTAAGGCCCTTTCGCTCCAACTTTTTGAAAAACTTGGGGTTTCAGTCAGTAGGAAGGACCATTGCTCAAAATCGCACCCAGATGGCGCCGAAGGCCGCAGTTTCCTGAATAATGCTGCGTCCTGATAGTGTCCGATATCCACCTATCTGGATCGAAAACCGCTCTGAGATATCGTGAACGCCCGACAGCTGCGCCTTATTCAGGTTGAATGCAGGAAAAACTGCCTTCTCAGTCTGCTTGCCCGCACCGTCGCTGATGATATTGAATGACTGGGCGAGGACCTGCCAACGCTCAAAGGGGCGAAGACCAAAGGTGAAATCCGCGCGATATTCATTGGCCGGCGCACCGTCTCGTTGGCGATAGCCTAGTTGTAAGTCCCAAAACGTGGAAATTGTGTGGGAAAAAATCTTGAAGTCACGCGACAAACCATAAAGCGCCCGGAGTTCCAGATCTCCATTCCCTCTCGACAACACAGTGGTCTCATTCGTTTTGATCCCGCCCGGCAAAAAATAAGTTGCCTCAACCGATACCACATGGCGTCCCTTTCGGAATAGCCGCAAGCGACCGCCAACCCCTGTGTTATTCAATCCTCCCTCAGCGCGCCGTGCGCCGCTGAAGCCAGTGGCGACCCGCTGGTATCCTGGCAACAAAAGCACCGTAAACCAGTCCACCACTCCGTATTCAGCGTAAATATTGGCTTCGAGTTTTTCAAATTTGGGGCTGCGCTCAAGCCCTCCATCAGTGTTGAAAAGTTTAGTCGCCACATCATAGGAGAAGGATGTGATGATCAGACCGTCGCCCTTTTTCTGGGTCCATGCGCTCCCTATAGCTGTTTCCGGTATGCACACAAGCAGCGCCACCGCACAGATCGCGAATGTTCTTAAGCAGTTTAAGATGACGCTTAACTCCCCCACGCACCGCACCCACATCTCCATAGAGGCGCATTGTTTCAAAATGGGTCACAAATCGCCAGCCCTAAATGCGCCTTGAGGTTGTTTTTGGCCTGATGATTGCAGTGATAAGCCTGGGCCCTCAGGCTGCCAGACAAGAAGATCAAACCCAAAGGAGCACCCTCATGCGCACCCCCTCACAACTCCCAACTCGCACGCCCATGACTGCCACAAGAGTGTCAGCCATTTTCGATAAAGGACAGGCTGATCTCACTATTCCCAACAATTACACCCTGGGTGATTTGGCGATTTTTCTGAGCTTCTATGCCGAACAATCGGGTAGCGCCTTAAAACACGTCACGATCACCCGGCATTAACCCAAAGGAACATGGAGGGCCCATGTCACTCCCCTCATTCCTGACATATCGACATATGTCAGTCCGCCAGAGATGTATTCAGTAGACTGATTATAATGACGCGTTGCCACTGTGCTTGCGTAGCACACACAAAGCGCAGCCAGAAATCAAGTGCACGACCTGACGACCGATTCCCACCCCGGCCACGCCGGAACTTGCTTTTCGAATGGTGCATTACGGCCACTGCCTTAGAATCAGCAATGGTCGGAGCGGCGGGATTCGAACCCACGACCCCTTGACCCCCAGTCAAGTGCGCTACCAGACTGCGCTACGCTCCGTTCTCCAGATGAGTACCTCAAGCCTCGTGATATGTGCACAAGGTTTAAAGACGGTCGCACTATAAACGCGCCCCGCACTCAGGGCAACGCATTTCACCTGTGGGAAGAAAAGCAAGAAATGACAAATGATAGGACGATTACGTTTTGCCGGAAGACCGTGTCAGCGTTTCTGCGCCGCGCGTGGCCTCGACGAGATTCTTTAACTCCAACAATTCCGTCAGAACGTCGCGGAGCCTGTTCTGTTGGTTAGCGCTCAAAGACTGGTCTCCGCCGTTGAGTCCCGGTGCACTCTCATGCTTGGGTGTGGGTCCGGTCTCCACTTCATCATAGTTGAGCGGTTTTTGCCCTGAGACCTCTTTAGCCAGAACCGGACGCTCACCACCCGGTCGGCCGGTGTCTATGACGAAGCGCACACCGCGATCCCGAAAAACCTTTTGAACGCCCTTGATGGTGAAGCCGTCATGATAAAGCAGCGTGCGAATGCCCCGCAGCAGATCGACGTCATCAGGACGATAATAGCGACGCCCTCCACCCCGTTTCATAGGCTTCACGTGAGAAAACTTGCTCTCCCAGAAACGCAGGACATGTTGCGGAACATCTAACGAAGTCGCAACTTCACTAATGGTCTTGAATGCTTGAGCGGATTTCCGAGTGCTCATAAACGGGCTCACATTATGGTTCAAAGAATCGGCTAGGACTTATTGTTTACCATATCTTTGAGCACATTGGAGGGGCGAAATACCAAGACGCGACGCGGCTTTATCGGCACAGCTTCACCTGTTTTCGGATTACGGCCCATGCGCCCGCCTTTTTGGCGGACCAGAAAAGACCCAAACGAAGACAATTTGACGTTTTCCCCCCGCGCCAAACAGGATGCAACCTCTTCCAGCACCGTTTCAACCAACTGAGTAGATTCGTTTCGTGACAGGCCTACTTCCTTATAAACGGCCTCGCTGAGCTGAGCTCGGGTGACGGTGTTCTTGCTCATGGATTCCTGCCCTTCCTATAGAGCAGGAAGGGTACGCCGATCCAACGTCATTCGTCAATATATGAGCGGAATTAGTTCAAAGAAAACAAGCAGGTGAGCGGAATCTCTATGATCGCCCGGCAAGGAATATAAGCAAAGCGCCGCCTGTCTTCAAAGACGCACCAAGGCGCTCCCCCAGGTCAGGCCACCGCCCATGGCCTCGAAGAGGACCAAGCCGCCTTTTTTGATGCGCCCGTCTTTCACCGCCGTATCGAATGCCAGGGGCACTGAGGCTGATGAAGTATTGCCGTGCTCGGCGATAGTTACAATCACCTTTTCTTCAGGGATTCCAAGCCTTTTGGCCGTCGCGGTGAGAATTCGGATATTGGCCTGATGCGGCACGAACCAATCCACATCCGCAATGCTTAAGCCTGCATCCGACAGGGCGACCTCTATCGCTTCGGCAATATTGGTGACGGCATTGCGGAAGACCTCCCGGCCTTCCATGCGAATATATCCTGTGGTCCGGGTCTCGGAGATGCCGCCATCCGATGTAATAAGCTTGTTCAAACGGCCATCGCATCGCAGATAGGTCGACAGAACCCCACGATCGGCATTGGTCCCTGCACTCTCCTCTGCGACAAGCACAACCGCCCCGGCGCCATCGCCAAACAGCACAGATGTGTTGCGGTCTTCCCAGTCGAGCAGACGCGTCAATGTCTCTGCGCCGATCACAAGGGCATTGCGATGCTGTCCCGCTTTCAGGAAATTATCCGCCACAGCCAAGCCATAGATGAACCCTGAACACACGGCCTGCACATCAAACGCAGCGCCGTGGCCAATGCCCAGCTTGTCCTGAAGAATAGCTGCTGTGGCAGGCAGGCTGCGGTCAGGCGTCGTGGTCCCCACGACAATCAGGTCAATATCTTCAGGCGTCATAGCCGCATCGCTCAGCGCCCGTACAGCCGCATGAAGGGCCAGGTCCGAGGTCACCTCCCCTTCAGCAGCCATATAGCGTTGTTTGATTCCGGTCCGCGATGAAATCCACTCATCACTGGTATCCACAAACTTAGCCAGATCATCATTCGTTATGACTTTCTCCGGCAGATAACTTCCGCATCCTTTAAGTACCGATCTAATCATATGTGCTGCGCCGCCACCCCCGTGCTCATGTCCCCACCCGCCTCGTCACCCGGCAATTCGTCGGCGTTTTGGCCCTGTTCCAGTTTGGCATTGAGCCGGGCCAGAGATTCTGAAATTCTAGTTGAGAATTCACTTACCGCGAGATCTGCTGCCAGATCAAGCGCACTGGCAAAGCCGGTATCGTCGGCGCCCCCATGACTTTTGACCACAACACCATTCAACCCCAAAAACACGCCGCCATTGACGCGGCTTGGGTCCATCAGGGCTTTCAGTTTTTTGAACGCCCCCATTGCGATCCACGCCCCCAAACGAGAAAGCACCGATCCGGTAAAAGCTGAGCGCATATAGTGGGCCAACATTCGCGCCGTGCCCTCGGCGGTTTTCAAAGCGACATTCCCCGTGAACCCGTCCGTCACCACCACATCAACCGCACCCAT
>JAJFIO010000123.1 GCA_021774915.1 Alphaproteobacteria bacterium
CTGACGTTAGCTGCCGCCGACAAAATGGATAAAGTCGGCAATAAAGACGCGCGCGAAAACATCGCCATGATCAAAATTGTCGCACCGGCCATGGCGCAAAACGTGATTGACCGGGCTATCCAGATCCATGGGGGTGGCGGCGTTTCGCAAGAGTTCAACCTGGCGCGCGCCTGGGCTTATGCCCGCACGATCCGCCTGGCCGACGGCCCGGATGAGGTACACATGATGGCGCTGGCCAAGCAGGTGTTGCGCAAAAACCCGCCTTTGGAGATACCCGGCTCATGATCGCTTCGGTTCATGCGTTTGATACAGGCCGGCTCTCTACCTATTTAGAGCAACACATTGACGGTTTTAAACCGTTGCAGAAAGTCACCAAATTCGCTGGAGGCCAGTCTAACCCGACCTTTCTGCTTGAAGCGCATTCAGCCAAATATGTGCTGCGCCGCAAACCTCCGGGGGCCTTGCTAAAGTCCGCTCATGCGGTGGACCGGGAATACCGGGTGCAAAAGGCGCTTATGCACAGCGATGTGCCTGTGGCGAAAACATATCATCTGTGCCAGGACGATTCCATCATTGGAAGCTGGTTCTATATCATGGAATACAAGCAAGGGCGGATTTTTTGGGATGCGGCCCTGCCGGAACTGAGCGCCAAGGAACGCGGCCAATTTTATGATGAGATGAACCGCGTATTGTCATTGATTCACAAAGTTGACATCGAAACATCAGGCCTTTCCGATTATGGCAAGCCCGGAAATTATTTTGAGCGGCAAATTGGCCGCTGGATCAAACAATATCGCGCGTCCGAAATTGGTCAAATCCACGCCATGGAAACACTCATTACATGGCTGCCCGAACATGTGCCGCCTGATGATGGCGTTGTTTCCCTGATCCATGGCGATTACCGGCTCGATAATCTGATGTTCGATACTGATCGCCCGGAAATCATCGCCGTTTTCGATTGGGAACTCTCGACGCTGGGTCACCCCATCGCGGATCTGGCCTATCAATGCATGCAATGGCGTATCGGCCAGGACTGGTCCATCAAAGGCCTTGCCGGGCTTGACCTGAACCAAACCGGTATTCCATCCGAAACTGCTTATGTTCAAGCCTATTGTTCCCGAATGGGCCTGAGCGATATTGGTGACTGGCCGTTTTATATGGCGTTTAGTTTTTTCCGCCTGGCCGCCATCTGCCAGGGCGTGGCCAAACGCGCCGCCCTGGGCAATGCCTCCAATGCCGAGGCCGATAAGATCGGCGCCATGACGGCGCCCCTCGCCAAGCTTGGAATTGACGCCATAGGATAGACTGGAATTCATTCACACAAAGATGAAATCATCCGCATGGAGAGTAGTGGCGGTCACGCCAAGTAGAGTGATGCTGTCGCCGCCGCCAAAATCGATCACCGTGTCTAGGCCGACCTGGCTTGCCGCCGCCTGCACTTCCGCAAAACTATCAAACGCGACTCCTAACGCCAAATTCAACACATCGTCGCTCAAAGCCCCGGCAACAAAACCGTTAACCACATCCGCGCCATCGCCCAGAGCATATATAAAGGTATCATTGCCATTATTACCACTCAGCGTATCATTACCCAGGCCGCCTTCCAATGTATCCGCGCCGCCGCCGCCAACCAGACTGTCAGTGCCGCCTAACCCCAGCAGGATATCATCGCCCTTGTGCCCGAACAGCGTATTGCTGACGCCATCGCCTTCCAGCGTGTCGTTAAAGTTAGTGCCCTTGAGGCCCTCGATGGAGGTGTAAGCATCGCCCGCCGCATCACCCGTGTTGGAGCCGGGCGTGGTCAAAGAAGTGTTCACACCGGCCGTTCCAAATAATTTATAGCTGGCAAAATCAAAGTCCGCGCCGCCGTCAAGACTATCCGCCCCGGAGCCGCCGTTCAGCGTGTCATCACCCGCGCCGCCCGCCAGCGTATCATCACCCGCAAAGCCGAACAGCCAGTCAGCGCCAGAGCCCGCTCCGCCATCAATGACGTTAGCACTATCATTGCCGCCCAGAATATCGTCAAAGGACGAGCCCAGCATGTTCTCGATATTAGAGAACGCATCACCCGTCGCATCTCCTGAGTTGAAGGAGCTAAAGTTTTGGGTTGCCGTAATGCCGACCAGCGAGGACGCGTAGCTCGCTGTGTCAGTGCCCCCACCGCCGTTCAACGTGTCGGCGCCTGCGCCACCAACCAGAGTGTCAATCCCGCTGCCGCCCCACAGCGCGTCATTGCCGCTCATGCCGCGCAGCATATCGTCGCCCTGACTCCCAATCAGAATATTCGACCCGCCATTGCCCTCTAGCGTGTCATTAAAGCTGGAGCCCCTGAGCCCTTCGATGGCGGTGTAACTGTCACCCGCCGCATCGCCCGTGTTGGAGCCCGGCGTGGTCAAAGAAGCGCTCACTCCGACCCCGCTCGGCACGTAGCTGGCATAATCAAAACTTGTACCGCCATTAAGGCTATCCGCACCCGCCCCGCCAATCAGGAGATCACTGCCTGCGCCACCACTCAAGGTGTCATTACCCTCCACCCCCAATTCCCCGCCGACAGACACTTGCAGCTCATATGTCCCACCTCCTGGGATTACTACAGGAGGCGAAAAAGGCGAATATGCGCCCACCACAATATAATAGGTCCCGGCCGCCGGGGCGACAAATGACAAGAAAGAGTCCTGAAAGCTGGTCGACCCGCCAGCACCGTCCGACGGATCAGAATCATCATTGAAAGTGAGTTGCGTGCCGGAAGAATCAAGAATGGTGATATAAGAATCAAAAGAACCTCCGGAACCACTGCCATAATCAAGGTCGAGTGTGAGGGAAGAACCAGCATTGTTCAGTGTAACCGCATAATAATCAACGGCGCCAGCACCAGTCCCAACGATAGAGACATGCGGAACAGTGGTTGCATTGGCAATATCACTGTCAGCCGACAGACTGAACGCGGTGCTGACATCA
>JAJFIO010000124.1 GCA_021774915.1 Alphaproteobacteria bacterium
GTAGAGCGCGACGAGCAGGATAGCCGCTACCGGCTGACCCCCCTGGTGCACCGTCTGAGCTGTGGCTATGACGAATCACAATGGATTATGGAGGTGGCCAAGCCTCTCATTCATGAGCTGGGCAAAAAAGTCGTCTATCCCATCACTCTGTCCACCATATACGGCACCGATATGCTGGTCCGCGACACCACATCTTCGGAAAGCGCCATGTCGCTCGAAAATTATGTCATTGGCACCATATTGCCGCTATTTCTCAGCGCCTCGGGAAAATGCTATCTGGCCTTCTGTAGTGATGAATCGCGCAAGACCATTTTGGCAGCCTGTCTCAAATCAGTTCATCCGGATCAAGCCATGGCCAGAGACCGCGAATTGCTGAACCGCATGTTGAGCAAAATCCGAGAGGACGGCTATGCCTTCGAGTTTCGCTCCCCCCGTCCCACGGCGGCAGGGAAAATGTCAACCATCTGTGTCCCGGTCCTCTCCAATCAGGGTATCATCGGCTGCTTGGCCATGCGCTATATCGACAGCGCCATGACCAGCAGCGAGGTGGTCCGGAATTACCTGCCCACACTGCAAGACTACGCCGAAAAAATTGGCGCTGGTGTTGACCAATTAGGCGCAGCCTGAAACACACCGTGCGGAGCGGTTATCCCCCCATCCGGGTGATTTCCATGTAGCGGCCCCAGGGGTCGAACATAGACATGATGCGCAAGTTTATCACCCCTTTGCCATCAGCAGCCGGAACTTCCCAATCCGTCGGCGGCGACACAATATTTGCCGTCGTTTTTTTGGCGCGTTCATACACACCTTCCACATCATCGCAAGCAATCACCAGAATGGTGTCGCCCATGCGCACTTTTGTCCGGTTGGTCTCAAACGCAGTGTCAAAGGGCGGCTCCAGATATTGCAAGAGACCCAGGCGGCCCAGATCTTGTCCGGCCGTGTCCAGAATAATCAACCGCGCCATAGCGCCATCGGGCGCCGCAGGGGGAAAGCGGGCATCCACCGGCAATTCATTATCGTAATAGACCGTCCAGCCAAAAACATTCGTATAGAATTGCGCCGCCTCTTCAGCGTCGGGCACAACAAAAGTGGTTCGTTTAAACAGATTGCCAGTCATTTTCTGTTCCTTCCCTATGGTTTTTTTGAGCTCTACTGGACTTAAAATCGCGTGACCACGGTTTTTGATTCCAGATATTGATTTAGCCCTTCAGCGCCAAACTCACGCCCCCAGCCAGATTGTTTGAACCCGCCAAAGGGGGCGCTGATATCCGCCGGTCCATGATAATTGATCCCGATGGTTCCGGCCCGGATCTTACCTGCCATCTTATGTCCGGTTTCCAGGTCCCGCGTCCACACACTGCCGATCAGACCATAGATCGTGTCATTGGCCTGCCGCGCCACACTCTCAAGATCATCGCCTGCAAAACGCTGAGCACAGGTCACAGGGCCGAAGATTTCCTCACGGACGATTTTCATTTCGGGCCGGGCGTCCGCAAAAATAGCGGGCGCCATGAAATGGCCTGCCCGGTCAAGCCTGTTGCCGCCGGTGACTAAGGTCGCGCCTTCCCGGGACCCCGACTCGACAAACGCCTGAACGCGATCAAGTTGGGCGGCCGAAATCAGGGGGCCTATATTGGTTTCCGGATCCAGACCAGGGCCGATCGTCATACCGGCAGCGATTTTCGCTACGCCGTCAACAACCCGGTCATAAATATCGTTATGGATGAACAGCCGCGACGCGCACATGCAGTTCTGGCCCTGAAGGAAAAAAGCCAGCCGTCCCGCCGACGCGATCGCCTTGTCCAAATCGGCGTCGGGAAAAATAATGAAAGGCGATTTGCCACCCAGCTCCAACGATACTTTTTTCATATTGCCGCTGGCGGCATGAATGATTTTTCGCCCCACAGCTGTGGAGCCGGTAAAGGCCACTTTATCAACATCGGGGTGCGCGGCGATAGCTTGTCCCGCAGGATCTCCATAGCCCGGCACAATGTTGACAACGCCTTCGGGAAAACCCGCCTTCTCCACCAATTGACCAAGAAGAAGAGCACTGAGCGGCGTCAATTCCGCCGGTTTCAGCACGATGGTGCAGCCCGTGGCGAGCGCCGGGCCCAGTTTCATCACCGCCATGCCCAAAGGGAAATTCCATGGAATAATCTGTCCGACAACACCAATGGGTTCACGCTGTACATAGGTCACGCCGGGATGATCGGCGCCCGGCGGGGTGTCGGCCGGCACCGTCAGACCTGAAATCTTGGTCGGCCAGCCGGCATAATAGCGCAGCGTTTTAGCAGCGCGCGGCCCTGCCATAGCGCCCGCCGGATTATACGGCATGCCGTTGTCCAGCACTTCTACTTGATTGAACAGATCGGCATGATCTTCCACCAAATCAGCCAGAGCCCAGAGCAGTTCGCCGCGCCGGGACGGAGACATGGCTGGCCAGGGCCCTGTATCAAACGCTTTGCGCGCCACCGCCACCGCTTTGTCGATATCAACTTCCCCGGCAGCCGGAACGGAAGCAATGATTTCCTCCGTAGCCGGATTGAAAACATCGATTGTCTCACCCGAGGCGGCATCGACCCACGCCCCACCAATCAACATGCGGTGATGACTGGCCAGAAAATCCGTCGTTTCATTTAAAAGGAGTTGAGACGCCACTTTGATATACCCTCACTCATTCGAGACTGTGATGAACAAGCCAGACTATCCGCGCCAGGCGATAAGAGACCAAGGTGGTGCAGGACAAAAGGCCACCTGTTGGCACATATATAGATGCCACTCCCACTTTTGAACTGAACCGTTAAATTTGGCAAGATGCTTCAGGCATAAGGGCGCGTCTTCAACGTCACAAGAAACACAGACCTGTATCCCTGACGCCGCAATACCCTTTACACTGATCAGGTGCCTAAAAATTGATACCACAAAAGGACAAAACAAAAAACATGGTCCATGTTCCCTCTTCTGCCGCCCCGCACAGAAGCGCCATAGACGCATTCGCTCAGATTGTCGGCGCGACCCATGTGATTACGGATGAGGCGGAGCGCCACTATTATTCAACCGATATTTTCTATTGGGAGGATGCGGGCGTTGCAGACTGTGTGGTGCAACCCGCCAGCAGCGCTGAAATCATGGCGCTTGTCAAAGCCGCAGCCGCACATGATTTCAATGTTTCCATCCGTGGCGGCGGCATGTCCTACACCAACGGCTATGGTCCGGGGGCGAGCCCTTGCGTGCTTGTTGACATGCGCCGACTGAACGCTATTGGTGAGATCAACCTCACAGACCGCTATGTGGTGGTGGAAGCGGGCTGCACCTGGGCCGCGCTCACCGACGCCCTCAAAGCCAAAGGCGCCCGGCTAACCTTCAATGCGCCTTTTTCCGGAATTTATTC
>JAJFIO010000125.1 GCA_021774915.1 Alphaproteobacteria bacterium
CATCCATCTACCAAAACGAGCTTACTGGTTGTCGTTTTATGGCGTATGTCAAAGAGGGGCTGCGCATCAGGGTCTTGCAAAAAGCTTTGAGCGTTTTTTCTCGAAGGAAACTCTATGACGACCATTCTCTCAGGCTTCCAATCTCCTTCCATAATCGTTGGCTCTTCGCCTTGAACAATATACCTTCCTAGGTGCTTCTTTATAAATTCTGGTATCTCTCGTATGTATTCTTTAAATGCTTCGAAATCATGAATGGTAATGTCCAAAACAAGATACGCATTCATCTGTGAACCTCCTTGGGATTAATCCGTTGAATGATGGTTTAGGGGTATGTGAGCTGATGCTAACATCATTTCAGCTTTGATCCGGTCCTTTTGGCGGGGTGAGCAAGTGGCCTTGCTTATAAAGTAAGATGCAGCCATTCGTGCTGTGCAGCTCTGATGCATTTCCTATCGGCTGTCGTTTCCAGGTTTGCGGGCCATAAGTTCCTTGGCTGTCTTGCGCGTCGCCTTGAAGAATGAAAAATTCCTCTCCACCCGGTACAGTCCGCTCAGGCAGTGAAGCGCCGGCACCGAATTTGAAAAGCAATGTTTTTTCTTGCTCGAAAGCGTGGAGCGGTATTTCCTCAATACCCGGCCATTGAGCGTCTTGCCAGAGATGGGGGTCATGCGTGTTGATATGGACTTGTTCTTGATCCTCTTTATGCATCCAATAAAGTTTAACCAAGATGGTGCATCCGTGCGCTGAATGCGGCCGATGGCTGGAGCCAACTGGGTTACGCACATACGTACCGGCCGGATAATCACCCGATGCGTCGGAGAACGTGCCTTCCAACACAAAATATTCTTCTCCGCCGACATGCACATGGCTTTTAAAATGACTGCCCGGCGCATAGCGCACCAGAGAGGTCACCCGCGCCACTTCATCGCCGTCGCGCTCCAGCATGCGTCGGTCAACGCCGGGCAAAGGGGATGGCGCCCAGGGGATCTGGCTACCTTTGACAAGGGCTGGTAACTTCAAGTCCGCATTGAGTTTCATCGTGCCGTAATCTCCCGTTCGGTAGGTTTTGTGACTTTACACTGATGCACCCACGGTTCTTGATAAATCTTCAAAACTTGTCCCACCGCCTTTCGAGTAGTAGGTAGATAGAGGGAATTACAGGAATTTCAAGGGAGTGCTTTAATGACTGACATCAAGACAGAGACGATCGCGTACACGTCGGGCGATACCGAGTTGACGGGCTATCTGGCCTATGATGCCGCGTTGACGCAAAAACGCCCGGCGGTTTTGATCGTGCATGAATGGTGGGGCCTTAAAGACACGATGCGCTGCCGCGCCGACATGTTGGCGGAACTTGGGTTTACGGCCTTTGCTTTGGATATGTATGGCGCCGGCAAGGTGACGGATGCGCCCGAAGAAGCGCAAGGATTTATGGAAGACGCCATGTCGGATATGAACCGCGCTGAAGCGCGGTTTGTCAGTGCGAAAGACCTGGTGAGCAATCATAACACGGTGGACGCCGGTAAAATTGCCGCCATCGGTTATTGTTTTGGCGGCGCGGTGGTTCTTCATATGGCGCGGGCGGGCATCGATCTCAGCGGTGTTGTCAGCTTTCACGGGATTTTGGAGACGGCAAGCCCGGCCGAGAAGGGCAAAGTCAACGCGCGTATCCTGGTGTTGAACGGCGCGGATGATCCCTTCGCGCCGCCTGATCAGGTTAAGAAATTTGATGAAGAAATGCGCCGCGCGGGCGCCGACTATGAAATTGTCAATTACCCGGGCGTGACGCACGCCTTCACAAATCCGGGGGCGGATGATATCGCCAAACGCCTTGGCCTGCCTTTGGCCTATAACAAAACGGCGGACGAGGATTCGTGGGCGCGGATGCTGACGTTTTTTGACGAGATATTTTCTGACTGAGGGGTGTTTCGGGGTTTTTTATTTTGAGATATCTCTTGGCGTTATGCGCGTACTTGATACGCTGCGTCCGGTTTAAATTGAGTCATATGCCTTTTAAGGGTTTCACGCCACGCGGCGTCACCACCGGGCTTGACCCGGTGGTCCAGGAGCGGCAACCTCTTGAATTCGTTGTTCTGGATACCCGCGTCAAGCGCGGGTATGACGCAGATGAAGTAAGCCGGATTGAATCAGCAAAGCTGAGCGGAGCATGACAAAGTCGAAAGTTAAGAATCTCATAGATCGGCGGTCATGGCTTCGCGACTCACTATATGTGGAAAAATTGAGAGGCTTGGTCTTGCCCACTTCTTGGGGGCAATATAATGAACGCTTCGTCCGGTTGAAAATCACCGGGCTTGAGGCCGCGCCACTCTTTGTGGGTTGGGATGGAAGCATCACAGGTGATTACGGGCGGCGTATGGGCGCGCTTCACCCGGAGTCTTTTCGCCGTCTTTCTTTCCTGCTTGAGTTTGTGGCCTGGAGGCAGTGGATATATCGAGAGTGGTTCGCGCCGGGCGAGTCTGTTCTCGATGCGTGTTATCCACGCATTTATGCAAAAGAGTAATCTGGCCGGGCCATGAGAACCCGAAGACCCGGCGCGTAACACGCCTGGCCCCGTAACGCACCCGCGACGCACCCGTCAGGATCCCGGCGCCTACCGACCTTGCACAAGAGTGAGCGTGAGTTCGGCCCCTTCGAGACCGGTGCCCGTCCAAGTGTCTCCCACAGCCGCATCGGCCATATCGTTGCAGATGGGCGCCTGAGCGTTCGGGCTTGTGCGGATAAAACAGACAGTGTCCCCTTCGACAGTCCAGTTTCCGGCGATGGCGGAACCATCGGGCAGAGTGCCGGTATAGGTGCCGTCTTCATTCGGGTAGACGCTCATTTGCGCGTCCGGTGAAGCGCCCACAAGGAGGGTGTTGCCAGTGAGCACGTCCATCGGATTGGCAAAAGCCAGGGTGGTGGAGAGCAGTAGGGCGCTAATCACGGCTGTGCTGGTTTGAATTCGCATGATAATCCTCGTTTTTTAAGGGTGATAGGTCAGGTCCTGCACATCACTTGCGTATAGCAAAGCTTAAGGGGTGGCGATAAGCCCTTCAAGGGTTTTTCCCAAGTCTTATGCGGGAACGAGCTTGTTATTGCGTCGCATCACGCGCCGTTTGATATCGATCCTCATAGCTTCCTGGCCGTCTACGGCCTTCAAAAATTCATCAACCGTCACTCTTTGGGAAGGGTTCAGCGCGCCATAATAATCCAGCACCCGTTGCAGCATCCACTGGGCATAAGGGAAGACAAGGCGCTTTTCCGCAATGGTTTCAGAGCCATGGGCGAGGGTGAAAACATGTTCGCCAATCGCCCGGGAAATCTCTTGATCGGCATGCGCTTCAAGCCAGGTTTCAAGATGCGAGACCGTCTCGGCGAGAACGGGAAAATGCTCGGCAAACATCCGCTTCAAAATCGGGAACAGGGTTTCAGGCACGCTGTCATGGCTGAGGAACGCGCCTTGCGCCCCGTCCGGATCGTCCATGCGCTGAACCCATTGCGCAACATGGGGCGCAACCCGCTCCATCATGTCGCCGGACCAGGGATCGCGGTAAAGATGCGCGTAAAGCGGCCCGAACAAGCCGAAATCGCCCATGCTCGGCCGTGTGCCCAACAAAAAGGGATAAAGGGCGAAGTGCGTATTGAGGTGGCCGAGCATCTCTTCATACCACGCTTCAATCGCCGGGGCTGTGCGCGGGGTAATGCCTAAGGCCGGGATGGCGGCGCGAAACCGGGCGGATCCTTTCTCGCCAATTTTGCGGCGCGTCTCTTGCGGCGCATCCGGGGCTGCAATACGGCCAAATTCTTTGAGGGCGAAGTCCTCATTATAGGTCCAGCGATAATGCATGGCGGGGAGAAGTAGCCATTCATCGCCATAGAGTTCGAACAAAAGGGAAGTGAGTTTTTGACATGGCGTGGAGGGATAAATTGAAGGTTCAGGAAAGCGCTCTTCCAGAAAATCGATAATCTCGGTGGTATCCTGCACGGCGATGTCATCGGGTGATATCAGAACCGGGATATACTGAACGCCGGTGCGGGGGATAATAATATCTCTGTAGATTTCCGGTGTCGGGAGTATGGTCTCAAAGGAAATCTGTTTAAATTTGAGATAAGCAAGTGCTTTCGCCGAATAATAGGAAAACGGATCGCCGTATAACTGATAGTTTTTTGTCATGTGACCTTGTGTGGTTTAAGTGAACAAGCGCGGATAACCATGATAGCAATATGCCGGTCGCTGCCAAGCTTTTTTGCCATGGCAAGAGCATTTGTCTTCGTCATTCAAAAGACGCTACGGAAAGCGTTTATCACGAGCTGAGACCATTGATAACTTACCGGTTCACTACTTCCGAGAAGGAGACGAGAGATGAAAGCCATTCAGCTTTCCAAATTTGGTTTGGATGAATTCAAAATTGTGGAAGTGGAAAAGCCCGTTCCTGGTCCTGGTCAAGTTTTGGTTGAAATAAAAGCCGCTTCTATCAATTTCCGGGATTACCTCATTGCCCGCGGCGTGTTTGCTCCGGCCAGCGATCTCCCGATCATTCCGCTATCCGATGGCGCCGGTAAAATTGTGGATATTGGTCAGGGGGTTACTGAACTTCAAATTGGTGACCGGGTGACGCCTCTCTTTTTTCCAAAATGGATGTCGGGGGATGCTCTGGGTGATGAGCGTTCTGTATCTTCAGGACTGGAAGCCGATGGCGTACTCAGACAATATGGCGTTTATGACGAGCGCGCCGTGGTGAAATTTGCCGAGCATTTGTCCTACGAAGAGGCAGCATGTTTCCCCTGCGCGGGACTGACGGCCTGGACGTCTCTGGTCACAGTCTCTCATATCACGCGCGGGGAGTGCGTTTTGGTGTTGGGAACCGGCGGCGTTGCTCTTTTTACGCTTCAATTTGCTAAAGCCTTGGGCGCGAAGGTGATCATCACATCGAGCAATGATGAAAGATTGGAACGGGCCAAAGATTTAGGCGCGGACTACACGATCAATTATCTCAATGAGCCCGAATGGGGCGCGATTGCCAAAGATATCACTAATGGCCGCGGCGTGGATATGGTTTTGGAAGTGGGCGGCACGGGCACACTGCCACAATCGTTTAAAGCCATTCGCCGGGGCGGGCATATTCCCATTATTGGCAATCTTTCAGGAGCGAAAATGGATATTGAGGTCTATCAATTGATCCTAACCAATGCTCATCTCCATGGTATCGGCGTTGGCCATCGCGAAGGTTTTGAGCAGATGATGCGGTTTGTTGGAAATCATGAACTTCATCCGGTAATCGCCAAGGAATATCCATTTGAAGAGGCGTCTTCTGCGATTTATGATGCTGGTGAAGGCGGGCATTTCGGTAAACTTATTGTGAATATCAAAACTTGATTTCCAAGCAATAAAGGACAACCTATCTTGAACTATCATGCCAACAAAGGTGAAGAAAATGGAATTTCCGGTTCACACGATCGAGACCGCTCCAGAAGGCGCAAAAGAAACCCTGAAAGGGATGAAGCAGGCCGCGGGTTTCGTGCCAAATTTGATGGGTGTCATGGCGGAATCACCCTCGCTTGTGAAAGCTTATTTGAAAGTTGGTGAACTATTCGACCAAACGAGTTTTTCACCGACTGAGCGTCAGGTGATTTTCCTCACAGTCAATTATGAGAACGAATGCACTTATTGTGTTGCCGCCCATAGCGCGATTGCAGCCAGGCAAAAAATACCTGCCGATGTGGTGGAGGCGCTGCGGTCCGGGGCGCCTATTGCAGATGGTAAGCTGGATGCTCTGCGGCAGCTCACCAAGGAGATCGTTCAGACGCGCGGTTGGCCGTCCGAGGATGTGCTCGACCAATTTATTGCCGCCGGTTATACAAGGCCACAGGTTTTAGACGTCGTTCTGGGTGTGGGTATGAAGACTCTGTCGAATTACACCAACCATATCGCGCAGACACCGCTCGACGAAGCCTTTGCTTCTACTAAATGGACCAAAGAAGCGTGATGTTGATTTGATCTCCTGTGGACCAGCATGCAAAGCAGACGGTCTCTGAATGCATGCTCTCGGCGATGAAAAATTAGGCAGGTGGGCCTTCGAGGTGGCTAGAATCTCATCAATTGCC